>NZ_JBMDIO010000003.1:0-300963 GCF_057808725.1 Novosphingobium sp. FG90
GCCCGAAGACCCCTGCAATCAGCCCGATCTGCCTCCTCGCGGGGCATCCAATCTCCAAAATCATCCCGTCTCGCCGAAGCGCAAGCCCCTTGCTTTTGCGTCGGTTTTTCTGGCATTCGCGTCTCATGCCGTCTCACCCTGTCTCACCCAAGCGCACCCTTCGCGGGGGTACTCGTGGGGGTATCGGGGGTATCGGCGCTTGCTGACGGACGCAGCCTGCCGAAAGGCGGTGCCGGGCGAGAAGGATCGGAAGATTTCGGACGAGCGGGGGCTCTACCTTCTCGTCCGGCCGAACGGCTCCAAGCTCTGGCGCTTGAAGTATCGCTTCGCGCGGAAGGAGAAGGTGCTGGCCATCGGTCCGTATCCGGAGGTCTCCATCACACAAGCCCGTGCCGCGCGCGATCGGGCGCAGATGCAAGTCCGCGACGGTATCGACCCCTCGGCCGAGAAGCAGCAGCGCAAAGCGCAGGCGATCGCCGACGCCCTCGACAGCTTCGAGAAGGTGGCGCGTGCCTGGCACCAAGTGAAGCAGGGGTCACTCACTCCACGCTACGGTGCGGCTATCCTCAGCAGACTGGAGAAGCATGTCTTCCCGTCGCTCGGGTCGAAGGCCATCCGGAGTATCACCGCGCCGATGGTGCTCGAAATGATCCGCAAGATCGAGAAGCACGGCGCCCACGACATGGCGCACCGCGTGCGCAATCACGTCTCGGACGTGTTCGTGTGGGCAATCTCGTCAGGCGTGGCGGAAGCCGATCCGGCAGCGATCATCAAGAAGGCATTGGTCCCGACCGATTCACGTTTGCGCCCGGCTATGGTGCAGGTTGTCCAGGCGCAGAAGCTGCTCACGGAAATCGAGGCACTACCGGGGACGTACTGGTCAACCCTGCTTGCCTCGCGGCTGCTCGCGCTGACGGCAGCGCGGCCGGGCGTAGCGCGACTGGCAGAGCGAGACGAGTTCGAGGGGCTGGACGGTCCCGATCCCATCTGGCGTATCCCTGCGTCCAAGATGAAGCTCACGCGCAGGCAGAAGCGCGACATCACGTGGGAGTTCGTCATCCCGCTGTCGCAGCAAGCTGCCGCGACGGCGCGGGCTGCGATTTCGGAGAGCCCGGCCTGTCGTTCGAACGACGGGCCATTCTGGCTGTTCCCCGGCGTGGGAGGCTGGAAGAAGCCGATCAGCGACAGCACGCTGAGCAAGCTCTATCGGGAAGCGGGCTTCACCGGCATTCACGTGCCGCATGGCTGGCGATCGACCTTCTCGACGGTGATGAACGAACGTGCCGCGCTGGAGGATCAGGAGCGCGACCGCGCCATCATCGACCTCATGCTTGCGCACGCACAGCAAGGCGTCGAGCCGATCTACAACCGCGCCATGTATCGGCCCCGTCGGCGCGAGCTGGCGCAACAGTGGGCCGACTTGCTGATGGAAGGCACGGCCGAGCCACACTTGCTGTTGCCGGAACACCGGCCATGGCGCGCGAAGTCCGGGGAGACCGGACGTGAGCGCGTCGTCAATCGGCGCGCTGCTCGCGCAGGCTCAGGGCGGAAGCGAAGCGCGGGGGCCGTGGCGTCGTAGCTACGACATCGACGATGCGCGCGCGCAAGTGTCCAACGTCTGCTGGACCCCTAGCGAGAAGGACGCGCACTTCTTCAAGTTCAGCGAAGTCTACAGCGCAACCGTCCAGAAATACTCGCAACACACGCGCGAGGCTGGAAAAACTTTGCCCATTTCTTCAAATGCGGATCGCATCTTGCGCACCCTCCTCAGCCTGATGGACAAGAAAACTGCTCGGTGCGACCCCAGCCTCAACACCATCACAGACAAATGCGGCTTATCCAGGCGCACCGTTGTGCGTCAGTTGGAAGTCCTGCGTTCCCTTAAGATTATCGACTGGGTACGCCGTACGGTGAAGACGGGCAATGCGAAGGGCGAAGGCCCACAGCGACATCAGACGAGCAACTCTTATTTTATCAACCTTACAGAGCTTCCGATCGAGATGATTCGTACCCTCCGGCAGAAGCTAGGCAACAAGCTGCGCGAGGTCGGCAAGGTTCTGCAGGGATCAGGCCCGGTGCCCAACCGCATGGCCATCAAGGCGGAACGCATGTTGAAAGGCCTGACCAGCGCATGGAATGGCAGTGGCCGAGGCGAGCAGGCCGAGCGCCGCTCACTCGCTGGCGCATCGACCGCTGCCATTGCCTCTCACATGTACGGCGATGATGGCGATGCACGCCGGGAACACGCGGAAATGCTCGGTCTTTCTTCTGCACCTAGTGCGAGTGCCAACTTGGCATTGTACCCCGGCTCCAGAACTTTAAGAGAAAGGACTGAGGGCGCTTAGGGCGCCCTCAGGCGTCAAGTTTGTATTGCCCCCATGCCTAGAAGTTAGTTCCCCGCACTCAGCGAAGCGTCATCGGAGATGGCGCGCAAGGGCGGCTGCGCCGCCCAGGGTATCCGGGGGGGCAAGAGCAAAGGCCGTGCCAAACTTCCCATGGCGGTTTATGCGGAAATGTGGTCAGGGTATTGTCTGATTTCCTATTGAAATCCGAGGTTAAGATGTCGAGACAAGCAAGGCTAAAGAGCGGCGTTCCTATCGTGACGGTGAGTGAGCTTAAGTCTGCGCACGAAGTGCTTTTAAGCAAAATTGCCCAGCCCTCGGTGCGTCTTCCAGGCCTTGGCACCATTACGCGCGATGATTACGACTTCGCCGCCAGCTTCGGACCTATGGAACGAGCGTTGGTCGACGCATGTCATGAACTGCGGGATCAGGGTCACGACGAGGATCACGCCAGCGTTATGGGCGAGCGAGCGTTGGTGTTGCTTGAAACAGCGCGCAAAATGGGCGTCGAAGAGATTGGCGAGGCGATGTTTTCTGTCGCCGCATCCCAACCTCTCCCGTTCGGAAATCGGACCTTCCCTGCTGCCCAGTTCCTCAAAGCTTTGAAGCAAACGGCCTGACATCAATTAGGGCGCGCGACTGCATCAATCTGCCATTTCCAAACTGGCGCGTAACCGGAAGGCGCGTGCAAAAAAGCGCCAAGGCGACGCGAAGCGGCGTCCCCGGCCGAGGATCGGCCCACGAACCGGCTTTCCGGGGTGCGCAATGACGATCTCGCGTGCGAAAATCCGGCCCAAAGAGCGTGGAGGCGAGGCGTGGGGGCAAGCGCCGCGCGCGGGGTGACCGTAGGGGGATCGGCGTTGCTGCCGCGAGCAACATTCTTTCATTCGAGAGACATGCAAGCGGCACCCGCCGAGCATGAAAAAGGGGCCGGAGGTTGCCCCCCAGCCCCTGACATTGCTTGCCGCCAATCAGTTGAGGCGAACCGCCGCAACGGATGCGTTCAGCACTCTTGCCAATTCTTTTGCATCGCCGAGGTCGCTACCGTTAGGCAAATCCAGTGTGATCGACTTACCGTTAGGCAATCCGATATCGACGTGCGGCTCTAACAACAAAAAGCACGGCTCGCCCGCATCACGTTCCTTAACTGTGAATACAAAATTTCTGCTCATTTGGCCTCCTAGCTCTGATACAACGAAAGCATGAATGACGCGTGGTGTTTAGGCTACAACACTTTGCGCCGATCGGTTCGTGATGATGACCTCCCCGACCGACTTCGCCGCCCCAGCTCCCACCGAGTAAGTCAGCTTCTCATCCCGGAACTGGAACCCGGCGAAGATGCGGCGCACCTCGGGATGGTCATTCAGCGACAGGATGAAGCGGCCGCGCACGGCGCGCAGCTGCTCGGCCATGATCTCGAACTGCCCGCGATCGAACAGGTCGCGGCCATAGTCGCCCTCGCTGCCGTAGTACGGCGGATCGAGGTAGAACAGCGTCCCCGGCCGGTCATAGCGCGCGATGAAGTCCGACCACGGCAGGCGCTCGATCGTCACCCCGGCAAGGCGTTCGTGCACGGCCTCGATCATAGGCGCGACCTTCGTCACGTCGAACCGCGACGGCCGCTCGACACACACGCCGAAATTCTTGCCGCTGACCTTCCCGCCGAACGCAAGGCGCTGCAGGTAGAGGAACCGCGCCGCCCGGTGCATGTCGGTCAGCGAGCTGGGCTCCAGCGCGAGCAGCTTCTCGAACCCGGCGCGTCCGCCGATCTGGAACCGGATCATGTCGAGGAACGCCACATAGTGGTGCTGGATCACGCGGAAGAACGTCGCCACGTCCTCCGACCAATCGTTGATAACCTCGGCCTTCGGCTTGTGATCCCGGCGCAGGAAGACGCCGCCCATGCCGACAAACACCTCGGCATAGGTGGTGTGCTCGATCGAATTGATCAGCGCGACCAGGCGCTTGGCCAGCTGGCGCTTGCCGCCGATGTACGGCGCGAGCGGGCGAACGGGCTCCACCGCCTGGAGGGCGGAAATGGGGCTCGACAGCATTACATATGTTCCTTATTTGTTCCCGCGCCGAGTCGGTAGGCGGGATGGCCCCATGGCGGGACCGAGTGGGATCATGACGAGCAGGCATCGTCGGACATGGGCGCAGCAACGCCCCTGTCCCCCGCCTCAACCGGCAGGGAGAACTCTCTAGGCGGTCGGCGCGAGCGCCATGGCAGGCCGTTCAAAGCGGACGGCCTCGGTGCCCAGCCACGCATTCACCTCGCGCATGCGCTCCTGAATGGGCACGATCTCCATCTCGTAGAACATCGCAGCCGCGTCCTTCACGTTGCCGAACCCGGCCGTGTTCTTCGGCACCACGCCGATCAACTGGGGCGGCACGCGGTGGGCGCACAGCATATCCTCGGCCGTGACGTTCTTGATGTTCAGAAATTCGTCGTTGGCGCCGACCGTGGCGATGGGGTGGATTTTGACGCTGCCCTCCTTGCCCTTGGGCAGATGGAGGAAGAAGTTGCGGAAATTGCCCGGCCCCTTGCTGTCGCGCATCGCCTGCCGGATGGCCTTGCTGTCCTTGTCGGACAGACTCTCGTCGGTGATGCACAGGATGTAACCCGCGTGGGAGCCATTTTTGTAATACTTGCGCCGGAACAGCGTCGCGCTCTCGTTCAGCAGGCCGGATTGCAGCGCAGAAAGGTACTCCGGCATCCCATAAATTTCCTGCATCGGGTCCGGTTCGGACAGGTGGTGGATCGCCCCGGCCGGGTACTCCACCGCGCCCGACATCGCATAGGCACGGGGCACCCACCAGAACTGCCCCGGCTTGATCCCTACCCGCGTATACGCAGCGGGTGAGCACTGAACCCCGGCCGCGCGGCCGACGCGGTCGTTCACCCGCTCAAGATAAGCGTTGCCCATGACGAGCCAGTCCAGCGCCCACCGGGCGAACTCGGCCTTCGGAAACAGCGCGCTCGGCACGAAGCTGGCCACCAGCAGGTTGCGCTTGAGAACGATCGCCGACTGATGATGCGGAGCCATTCGATAGGTCCGGCCGAGACCCGCCAGCGAGATCGGCGGCTCGTACCACTTGCCGTTGTGCGCCACCTCGAAAAGGTCGAACACCTCGCGCCGGTCAATCACGCTCTCCGGCTCGCCGAATGTGAACGCCATGCCGGTTTCGGGCGCGTCGATAGTGGCGGGCAGGTTGGCCTGCTCGGTCATGGGAAAATCTCCAGGGTAGAGCCGCCTTCGTCGGTTTCGAGAATGTCGAGCGGTTCGAAGAAAAGGGCGTGCATCACGGCGAAGGCCAAGTCGGCATGGCCGACGCCCCCGGCGCGATGCGCAACGTAAGTGATGCCGTGCTTGGTCAGCTCGGGCCGGATCGCCATGAAAGCGGCCATCATGTCCAGCCACCCGGCCTCAAACTCGAGGCGACCGCTGCTGATGACGTTCTTCGCCTTCAGGACCATCGCCGTCTTCGTCGCCACGGAATATGTGATCGCCACCGCGTCGGGGAACCATTTACACACCAGCTGGTGCACCGCCCTGCCCGCGCCAGACACGTCGATTGCAATCTTGGTGACGTTGTACTTGCCAAACATCGCCTTGATGGCGGCGGCCTGCCCCGCGAAGTCGAGGCCCTTGAGGCGCTGCTTTTCGAGGATGCGGAACTTGCCCCCCGGCGTCGTCGGCGCGGCGATTGCGACCAAGGCGGCATCGTCTGCCGTCGCGCTCTCGCTGGCGTTGGGATCGTACCCCAGCCACACTTCGCCCTCGTAGGGCCGCAGGGCGTACGGTTGGAAGTCCTTCTCCCACTTGTCCCAGCTGTCGACCATGCAGCGCCGCATGAGCGCGAAGGGGAACATGGACTGGCTGTCATCAAGGAAGATGCAGCGGAAAAGGTTGTCGAACTCGTCCGGCGAGTAATCGAGCTGCAACTGCTCCAGCTTGACGAAACTGAAGCCGCCCTCGATCGCGTCATGCACCGTGACGATCTGGCGCCAGATGCCGTCCGCGCCCAGCTCACCGCGCTTCAGGGCCTCGTGGCTGACATCGATCTTGAAGCGGTCTGCTTTTGCTCGCTGCCGGTTGACGCGCTCTCCCGTCCACATGGGATAGGCTTCGTGGGCAAGCGTGCTTGGGGTCGAGAACAGCGTTCGGGTGAAGTGTTCGTGCGTCGCTATGGCCGACGCGACCTTGAACAGCTCCTCGAACCCGTAAATCCAGAAGCACTCGTCGATGATGACATCGCCGGTATACCCCTGCGCCGTGCGGTAGTTCGTGCCGAGGAAATAGAGCGTCACCGCCTCCAGCGGCTCGCCGTCTTCGTCCTCGCCACGCTGGATCACCATGGGATCGCCAGACAGGGCGATGCCGCAGACCTTCTGCACCCACTGCACGATGTAGTTGCGGAAGATGTTCGCCTGCGCCCGTGAGGCGGAAATGAAAATCTGGCTCTTGCCGGTCTCCAGCGCCACCAGCAGGCGTTCGCGCGCGAAGTACCACGTCGCGCCGATCTGCCGAGATTTGAGGATCATGCGCGTTCGCTGTGATGTCGTCTCCAGCCAGTCGCGCTGGTGGCCGAACAGCCCGCCTTCGAGATCCGCGCGCAGCTTGGCCAGCATGTCGCGCGTGAGGAGGTTTTTCGCCTTCTCTTTCTTGGCGTTGGTCGCCTTCGCACCGTTCGAGCGCCCCGGATTGAGGTCCGCCTCGTTGCCGCCGTCGGCGTAGCGCGCGACGCGCGCCAGACGCTCGAACTGGCGGCCGATCAGGTCAATTTCCTTGAAGTCGCCGCTGGTCTTGTTGTCCTTGGCCAGCAGCGTCAGGTAGCGCTCCAGCGTGCCTTCCTCGGCGCGCTGGATGGCGGGCGCGTCGTCCCACTTGTGCCGCACCTTCCACGAATAGACGGTGGCGTAGGGCAGCTCCATGTCGTCGGCGATCTGCTGGACAGTCCAGCCCCGCCAGAACAGCGAACGCGCCATCGTGCGCCGCGCGACGATCGCAGGCACGGCTCCGACCGCAGGCTTTTCACCCGCGTCCGCTTCGTCCTCGATCCGTGCCGTCTTGCTCGCCATGGGGCCATGCTACGGGCGAAATCGGCCGCGATCGAACGGGTGGGGTTGTGGAGCGCGGCGCCCACAACGCGCGCGCGTTGCGAAGAAGCCTCCAAACCTGTCCTTTGGCTTCAGTCAGTTAGGCCAGCCCAAGTTCCACCGGGCAGCGGCCGCGAACCCGAAGGACCGGAGCACACCGATGGCAGACCGCTTTTTCCGCGTGGCCGTAGAAGGCGACACGACCGATGGCCGCAAGATCACGCGGCAGGACATCCTCGACTGCGCGGAGACGTTCAACACCGCGCTCTACGGCGTGCGCATCAACATGGAGCACTTCCGCGGCATCGTGCCAGGTGGTCCGTTCGACATGCTGGGCGACGTTACCGCCGTGAAGGCCGAGGAAATCGACCTGCCGGTGGGCAACACCACGCAGAAAGTCATGGCACTCTTCGCCGCCGTCAAGCCGCTCCCCGCCTTCGTGGAGATCAACAAGAAGAAGCAGAAGCTCTACTCGTCGATCGAGATCGGGCAGAACTGCCGGGGCTCCGGCAAGGCGTACCTTGTCGGCATTGCCGCAACTGACAGCCCCGCGTCGTTCGGCACCGAGGCGCTGGAGTTCGCCGCGAAGACGCCCGGCTTCTATTCGAACCGCAAGCTCGCCGCCGACAACCTGCTGTGCCAGGCGCACGAAATCCCGCAGGAAATCTTCGCGACCGAGCAGACAGAGGCCAACCCCGATCCCACCGGCCTGTTCGCTTCGGCCAAGGCCTTCTTCGACCGCTTCACCACGAAGCCCGAGGAAGCCACGCAGCCCGTCACCCCGCCTGTGGCTCCCGCTGCGGACCCTGCCCCCATCCCCGGCGATGCGATGGCCGCATTCGGCGCGATGTTCGGCCAGATGACGGCGGCGATCAACAAGATCTCGACCGATAGCACCGCCGCGCTGTCGAAGATCACCGCCGACCTGACTGCCCTGACCGCGAAGGTCGATGCGACGCCCGAGCGCAATTTCACCCAGCGGACGCCCGCAACCGGTGGCTCTGCTGCCGTTCGCACCGACTGCTGATCCAGCCCCTCTCCCCGCGACGCCTGCCCCTCTCCGTCCAAGGACCACACCCATGAAGAATGAAACTGTCGCCCTGTTCAATGCGATGGTCGAGAACATCGCCTCGCTGAACGGCGTTACGGCGGAGACGGCACAGCGCCGCAAGTTCGCCGTCGCACCCTCCGTCCAGCAGAAGCTCCAGCAGCGCGTGCAGGAATCGAGCGCGTTCCTGACGCTCATCAACGTCAGCCCGGTTGACGAGATGAAGGGCGAACTCCTCGGCCTCGGCGTCGGCAGCCCGATCGCAAGCCGCACCAACACCGCTGGCGGCACCCGCCGCGCTGGCCGCGATCCGAGCGTGATGGATGATCGCGCCTACGAGTGCGTCCAGACCAACTTCGACGTGGCGATCCGCTACGGCAAGATCGACATGTGGGCCAAGTTCCCCGAGTTCGAAACGCTCTGGCGCGACAACAACGTCAAGCGCTTCGCCCTCGATCGTATCCTGATCGGCTTCAACGGCCTGACCGCCGTCGCCACCGCTACCACCAATCCGGAAACCACCCCGCTGCTGTCGGACGTCAATGTCGGTTGGCTGCAGAAGATGCGTCTGGAGAATGACGCTCGCGTGCTCGACGAAGGCGCCGTCGCGGGCAAGGTGACCTACGGCCCCGGCGGCGATTACCTGACGCTCGATGCGCTTGTGTGGGATGCCAAGGAAACCCTGCTTGCAAGCTGGGCCAAGGACGACACGGAACTTGTCGCCATTGTCGGCGGCGACCTGCTGCACGACAAGTACTTCCCGATGATCAACTCGGCTGATGCTCCGACCGAGCAGCTCGCACGCGATGTCATCATGTCGACCAAGCGCCTTGGGGGCCTGCCCGCCGCGCGCGTGCCGGGCTTCCCGAACGGCAAGGTGCTGATCACCCGCTTCGACAACCTCTCGATCTACTATCAGGAGGGCAAGCAGCGCCGGCTCATCAAGGACGAGCCCGAGCTGGATCAGGTGACCGACTACAACTCGTCGAACGAATCCTACGTGATCGAAGACCTCGATTACGCCTGCCTGGTCGAGAACATCGAACCGATGCCCGCCGAGTAACCCGACAAAAGGCGGCGGTCCCCGGTACGTTTCGCTGCCGCCTTCCCTGCCCCCGCCCGGCCCGTGTGATCCCACCGGGCGGGGCAGGTTTCCCCCATTCACGGAGCCCGCCATGCCTCCTCGCATTTCCCCCGCACAGGCCAGCTTCCAGCGCAAGCTGGCTGCCGCATCGCGTCCCGACGCCGCCCCCGCATCCGGCTCTGCTGCGCCGATGCCCGCCGAAGGCCCCGTCGCCACCGAATACCAGCTGCTGCTGGCCGCCCTCGGCATCGACCTCAACGCCCTGCGCAACATTCAGGGGACGGAACGGAAGATCGCCACCAAGCGCGAGATGATCGGCAAGTACCGCGCATGGGTCGAAGGCGCGGCCGACGCGGGCGCCGGTGCGCAAGACGAGATCGTGGCGACCATGATGGTGTGGGCCGTCGATATTCAGGATTGGCCGCTGGCGCTCAAGCTGGGGGAGTATGTCCTCCTCGCCGGGATCGAAATGCCCCAGCCCTACACCCGCACCCCCGCCACTCTCTTTGCGGAGCAGGTAGCCGAAGCGGGCATAGCTGAGCCCGGCACCGTCTCGCTGGAAGTCCTCCACGCAACGGCCGGTCTTGTGTCCGATGCCGACATCTTCGATCAGGTCCGCGCCAAGCTGGAAAAGGCCCTTGGCCTTGCCTTCAAGGCGCGCGCCGACGCCTTCGATCCAAACGCGGAGAGCGCCGTTGCAGGCGGAAAGCCCGCTCTCCTCGCCGCCGCCATCAAGCATCTGGAGCGCGCGATCGCACTCCACGCTGGCTGCGGCGCAAAGAAACTCAAGCAGGCGATAGAGGCCGAGCTGAAGAAGCTCGCTACCCCCGATTCCACACCGCCTGCGTAACCAGCTGCGCCACCCGCGCCGGGGGGCGGAACAGGAGCGGACGGCATCAGCCCAATCCGCCCCCTGCGCCTCACCCCCCACCCCTTTCTCCGAGGTAGACCATGTCGTCATTCATCGCCGTGCCGCGCAAACCAGCCAGTCCGGCCAACAGCGTAGTGGGCGGCGATGGCTGGTATCCGGACATCGACTGCAACGATATGCGCGATGCCTTACGTTTGGGCGAAATGGTCACCCACCCTCGCTTGCGCGGCGCGATCCATGGCGCGCAGGTCACCGTGGAAGGGGAACTCGCAGACTGGCGCGCCGGGTGGGAGCGCTCGGGCGCAGCCAATCTGCAGGCCATCGAGCCGGAACGGAAGATCGACGGCATCCACCGCCTGACGCTGATCTACACCCGCGCCGTGCGCTTCCACGCGGCGGCCGAACTGTCGGAAACGCACCGCGACTTGACCGCAACGCAGGACGGTCAGGCCCGCGCCGAAACCGAAGCCACCACGGCCGAGGAATACCTGCGCCGCGCCACCCACGCCGTGCGCGACATCCTCGGTGTCACCCGCACCGTAGTGGAGTTGATCTGATGTTCACCATGCGCATTTACCGCTGTGGCGTAACAGCGTTCGTGCTCGAACAGGTCTCGCACTGGACAGTCGAACAGGACGGCAACGAGGGGCCGGAATTCGTCGTATCAATGCGCAATGGTCACCGAATTCGGCTCGGCCGGGAAAACACTCCCGATGGGACTGATGGATACGCGGTTGAACGGGATTTCCTTGCCTTCATTGACAAGGTCGCCCGGCAGTGACCTCCACGGCCGCCGCGCTCCAGGGCGATACGCTCGAACGCATCTGCTGGCGTGTGCTCGGCACCACGGAAGGCGGCGTGGTCGAGCAGGCCTATGCGCTTAACCCCGGCCTTGCCGCCCTCGGCACCATCCTCCCCGAAGGCACTTTGGTCACGCTGCCCGATCCACCGCCCGCCGCCGCCGTGATGCTGCAGACGATCAACGCATGGGACTGACCCGATGAAGAAGCCAGCCCTCCTGCGCGAAGCGATCGTCGCGATGGCCCCGGAATATGCCGTCGATCCTGACCGCCTGGACATGTGGGTTGAGAAGGGCAGCGTGCGCGCCACCAATGGCCGCCAGCACGGCTTTGCGTGGGAATACGAACTCAGCATCTACGCGGAAAACTATACCGGCGAACCCGCCGTGCTGTTCTTCGCCATCACCGAATGGCTCCGCGACTTCCAGCCTTCATTGCTGGCGGCGAACGGACCCGGCTTCGCCTTCGAAGTCGTGGCGATCACGGCCAGTACGGTGGACCTGTCCATCACGCTGCCGCTGGTGGAGATCGTCACCGCCCGGCAGGCGGACGGCAACTGGCAACTCACCGTCGTGGACGAGGACGTTCCACTTCTGACCGATGACGTTCCTCTGCGCGCCAACGAGGGGCCGATCGCCTCGATCTGGGTAAATGGTGATGATGCGCCGTTTCAGGTCGCGCCCTGATGGCTGACGGGTTCACCAAGCTTGAAGGATACCTCGCCGACGAACTGGCGAAGCTGTCTCCAGCGCGCCGCCGCCGCATCGCGCGCAAGATCGGAATGGAGATTCGCAAGGCGAACGCGAAACGGATCGCCGACAACATCCAGCCTGATGGCACGGCGATGACACCGCGCAAGCCGCGCAGGTCATCCGCTGACAAGGGCGCCGCCAAGCGCGGCCGCATGTTCCGCAAGATGCGTCTGGCGCGGTCGTTCAAGGTCAATGCCACGCCCTCTAGCGTCTCGGTCGGTTTCGAGGGGCTGGTAGCGCGCACGGCACGCGCCCACCAGTACGGCCTCCACGATTTTGTGGGGAAGACCGAGGCTGGCAAGACGGTGCGCACGAAGTACGCCGAGCGCGTGCTGCTGGGGTTCGCCCCAGAGGATCACGACATGATCGCCGAAATCATCTTCGACATGCTCAGCGAATAGCGCCCACGCGCGAGCCCAAAGCCTTGGACAGTGAAATCCTATAGGTGTATAAGTGTATAGCACTATACACCTATAGGATTGCCCATGAAGGTTCTCGCAGTTCTTTCGCAAAAGGGCGGGGTCGGAAAGACGACGCTCGCAACCTGCCTCGCGGTCGCGGCCGAGCGCGACGGCAAGCGCGCAGCGATCATCGACATCGACCCGCAGGCCACGGCATCGTTCTGGCATGACGTGCGCGAGGGTGACACGCCCGCCGTGATATCCGTCCAGCCTGTCCGGATCGGCGCCATGATCAAGGCCTGCGCCGACGCCGGGACCGACCTCGTCATCATCGACGGTGCAGCGGTCGCCCGCGATGTCACGTTCGAAGCAACCCGGCATGCAGACTTCGTGATCGTCCCCACCCGCACCGCCGTATTCGACACGATGAGCATGACGCAGACGCTGGACGTGGTGCGCCAGCAGGCAAAGCCCCATGCCGTCGTGCTGACGTTCGTGCCTCCGCAGGGCCGTGAGACGGCCGACGCGATCGAGGCCATCACCGAACTAGGCGCGCCGGTCTGCCCGGTGACGATCGGCAACCGCAAGTCGTTCTTCCGCGCCCAGGCATCCGGCCGCGCGGTGCAGGAATTTGAGCCTGCCGGTGTGGCAGCAGATGAAATCGCAAAGCTATACGCCTATACAGCTATAGCCCTATACAATGAGCGGACTAACTGAGATGACCGGCAACTCCCTGCAAGCCATGCTGGACCGCGCGAAAGCGCAGGGCGAAGCCGCCCCGGCCGATACCCCGAAGCAGAAACCCGCTCGCGCCTCGCGCGCGCCGCGATCACAGGCCAAGGCCGAACCGAAGGCGAAGACAGCCCGTGGCACCACGCGCCTGATCGGGGGGCACTTCCCGCCCGAAGTCGCGTCGCAGCTGCGTATCCTCGCGGCCGAGGAAGGATCGACGATACAGGCACTGCTTGGAGAGGCGCTGGACGATCTGTTCGTGAAGAAGGGCAAGTCGCGCATCGCTCAGAGGCGAGGCTGACATGAGCCTGATACTGGCCGCTGCCGCCGCAGCCTGCATCGCCACCGTCCATGACGGCGACACCGTTCGTCTGTGCGATGGGGAGCGCGTGCGCCTGGTCGGGATTGACGCACCCGAGGTTACCGGATCGCCCCGGTGCTCCGCGAAGTCCCTGCGCCGCCTCGCAGCCTCGCGCAACCCGCCGTGGTGCGACTATCAGGCCGGTGATGACAGCCGCGCCACGCTTGACGCCTTCCTCGCTTCCGGCCGCGTCGCGATCGAGCGCACTGGCACCGATGATTACGGCCGCACGCTTGCTCGCCTGACCGTCAACGGACGGGATGCGGGCGAATACCTGATCAGACGAGGTGTGGCCCGCCGCTGGCGTTAAAGGCCGATCGCGCCTTGAACCACGGCTCGGGCGTGCGATCCACGGCCAGCGGCCCCGTCCACACCCGGCACAGCGCGAACGCTTCCTCGGGCGTCCCGTTGGTCCACTGTTCCCATTCGGACGCCTCAAGGATTGTCGGCATGCGGTCATGCACGTCGGCCATCTGCTCGCAACCATCGACCATGACCATCGAATAGGCATCGCCCCACTCCGCTGTCGGCCGCCACACGCCTGCCACGGCGAACAGCGGCTGATCGGGCTGGGAATACCATGTGCGCGTCATCTGCCCTTTCGCGCCCTCTGCTTCCGCCCAGGCGGTCACCGGGATCAGGCAACGGCGCTTTGTGAAGCTGTCCTTCCAGAACGCCGTGCCCAGCTTGTCTTCGCGCGCGTTGTTCACGGGTTTGGGCTTGAGCAGGGCGTTGGTCTTCTTGCTGCGCAGGGCGAGGGGAAAGCCCCAGCTCATCGCGCGCGCCTGCCCGCCCTCCACGACAAGGCCGGTGTATCCGGGATAGACCTCAGCCGCGAAGTTACCGCCCTGTGCCGCTGCGACGCGGAACAGGTTGGCGACTTCGGCACCGGAAGCGTTCATGCGGTACAGGTTGCACATCGCCCTATCATCTTCCGCTGCTCGGCTCTGTCAACCGCATCCGACTTGCGCCGATGTTCTCTTTATGTTCATGCTCGCAGGCATGCGAATCGGAACGACAGGACATGCGCTGGGGTAAGAATGGCCCGATCCCGACTGACATCTTTGAAGCCGCGCTCGGGCACTATGCCGTCAAGCCGGTCTGCCGTTGCGGGCATACGTCCACCTTCGATCCGCATGGCCTGTGGTGGCATTTCCGGCAGCGTCGGTGGGATGACACGTTCGCCGCAGCGCGGCGGCATTTCTGGTGCCGGATTTGCACGTCGCGCTCACGACGCCGCGTCCGCGCCGTCCGGATTGAATATGTGCCGTGGTCGGAGGCTGACTTCCAGCTTCCGCTACCCAGCGAGCACGAATGGAAGCGCGCCGTGCGAAGGGTGAGATCATGAGCGAGCATCGACAGAGCCTGGACGATCTGCGCCGCGAGGTCGGCCGGATCGCGGCCGGTGGCGGCTCATGGCAGGACATCACCAAGCCAACCGACTTCCGCGCCTTCACCCCCGCTCCCAAGGATAGCCGACTGCGCGAAATGGGCCGCGTGGAAAGCCCGGCCGAGCGCGGCACGTTCGGTCGATGGCTGGTACGTCAACCGCCTCATGGCCTGCTCGCCAAGCTGGTTAAGGCGGCGAAGGCGGACCCTGCCTTTCCGCTCGATGGCGATCCCGATGCGGTTCGCGCGCGGCTGAATGCCTGCGGCGCCGACGGCGACATGTTCGAGGCGGTGGAAGACGCGGAGCTGGACTGGCTCAGCTACTGACACGAAAAACCCCGCCACCCATCGGATGGCGGGGTATTCCCTATGCCGGTTGGCGCCGTCAACGATCGGGCGGCGCCGCCAGCCCTTTAGCAATCAGGCCGTGCGCCCACTCGTAGGCAGGGCGGGCGTAGCGGTAGAGCGCGTCGCAGGTAACGAGGTCGGCTTCGCTTGTCGCCACGACGGTGCCGGTGGTGGCTGCATCAGGAACGGCGGCACCGAGATCATCGGTGGCGACGGCGGCAGTGGCGGAATGGCTTTCGCCCCGCAGGCGGTTAGCAGCGATGAAGCGGCGCAGGCCAGCATTGTCGGCCGCCAGCGCATCGTGGGAATTTTGGGCATCGGTAGCGATCTCCTGTGATTTGCGTTCGGCCGCCTTGTTCGCGGCAACGGCATCGGCGACCTGTCGAGCCCAATCGGCTCGGTCGGCCTTGCGGCCGTCCTTTTCCTTGGCGAGCGAGGTGCGCGCGGCGTCACGCTGGGCAAGTGCTTCTGTTTTTTCGCTCCGGAGGCTCGAGACGAGGAATAGCAAGGCTATGCACGCCAGAGGCCACGGATGGTTCCAGATGAGCCTGAGGAGCCGTGACAGGCCGGTTTTGGCAACGCCAGCGATGAGGGTGACAAGTTTCCAGGCCATCACAGCCCCTTCATGCAGATGGCGCGCTCGCGGCCACGCCGTGCGGTCAGGCCAGCAACCGGCCGCAGCGTGCCGTTGACCCGCGCCTTGTTCCACATGCCGAAGGCGTCGCAACCGGCGCGCCACTGGCCCGCATTGAAGCGCCGCGCCACGGTGGAGCCGCAATAGCCGCCGACACCGATGTTGTAGGCCAGCAGGACGGCAGCGGTGCGCT
The DNA here is from genome assembly GCF_057808725.1 of Novosphingobium sp. FG90. NCBI lineage: Bacteria > Pseudomonadati > Pseudomonadota > Alphaproteobacteria > Sphingomonadales > Sphingomonadaceae > Novosphingobium > Novosphingobium sp. FG90. Next base: position 16,057 of record NZ_JBMDIO010000003.1, read on the forward strand.
GATAGTCGCGCCCGGTGCCCGACAGCGTCGGCGTGCAACGCATCACGCCCTCTGCATGCTTCACCAGCTCACGTTCCAGCAGCGCCGCGCACTGCGCCTCGGTATAGCGCTGGCCCATTTTCACCCCGGCGGTGATCCCATCGCAGGCCGTGGGGATGCCTGCGATGTCGAGGTATGGTTTCAGGTACTGGGGACCGGCGACGTGCCGCACGCTGGCCTGCCCGTCCTGCGCCACGGCGACGGTGACAGTGCGGCCGCTCTCTTCCTTCGGTGTCTCCACCAGCAGCATCGTGGCTGACAGCACGCCGACGATCGCGGCCAGCGTGCCGCCCTTTGCGGTGGGCGAAAGCCCCTTGGCATTACCGGACATCGGCGGCCTCCTTACGCTGGGTCAGGCGCAGGCCGATGGCCGTCGCGGCCAGTGCCACGCCAACCAGCGGGCGCGCCCAAGCGGGCAGCGCCAGCAGCATCTTGACCAGCCCGGCCGGATCGGATGCGGCCCAGCTCACCAGCGCACCGCCTACAACGGCGAAGCGCACGCTGGACCATTTCCACCAGTCCCTCGCGTCCTTAACCAGTCGCGTCTTCAGACGATCGAGCATTGGCAATCTCCTTGGTTTTCTGGCGGATCGTCAGCGCGGTCTCGTACATGCGCATGAGCGTCCAGATGACGGTGAGCAGGCCTGCGATGGAGGGAAGCATTGCGGTCAGGCTCCCCAGCAGGGCGGTGAAGGACGCGGCGTCGATCGACAGCTTGAGCCATTCCGGCAGGTGGTCGAGCGCGCTTCTCACGACGCCACCAGATCGCCAGTCACTTCGAGATCGAAGTTCCATTCCAATGGTGGGCCAAGCGATGCCGGGTTGGTCGCGGTTTGCCCGACGACGGCAACGCCGAGCGCGCCTGCAGAGTTGGGGCCGAACACGAAGGACGGATGGCTTTGGCCACCGCCGGTTGTGAGGCCGGTCGAGCGAAGCAATTGTACAGTCAGTGTTGCCGAGGCGGCGCTTTTGATGATGTCCAGTTCATAGACAGCCGTGTTGGTATTGACGCCCAGCGTCTGGCGCGCGGTGATGCGCACACGGCCGGAAAAGGTAGATTGCCCGCGCCCCGGATCGGCGTTGGTAAAAGTCACCAGCGTGGTCTTGTCCGCGTCCACCGTCCCGGCCGCTGCCACACTGGACAATCCCTTGCCCAGTTGCTGCTCCACCCGCCAGCGGCTTTTGAAGTCGATCCGATTGCGCTCGTTATTGAGGTTGCGACAGCCTTCCTGTCGCAGGATCGGACCGACTACAGCGCCGTTGCTATCCTTGGTGGCGAACGGGATCGTCGCCGGGACCTTCGCCGTGCAGCGCAGAGCCAGCGGCTGTCGGTTGACCTCGCTGTCCTGAGTGAAGGTGATGGCCGGGCCGGTCGCGACGGTGGAGCGCAGATGACATTCCTCCACGATCACGTCGCCATCGATATCAATGCCGATGCCCTTGAATTCGCGCGCCGTCACACCTCGGATCACACCTTCGCACGAAACCTGCAGGCCGAAGGCAGCACCGTTCTGCGCCTTGGGGCTGATGTCGCCACTGGCATTCTTGATGCTGTTGACCGTCCCCTTGCCCGCCCAGACTGCGCGGGAATTCTGCCCCACCAGTTCTGCACCATCGATCGTCCAGCCCTTTGCGCCGAAGATCGCGATGCCGATCGTCCCGCTGGTCGGGTTGCGCTCGATGATGTTGAGCCGCTCGATGCTGATGCCTTCGGTGTAACCGCCGGAGGTCGCGGTGATGATCACGCTGCCGGTACCCGAGCCGCCCGCGACCACGTCGCCGGTGTCGATATTGCTTGCCTTGACCGTGACGTTGCGCAGGACGCCGCACACGATGAAGGCATGCTTGTCCGTGGTATTGGTCGCCGAGCCGAACGCCATGGGCACGTTCGCAAGGGCCTGTTCCTTGCTGTCGGCGATACGGATGTGATCCTTGTCCACCGGCACGGCGAAGTAATAGTTCGACTTGGCCACCAGTCCGGAGAACGCGGTGGCGCCTTCGCGAGAGTAGATCAGCGGGTAGCCCAGCGGCAGGCCGTGATCCGGCCAATACAGCACGTCGGAAGCAACCGCCGAGGCTTCGAAGCGGTACTTGTCGAGCGCGTAGGGCTCCAGCCCAATCACCTCGCGATGGCACTTCTTGCCGCTGACCAGTTCCATCGTGCCGGTGCTGACGTTGCCGAACTGGAGCGCGAAGTTGCCGCCGTATTCGACCTGCACTTTCACGAAACATTTCTGGGAAGGGCGGTTCTCCGGATAGAAGGCGGAAATACCGCATGCACCGCCGATCGCGCCTTCATCGCCGTGAACGCGGATGTCGATGTGACACCCGTTCATGTTGTCGAGCAGGAGGCCGTGTTCCTTGTGGAGGGTGCGGGTATCCCCGTCAGGCAGCCGCCCACCGCGATACAGGGTAATGCCCCAGATCTGGATGTCCTTAAGGAGCGTCGGATCCTCAGGGTTGGACGCGATGATGCGGTGGCCCGATTCGGTGAAGATGCCATAGATCGTCGGGGTGTACGCTTCGTCGCCCAACAGGCGCATGCCGGACCACGCCCAAATGTCGCGGGTGACCTTGATCCTGGAGTTCGGCGCAAACTCGATGGCGACCGGAATGTTCAGCGCCTGCGAGATCAGCAAGGCATTGTCGAACGCCTGCGAATCGTCATGACCCTCGCCGGTTTCGGGATCGTAATCGGCCTTGCCGCCAAGTTCGACGAAGGGGATAACATTTCGGCGGTCGAGCAGCTGCTGCAACGTCAGCGGCGTGCCATTGAGCCCGCGCCCGCCGATCGCGCCTGCCCCGGACAGCGAGCGCAGCAGTTCGCCCGTCGTCTCGGTGTACAACATCGTGGAGCCGTTCAGCCCCCGCTTGCGCACAGCGGCGAACCCCGATGCGGTATCCACCAGCTTGAACGTGGTATCGACCGCGACCGCCGCTTCAGCGTCGGCAAGAGCCACGTCTACGAAGATGTTCTCCGGCCGGACGAGATCGGCGACCTGATCCTTCGCCAGCTTGGCGGCCAGAGCCTCGTTGGCAGCCGCATCGACGAACGGCTGCGCGGCCGGGGCAACCACCTGCGCGACGGGGGCGCCCATCGTCCGCCCCTGCCAGACGACGGGAAGCAGTTCGTTGCCGGTAGTCTGGCCATCGGGAATGCGCTGGAGCGCTGCAATTCGAGCCATGTTCAGTACCCCACAGCGATGTAACAGGTGGCATCGGCCTCATCGTCGGCGTTGAAGACGGAGAAGCCGGTGCGGGTGATGGTCGAGACGAGGACGGCTGGGGTGTTGTCCTGCGATCCCGTCCCGGTGTTGGTCACGCCGCTGACCACAGCGGAAAAGCAGGCAGTCGGGAACGCCTGGACGAAATCGACGGCCGTGGTGGCGTTCGCTGCCGCTGAGAACCGACCCCATGCCAGTTGGAAACCGAAGAACCGGAGATAGCCGTTCTGCGCGAGCGTCATCGAGATCGGCCCGAGGCGGCGCGGCGTGATGACCTTGTCCGTCGCCGTACCAGCGGTGACTTCGGCCGCGCTTGCTTCCGACACGGTCAGCACCCGATTGGCTGAAAGGTCGCCGCCACCGCTCACCAGTCCGCCGCCGGTGATTTGCAGGGCGCGCAAACTGTTAACGCCCGCCTGCGCGGTGCCCGCCGCAGTGCTTACAACATTGATCGCCGTCATCAGCGTCGTGTACAGAGCGTTCATCAGCGTCTTGAGCCTGCTCGGCGTCACGATCTTCTGATCGTCCAACCCGGCGTCGACCTCGGCTTGCGTCGCCAGCTGCGCGATGCCCCGGCGTTCTTCCGTGGCGGGCGGCCAGACGAACTCCGCGTCGCCGAAGGTGATGAGCGCGGCAAGGTCGGCATTGATCGCGATGTCGAACGCCATAAGGGCGAACGCCAGACCGGCCTTGCTAAGCACTGTCTCGTTTGAGCCGTAGGAGCCGAACAGGGTGCCATCTTCAAGATACAGCCCGAACCCGTTCGCGCTCCACACCTCGGCCGACGTGTCATAGGCCGTGACGTGCACGACATTCGGGGCTGCGGCGGTCCCGGACAGGATTTCGAGCCGCTTGAACTCACCGGGAAGCGCGGTCAGCGTGGGCGCAGCAACGAAGGGCTGGGACGTGAGGCCAAGTTCGGCGATGACAGTCTGCGCCGTCCCCGCTGCGGCGGTAACCGCAGCCAGGCCAGCGTTCGTCAGCTGAAGGACAAGGGCCATATCAGTTGGTCTCCAGAAAGCTGTCGGTGTCCCCGTCGAAGATCGGCTCGCCGTCCTCGGTCATCAGCAGCGCGGACCAGTCGCGGGACTGATCGAGCCCGGCGCGGTAATCAGCGCGTCCGACGCTGCCTGCCGTGCCCCCGGCAGCGAGGAACATGCCGGACGTGAGGTCGAGGTTTTGAACGAAGTCGAAGTGCGTGCTGAGCGGCTTTGCCGCAGCCACATCAGCGATAATCGCCTCGGCTGTTTCCGTGGTCAGGAAGCTTGCGGGAATTTCGTTGGCGGGCGCGCGCACCTCGAACGTCTTGGGCGTGCGCACCGGGTTCGCCTCGAACCACTCGGTCACCGACAGCGCCGAGTGAAAGCGGCCAAGCACCTGCTCCACCGCCGCGCGCGTGCCCTTGATCTTGTGGAACGCGGTCGCGTCGGCCACCGCCTGGCGCTTTTCCGCCTCGGTCCACTCCGGGTTCCAGTGGCTGATGTCCAGTTCAGAGGCGAGGTGCGGCACAACGTCGGCGGGGCAGGTCCAAGGATCGCGCAGCGTGCCCACCGCGCCGATGTCGATGCGGGAAAGCATCGCGTCTTCCAGCGCCCGTTCGGACTTTCTGGCGTTGCGAGGCAGCAGGCTCACAGTTCGGTCCCCCCCACGCGCAGGGTGATGGAGGTGGCGTCGGCGAACTGCGCCGGGCTGATCACGATGTCTTCGGCCGGGGAGATCAGCCGCACGCGCTGCACGTTGCCGACATGCAACGCGGCGATGTGGGCCGAACAGGCAACATCCCGGCCCAGCTTGCGCACCTTGGCGCGATAGGCGTCCAGGCTGTCCCGTGCGGTCGCAAGGATCAGCTCCTGATCAGGCCCGGCGAAGGGGAAGATTTCCGCCTCAATCGCGTAGGTCACGCGCTGCGCGGCCTGCACCGTCACGCGGTCGGTCATCGGGCGCACCGGCCCCTGCAGCACGGCGTCCACCGCCGCGACCACATCGGCCGAAGGAACCCCGTCACCGCTGGCAGACATCACCGTCACCACGACATCGGCGGGCGACGGCGAAACGGCGGTGGCGTCGGCAACATCGCCGTGGGCGCCGCGTGCGTGAGAGACGTAGGCCAGTTCTGGCCCGGCCACGGAGAAGCTGTGCCGCGCAAGCTGGATGCGCTGGCGGAATGCCGCGTCGCTCTCCAGCACGGCGTCGGTGGTCTCGGTGGCTGGCACCACGACCAGGCGGGCCACATCGTTCAGCGCGCCCAGATGGTCAAGGTTGCTGCCGGTGGCGTAGGCCAGCAGAAGGCCCTGCGCCGCGTCGTTGAACGCCTGCGCCAGTACCAGCTCATCGTAGCTGTCCGCCTCGATCAGCTTCATCGCCGGATCGCTTTCGACCAGCGCGGAATATTCGGCATACAGCTCGATTAGCCGTGCCAGCTTGGCCGCCTTGCGCGTCGCGTGATCGGGCTGTGCCACCAGCTCGGGTGCTGGCACGCTAGACAGATCGACGGCGGGGGATGATGCGATGGAACCTACCATGTCCCCAGCTATCGGCAGGCCGGGGCATCACTTCCACCCGCGCGCGTTGTAGGGCGCGGGGCTCACAACCCCACGGTGTGGCGCGGTTTTTCAGGGTTGCCATTGTGGCGTCATGAGAACGCCAGAGGACACCCCGACCGACCCCGATGCGCTGGCGCGCTATGGCGTCGTCGCGTCCGTCGATCACGCAACCGGGCATTGCACGGTGGAACTTGATGACGGCGTGATCTCTCCCCCGCTGCCGTGGCTCGCGCCGCGCATGGGCGAAACGATGGTCTGGCTCCCGCCCAGCGTAGGCGAACAGGTGAAGGTCACTTGCCCCGGTGGAGAGATCGGCGCGGGTTCCGTTTCCGGTGGCCTGCCGTGCGATGCCTATCCGGCCCCGTCATCCACCGCGACACCGCTGATCCGGTTCAAGGACGGCGCGGTCATCTCCTACGATCCCGAAGCGTCCGAGCTGCTGATCCAGCTTCCCTCCGGCGCCACCACCGTGCTCGCGTCGGATGGCGGCGTGGACATCGTTGGTGACGTGAACGTGATGGGCAAGCTGACCGCCAGCGATGACGTGCTGGCAGGCAGCGTCAGCCTGAAGAACCACAAGCACAGCGGTGTGCAGGCGGGCGGCGCACAGTCAGGCGCCCCGGTGCCATGACCTCGCTGACAGGCATGGACGTGGCAACCGGCAAGGCGCTTTCCGGCGACGATCACCTTGTCCAGTCGATCGGTGACATCGTTTCCACCGCCTTCGGCGAACGGACGATGCTGGGCGATTACGGCTGCCTGCTGTTCGATCTGCTCGATCGCCCGGCAACGCGCGCCAACCTGCTGCTCGCCGCGATGGCCGTCACCATGGCCCTCGCCCGCTGGGAACCGCGCATCGCCGTAACGCAGGTCACGTTCGAGGGCGACTTCACCACCGGGCAAGCCGTGATGAACGTCACCGGCAACCGCACTGACGTGCAGGGCAACGCCCTCACCCGCCTGACCATCCCCCTTTCCCGATAAGGAGCCCGCCGCATGCACGGCATCAAGACCAACGTCCTACTCACCGGAACCCGCAGCATCGCCGCACTCGCCACCGGCGTGATCGGCCTCATTGCCACCGCCTCGGCTACCGCCGGTGCAGAGGCCGCCGCGCTCGAAGCGGCGTTCCCGATCGGCAAGGCCACGCTTGTCACCGACGTGCGCAGCGCCATCGGCAAGGCCGGGTCGGGCGGCACCCTGCTCCCCGCGCTTGAGGCGATCTATGATCAGGTCAGCCCTGTCGTGATCGTCGTGCGCGTGCCGATCGATGCGGAGGATCAGGACACCGCCACCATCGGCAGCGCCGGGGACTATTCCGGAATCTACGCCCTGCTCGCGGCCGAGGCGCAGACCGGCTATCGCCCACGCAACCTCGGCGCGCCGGGGCTGGACAGCCAGGCCGTCACCACGGCCCTCGCCGCAGTGGCGAAGAAGCTCCGCGCCCGCGTCTATGCGGCGGCAGAGGGCGATACCATCGCCGAAGTCGTCACCTATCGCGAAAATTTCGCGGAGCGCGAACTGTCGCTCATCTGGCCGAACTGGAACAACGCCTTCGCCGGGGACGCCGTTGCCCGCGCCCTCGGCCTGCGCGCCTACATCGACGAAACGCAGGGATGGCACAAATCGCTCAGCAACGTCGCCGTCAGCGGCGTAACCGGTATCTCGGAAACTCTGTTCTTCGACATTCAGGACGAGACGACGGATGTATCCGCCCTCAACAACGCAAACATCGTCACCCTGATCCGCTCGCCGTCAGGCGGGTTCGTCTACTGGGGCAACCATACCTGTTCGGACGAACCGCTGTTCAAGTTCGAGCCCGCCGTGCGCACGTCGCAGATACTGCAGGACGAGATCGCCATTGGCCTCGTCTGGGCCTCGGACAAGCCGCTGACGCGCGGACTGATCAAGGACATGCTCGAAACGATCAACGCGAAATTCCGCAGCCTGACCGTGCAGGATCGCATCATCGGCGCCAGCGCCTGGTTCGACGGCTCGCTGAACCCGGAGGGCAACCTCGCGGCCGGGCAACTGGTCATCGACTACGATTTCACACCGGCCGCACCGCTGGAAGGGCTGACGCTCAACCAGCGCATCACTGACCGCTACTACGCCAACCTCGCCGACAGCCTCGCCGCCATGCTGGCCGCCTGATCGCGCGCGCACCAACGAAACACGACAGGAGAACGATGATGGGTTTCCCTTCGAAACTCGTGGACATGAACCTTTACGGCGACGGCGACAGCTGGAAGGGCCAGATTGCCGAAATGACCATCCCCAAGCTGGTGGTCAAAATGGAAGACTGGCGCGGCGGCGGCATGCTCGGCCCGGTGCCGGTGGACATGGGGCTGGACAAGGTCGAGTTCGAATTCAAGGCAGGCGGCCTGTTCCTTGAACCGCTGCGCCACTTCGGCGCGACCACGATCGATGCCGCCCAGCTGCGCTTTGCCGGAGCCTACCGCAACCAGCAGTCCGGCACCGTGGACTTCATGGAGGTGGTCTCGCGCGGCCGATATTCCGAGGTGGATTTCGGCACGCAGAAGCCGGGTGACGATACCGAGACCACGTACAAGGCCGGGTGTGCCTACTACAAGCTGTCGCGCAACAACTCGAAGCTGATCGAGATCGACATGCTCGCGGGCATCTTCTTCGTCTTCGGCGTCGATCGCTATGCCGAAATCCGCGAGGCGCTCGGTTCCTAACCCTTTCCGGGTCGCCCCCTCTCCCAACGGCGACCCACCCCCACCCCCTTCCGGCGATTTCTGGCGGGCGCGCCGGAAGGGGGAACCTCAACGCCCGTCACCACATAAGGAAGCCCGCCATGGCCGATGCCGTCGTACCCACTGCCCAGCAGCCGCAGACCGTCAGGATCACCCTCACCACGCCGATCGTGCGCGGCGAGGATACCATCAAGGACATCATGCTGCGCAAGCCCAAGGCGGGCGAACTGCGCTCGCTCAAGGTGGAAGACCTGTTCACCACCGACGTGAACACGCTGTTCGTCCTGCTCCCGCGCATCTCCATGCCGACCCTTCTGGAGACCGACATCAACAACCTCGACACCGAAGACCTGCTGGAGATCGCAGGAGCGGTGAAGGGTTTTTTCATGCCCGCCGCGATGAAGGCGGCGGTGGCGAAGATGGCGGGCGCGAAGGCGGACTGATCTGCAACATGATCGCCAATGTGGCAGCGGTCTTTCACTGGCCGCTGTCCGAAATGCTGGAGATGGACGTGGAAGAACTCGCCATGTGGGCGGGCCTCGCCATCGACCGCTTCAAGACGATGAACCGGGTGGAAACGTAGGATGAGCGGCAACAACAAGCTGAACCTGCTGGTGCAGTTCACCGGCGTGGACAAGCTGTCTCAGAACATCCGGAACATCGTCGGCGCGGCCGGTAAGGGCAGCGAGGCGATCGACGACATGCGCCGCGATGTCCGCCTCATGGAAAAGGATCTCGCCAAGGTTCATCGCACGCTGGCGAAGGGCAGCTCGCAGAACGGCGGCCTGATCATGGCCGAGCGCGAACTGAGCGAGGCCATCGCCCGTACCAACCATGAGATTGACCGCCAGCAAAGGCGGCTCGACCGGGTCGCCAGCTTCAAAACCAAGGCGAGCAATGCTGGAAGTGCGATGGGTAAGGCTGGGGCTTTCGCACTGGCGTCGATCACCGCGCCCGCCGCAGTCGTGCTCAACTCGATCGACAACGTCGCCGAACGTGCTCTCGGCCTGAAGAATGCCGCGAACGTTGCGGGCATGATGTATGTCCCGTTCCAGCGGAACGCCTACGCGGCGCGCAGCGTGGGCATCGAGTACGACAAGTACGGCGATATTCTGAAGGACACCCAGGACAAGATGGGTGAATTCATTAACACCGGGGGCGGTGAGATGAAGGACTTCTTCGAAAAGATCGGGCCGAAGGCCAAGGTCACCGCGAAGGACTTCAAGAACCTGTCCGGAGCCGATGCGCTTCAGCTTTATCATGACTCGCTGGTCAAAGCGGGCCTGAGCCAGAAAGAGATGGTCTTCTACATGGAGGCTATCGGCGACGAATCCAGCGCTCTGTTGCCCTTGCTGGCCAACAATGGCGCCAAGATGAAGGAGATGGGCGCGAACGCAGCGATCATCTCACCCGAAGATGCAGAAGAGCTTAAGCGGTACACAGATGCGCAGAAGCGTCTCGGTGACGCGACGCTGAACCTTCAGCTTGCCATATCTCGGGCAGGCCTGGTCGACCTGATGATCTGGATCACCGACAAGGGCTCGGCGGCGGCGCAGTGGTTCGGAACGTTCTCGCCTGCGGTGCAGAAAGCGGCCGTGGTTTTCGGGATGATCGCGGCGATCGCTGGTCCGGTGCTGATCTTCTTTGGTGCCGTTGCCTCTGCCGTGGGGACGCTCGCGCCCGTTTTCGTCACGGTGGGGACCGGCATCGGCGCAATCGTGGGCGGTATTGGCACGGTATTCAGCGCGCTTACCCCTGCGATCGCGGCAGTCGTCGGCGTCGTCGGAGCCGTGCCCCTTCTTATTGCCGCTGCCGTCGCGGCTGTCGGCGTTGCCGCCTACATGATCTACACCCACTGGGATCAGGTGAAATCCGCCCTCAGCGGCGGGATCGCATGGCTCAAGGGCGCTTTCAATGCCCTGCCGGGATGGATGCGCAATGTCGGCGCAATGATGATGCAGGGCCTCATCATGGCACTCAATCCAGCGTTGCTGGTCACCCGCCTCATCAGCGTGGCCAAGACCGGCGTTACCGCCTTCAAGAATTACTTCGGCATCAAGAGCCCGTCGCGGCTGTTCATGGAAATGGGCGGCCACATCAACGATGGCCTCGGGATCGGGCTGGAGAAGGGACAGGGACGCCCTGTGCGCGCCGTCGGGCGCATGGCGGGGGCCGTGGCTGGAGCAAGCGCCCTTGCGCTGTCTCCGGGCGCCCGCGCCGCTCCTTCGGCACCGAAGAGCGGAGACGAGTACCACTTCCACATCACTCAGCAGCCGGGAGAGGACAGTGAGGCATTCGCGCGTCGTACTGCCGACCTTCTGCGCGACGACAGCGAAGGCAAGCGGCGTCGCGGTTTTGAGGACGATTTCTGATGCTGTTCGCCCTTGGCATGTTCGTTTTCAACGGCAGCACCGTGCTGCCCGATGCCCTCTCGCGCCGTCGCGACTGGCGGCACGAACGCACCGACCGCTTCGGTGCGCGCGCGGCCAGCCAGTTCACCGGCCCGGGTGAGGACAAGATCACCCTGACCGGCACCCACATCCCGGAAGTGTCCGGAGAGTACTCGTCCCTCGAACGCCTCGCCGAACTGGCGGACGAGGGCGAGGCGCTGCCCTTGCTCGACGGCGGGCACAACAACATCGGCACGTTCACGATTGACGCCATCGACGAGGAAAAGCGCGTGCTGATCGATGACGGCCGCGCGCGCCGGATCGACTTCACAATCTCTCTTTCGCGGGTGGCGTAATGGCCGGCAGTCCTGTCCTTTCGGGTCAACCCTACGTCCAGCCCCGCGCCGCCTGGAACGTAACGCTGGACGGCAAGAGCCTGACGGCCACTTATGCACCGCGGTTGATCTCGCTGCGGCTGTCCGAACGCCGGGGCGAGGAAGCGGATGAGCTGGAGATCGTCGTCGATGATGGCGACGGCCTGTTCCAGCCTCCGCCGCAGGGCTCGATCCTGCACGTCTCGCTGGGCTGGCTGCGCGGTAGCGGCGTCACCCCCGGCCTGGTCGACAAGGGCAGCTTCATAGTTGACGAAGTCTCGTGGGACAGCTCGCCTGATCGCACTTCGATCCGCGCGCGCAGCGCGGACTTCAAGGCCAGCTTCCGGACCCGCCGCAACAAGGTCTGGAACGATACCACACTCGGCGCGATCGTTGGCGAGGTTGCCGGTTCGCATGGGCTAACCTCGCGCTGCCACCCGGACCTTGCTGCCCAGGCGGTGGGCGCGGCCGAGCAGGGCAACAAGTCTGACATGCAGTTCATGCGCGATCTTGCGCGGCGCTACGATGCCACCTGTACCGTGAAGGCCGGACACCTGATCTTCGCACCGATCGGCGCGACCACCACGGCGACGGGTGCACCGGTCCCCACTGCCGTCATCACCCGTACCAAGGGGAGCCGGGCATCTTGGAAGCGTTGTGCGCGCGACAAGGCACAGGACGGCGCAGAGGCGCAGTGGCATGACCGCAAGAGCGGCAAGCGGAAGACGAAGGGGACGGGCGGCGATAACCCGAAGCGCCTCAAGCGCGTCTATTCCAGCGAGGCCGATGCCGACGCAGCCAGCAAGGCCGAACATCGCCGCCTGCAGCGCGCCAGCGCTACGCTGGATATCGACCTCGCCCTTGGCGATCCGCTGCTATCACCGGGGATGCGCGTCTCGGTGTCAGGCTACAAGCCGCACATCGACGCCGGGAAATGGCTGATCGCCAGCGTGGATCACGCCATGGACGCGCGCGGCCTCGCTACCCGTGTGAAAATGGAAGTGGCGGCCTGACATTTAGCCTGCAAGCCAACCGGCGATACGGTCCTGCCGAAACGTCCGCTCTTCCTTCCGCGACCTGTCATAGCCGACGATATAGATGCCCCTGCGTTCCCAGTTCGCAATGGTCCGCTTGGACTGGCTACCGTCCGATCCGGTGTATTCGAACCTCGCCCACTTTCCGCGCTCGGGAAACCGATCATCGACCTGCGGCTTCGTGCGCTGCTCCTCGATCCACTCCAGACGCCAGCGGCATTCGTCCGCTTCCTCCTCAAGCAACTCCAGTTGCTCTGCGAAGTCCACCTGATCCATGTTGCCGCGTCGTGCGTGCAGCAGTTCGATCGAGGCGGTAACCGCATCGCAGGCTGCCAAAACCCGATCGCGATACTCATTGATATCGATCTCGCCCGCGCGATAGCGTGCGAACTCACGCTCCAACTGCACGCTCGCAGCTTCCTCATCATCGTCCAGATCATCACGGATAGCGGCGATGATCTCTGGAGACAGTTTCACTCTCGGCGGCGGCGCCCCCTTTGCTCCGCGCTGGACGCAGAACCCGACGATGAACAGCCATACGAAAACATTGATGGCGCCGAATACGCGCGTCGTGGTCGGGTGCCCGGTGGCCGGATCGGGAAACAGCAATTGCGCTACGCCAACCGCAACCAAGATGGCAGAAATCCAAGGCACTGCCTGCCATCTACTTTTCGCGCGGATTATTGAGGGTTTGAACAGGCCGATGATGCCCGCCATCAGACAGGCAAAGCCGATAAGCAGAATGAAGCTGGACACGAAACCCCCGAGATTGCTGGCAGGCTGGTAGGTCTAGGGGCAATCCAATGTCTACATTGAATCTGCGTGGATCGAGTGACAGGATTTTAATCCACTTACCGCAAATGCTGTGTGCGATCCCCTAACCACAAGGAAAATTTCACACCCTCGCGTTTACCACTTTCCTACAAGGGGCGTTCCGTTCATCTAGAGAACGTAACGAGAACACGGCGGGAATTTTCGGGGTGAAATCTAGCGTTTATCGGCTGACACCGGGCTGCGAATCGGCATGCCTGCGATGTTCTGTCAGCTGTGCGAGCGCCACGGCTGCTCGGGACGCAGTGTGGCGTGAGTTGGAAGAAGCGAGGCGTGCTCAGGCGCTTCGTCCGACACTTCTTCAAGCACGGCAGGTCCGATTGCTGCGAAGCCATCTGGAAGCCGCCGAGCGAGCATGCGCGCAGCTTCAGCCAAAGTCGCCTCGGGTGGGATCATTGCCAGCAGCGGCTCAAGCATCGCAGCGAGGGCGGCTTCACTAGGCAGGAGGACCTGCGCGGTGAAGTATCGAGCCACCGGCGGCGCGGCTTCAATGCTTCTGCCTTCCGGTGCTGCCTCGTCGTCGGACAGTCCTGCCAGCTTCATGACCTCAGCAGGATCAACGCCATACTGCGACATGACCCCTGCAATCCGCCGCGTCAGGTCAAGCGGCAGATTGGGCTTTTTGTATGAGGCGGCCTCGTAGAACGAGTACGTGCCAAGCGGCATGTCCAGCGCTGCCGCTAGGGCTCGCACTGTCAGGCGAGGCTTAGCAGATTTCCTCAATTCCCGAAGTCGGACGTTCACTTTTTCCATCGGCCCAACTTGCGAAAATTTCGTACAAGGTATCCTTGAATTTTCCGCTTGCTTTTTGTTCGGAATTTTCGGACATGATGCGCCATGCAACGGCCCACCTCTCTTTTCGCACTGTTCGGCGGCATCAGGCCGATGGCTCGGGAACTCGATGAGCACCCCTCCAACGTCTACACGTGGCAGCGGGTCGATCGCGTCCCGTCCGAGAAGCAACCCTATGTTCTCGAGCGTGGCATCGCCCTCGGCCTGCCGATCACGCCCGAGTTGGTCATCTACCCCTCGGGCAATGTTCCCGAAGCTGTCATCGTTGCCGCTCGCGCTCATCGCCCCCGCATCACTCCGCGCACCACTGCCGGTGCTGCCGATGTCCATTCTCTAAAAGCCGGGCCGGATCGGAAATACGGAAATCGCAGAGGGGTTTTGCCCACTACTGAACATTCGGTGGCGGCATGACCAAGGTTCGCAAGCCCCTCACACAGCACAGTGCCATGGTGAAGGTCGCCGACCTCCTCGGGTGGGATACCTGCGCCGACATCATCGACATGTCGGAAAGCATGACGCGCAAGCTGGGCGATCCGGCCACCGGCCGCGAACTCAAGTATCGCGATGCGATCCGCCTGGACCTGGCCTACCGCGAAGCGGGCGGCAACTCCTCGCCCTTCCTCGAATGCTTCGCCGCACGCGTCGGCTTTGACGGCGACGGCATCGACCCGCAGGATGCCTGCATCATCAAATCGTCCAGCGAGGCCGCGCGCGAAACCGGAGAAGCACTGTCCGCCGCGCTCAAGGCACTCGCATCCTGTGACCCGACCTTGCTATCCGCTGCCATCACAGAGACGGAACAGGGCGTGCAGGCCATGTTCGAACTGCTCCACAACCTCAAACTCAAGCTGCCGGGGGCCTGATCGATGGTGGGGGGCAACAGGCAGCTTACAGCCGCAGAAATCCCGAACGATGCCGGGGTGGATGACGCCATCGGCCGTTTCGCGCCGATGTATTGCCCGCACTGCAATATGCGGGCGCGGGCACGCACCAGCAAGCAGGTCACCGGCCAGCATCGGGAAATCTACTACCAGTGCGTCCACCTCTTCTGCGGGCACACCTTCAAGGCGTCGCTCGCCTACGAATACGGCATCGTCCCCAGCAACATCCCCAACCCCAAGGTGGACCTGCCGCTCCGCGTCGTGAACCGACAGGACGTGCTTGAGGCCACCCGCCCGCGCGACACCTCACAACCCGACATGTTCGACCTCGGCCCGCCACCCGCCGAAGCCGCCTGAAAGGCCCCACATAATGTGCAAGTCTGAACTGCACTCGCTTGAGTGCACCTGTGGCGCGTGCGCGTCTTCCACGCACCGCCGCGCCAAGTCGGACGCCCTGCGCCTCGGCGTGGCTGTCTGCACCCTCGCTTCCATCGTCCTGCTCGCCGTGGCCGCGCGCCTGCAGCTGGACGCCCTCTTCGCCTGGCACTGACCCTTCGCCTGAAAGGCAACCCAATGCGCCTCGTCCACGATTTCGCGCCCGCGCGGCGCCTGCCCCCGCCGATCACTTTCATCTGCCACGGCTGCGAATGCGTCGAACACCGCCGCACCCCCGCGCTGCCGAAGGGCTGGACCACGAAGCAGGTCTGCGCCGATGTGCACGCCTACTGCGCCGACTGCAGTGACGGCATCCCCGTCGAAGTCTTCGCCGCCCAGCTGCGCCGCGATAACATCGTCATCGCCTCGACCCTGCCCATGCTGCTCCTCTGCGGCATCACCGTCTGGACGATGCTGCCGTCATGATCCGGATCGCCGCCCTGATCCGCGAAGGCCGCGACGCCATCATTGCCGAGCAACTGCTCGGCACCGGCCCGGCCACCAATCCCTATGCCCCCACGTCGAAGCGCGGAATCTGGTGGCAGCGCGGCGCCGAACAGGCCCGCCCCGCGATCGACACCCTCATGAAGATAGGAGCCTGAAATGGCCGAAACCACCGACGATCGCCTGCGCCTTCTGCTCGAACGGGTTGAGCGCCTGGAGGAAGAGAAGAAGGGCATCAGCGACGATATCCGCGATGTCTACAACGAGGCCAAGGCGGTCGGCTACGATGTGAAGATCATGCGCGCCATCTACCGCCTGCGGAAGATGAAGCCCGACGATCGCCGCGAAATGGAAATGCTGATCGACACCTACAAGTCGAACCTCGGCATCGACTGACGATGGCCGGTTGCCTGTTCTGCTCTCAGCCTGCCGCCACCGAAGCCGCCCGCACCCTCGGGCAGCGCGGTGTCCAGGCAAGGGCGGAACGGGCCGCGCGTGACCGCAAGAAGGTCCGCGAAATGACCAACCGCCTCCGCGCGGACATGCGCGCCAAGGGGCTCTCCAACCTCCCCGAAATTGACTGGAGCAAGTTCACATGATCGGCACCCCTGCCGCGCTGTTCGAAGCGCACGATCCCGACATGGCCCATCTGCAGGCCGCTCTTCGCATGATCCGCGTCGCACCGAAGTTCGACGCCCCCCGCCTCGCCGCCGCCCACCGCGCGACCGCCCGCTCGGTGACGATGCGCATCCCCACCGAACGCGCCCTCTCGGCCGCCCCCTGCCGCTGCTGCGGCGCACGCGGCGACGTGGGCTGCCGCCACTTCCTCCCCTACCGAAAGGACGCCTGAGATGGTTGTCCAGCGAGATGCGGCGGAGGCCTCAGCAAAAATCGCCGAGGCCTTCATTATCGGCAACGAGCGTGACGAACGCGACAACGCGCGCAACGCGACGGCCAAGCTAATTGCTGCGGCCATCCGCGCCGCATCTTCTACCTCGCACGAGGAGGCAGATGCTGCCAAGTTGGCTAACCTCCTCACGAAAGCGATTGGAGACATTGCCGCCGCCCTGATCTTGGCTGGAAAGGCGGATAAGATCGCGCGCTGGTCAAAACCCTACGTCGAGGCGCTCAACGATTACGATACCAACAGTGAAGTGCCCGTCCCCTTCGATCAGGAGGGGCTGGTGGGCTGGCAGCCGATTGAATCGGCACCAAAGGATGGTTGGCACACACCAATCCTGACATGTCGCGCAGGCGATCCCGTTGAGTGGTTCGGCAACGAGCCAGTCGCTGGCTACGCTGAGCCGCCATCGACGGCGTACTGGAATGACCACGCCGATTGCTGGACCCCGTGCCAGCGTCCGCATGACGTTTGGGAGCCAACGCACTGGATGCCGCTTCACGCTGCCCCCGGTGAAGCGGCTGCGGGGGCGCGGTCATGAGCGCCGAAGAACGCCTCGCTGACTGGCACCCCGCCCGCTTTATCGAACTGGTCGCGCGCTACTCAGAAGAGATCGCGTGGCAGGCCGGTGTCGGCGGCTGCGAAACAGCCGGAGCGCTGATCTCCTACTTGGCCGAGCATCCCGAGGACATCGAGCCCTTCATCAACGGCGGCTTCCGCGAAGTGCCCCTTGCAGACCTCACAAAGCTCGGCCGCCTGTCCTGGCACGCCATCAACGGCACCATTCAACACCCCCCGCGCAAGGAGGCGCAACTGTCATGATCCTGAAAAAGTCCCTGATTGCGGCCGCTGCCGTGCTCACCCTTTCCGCCTGCGGCGATGACAAGTGCGCCACGGCCGAGAACCCGGCCGAGTGCCGCCAGTGGGTCGGCGCAGGCGGCGACGTGAATGATTACCTCGTCGGCGGCATGGCAGGATACCTGATCGGCCGGCACATGGCCGGTGGCCAGCAGCAGCCCTACATCTACCGCGATCCGGGCTATCACGGCTCCTACCGCCCGATGCGCAGCCCCATCGGCTCACGCGATCAGGAGGTACGCCGCCTCGAACGCAAGGTGCAGGCCCAGCGCGCCGAACTGAAACGCCAGCAGGCCGCGAACGCGGACAAGAAGCGCGAGATCAAGGCCCTGCGCCGCAGCTCGTCGTCCTCGTCGACGTGGTCCCGCCTGAAGCCGAGCCGCCCTTCGTGGTCGCGCTCCTACACCCGCCGCCGTCGCTGAGGCGAACGTGGGCCGCGTCCTCATCGGTTGCGAGCGATCCGGCGTTGTCCGGCGTGCCTTTCTGGCCGCCGGACATGATGCCTGGTCCTGCGACACGCAAGCTGCCGACGATGGCAGCAATCGCCATATCCGGGGCGACGTGCGCGACCATCTGGACGACGGCTGGGACTTGCTCGCTGTCATGCACCCGCCCTGCACCGTGCTGTGCAACTCGGGCGCGAAATGGCTCTACATCGGCGGCAAGCGCATCAACGGTCCTGACCCGCAGCGCTGGGCCGAACTGGAACAGGCCGCCGCCTTCTACCGCACCCTGCGCGACGCCACCCAAATCCCGCGCCGCGCGATCGAGAACCCCATCATGCACAATCACGCCATCCGCCTCACCGGGCGCGGCCCGGTGCAGTTCTTCCAGCCGTGGCAGTTTGGAGATCCTTTCTTCAAGGCCACCGGCCTCGAACTGATCAACCTGCCCCGCCTGCGCGACACGAACCGCCTCACGCCCCCCAAGCCCGGCACGGCCGAGCACAAGGCATGGAGCGCCATCCACCGCGCCTCTGGCTGGGGCAAGCACGGCGAAGACCGCGCCCGCCTGCGCAGCCAAACCTTCCCCGGCCCCGCCCTCGCCATGGCGTCCCAGTGGGGCGCCCTCCTCCCCGGCCACGTCGAACCGGAGCAGTTGAACATGTTCGAGCAAGCAGCATGAATAAATCAGGGAAACGGTGCATCGTCTGCGGACGGCCGATCCGTCGTATCGTCACGCATTGGGAAGTCCGAGAGCCGTATCCCGGCCATGCCGCGCTCGATGGAGCCGTCAAGAGCAGAGCGGTCGAGCCTAAGCCGGAAGGGCTGATCGAGCGTGATCGTTGGGTGAAGGCTATCTACACTGTCGCCACGGCTATCGCGCGAAGCGATCTGCAACGGTGGACGAATGAGCAGGTGATCCACCATCGCAAGGGATCGGACGGCTCGATCCGGACCTTCTCAACGTGGGACGGCGAGAGCTACACCAACGACTATTTTTGCCGTGATGCCTGCGCGATCGCGCAGGGATATGCAGCGGCGCACCATGGCCATCGCTTCGTCTGGGCCAACAAGGCCGGACAGGAATGAGCAACGCCGTACCGGTAGCGAAATGCCACATCTGCTGGGACACCGGCTTCTGGGATTACGCCTCGTTCCGCATCGATCCGTGCCCTTGCCGATCGTCGGCGAACGCGATGCCGATGCACGTTGATCGTCGCCCGGTTGTGAACCGGCATCGCCACAACCTCATCACCATTCACAAGTCCAAAAAGGCCTTAAGGCTCATGCCCTTGACTTCCACCAGACTGACGCCGAAGGTGCGCTCAGTCGTTACGAAAAAGGTAGCGATGCGGATTAGCAGCCGCTATGAAAGTAGCCGTCCGGCGCGCCCCGTTCTGCGGAGCGCGTTTTTCTATGGTCGGGCGCACTGGGAGGCTTTCGGGCCTGCCGGGAATGGCTTCTTTCACCGGTCTGCTAACCCGGTGTTGCCCGACCTCCAGAATAGCAGCTGGTCGAAGGGCGTTCTCGCAAGGACGAAGCCCCTTGACCCGATTGCCTTTCTCTCTGGCCCCGCGCCGACTTCACACCAGCAGACCCGCCTCGCGCCCCTTCGGGGAGACGCGCGTGTCTAACGTGATCGTCGGCCGCTACATGAGCATTGGCGACGTTGTCGCCGAAACCTCCCTGTCGCGCG
Source organism: Novosphingobium sp. FG90 (assembly GCF_057808725.1). Taxonomy (NCBI): domain Bacteria; kingdom Pseudomonadati; phylum Pseudomonadota; class Alphaproteobacteria; order Sphingomonadales; family Sphingomonadaceae; genus Novosphingobium; species Novosphingobium sp. FG90. The sequence continues at coordinate 35,662 of NZ_JBMDIO010000003.1, forward strand.
CAACTGTGTACCGGCTCATCAAGAAGGGCCGGTTCCCGAACCGTGTCCAGCTCAGCGAAAACCGCGTCGCGTGGTGCGGTGATGCCGTCCAGGCATGGAAATCCCAGCGCATCGCCAGCCCCCCGATCTAGACCGGGGTGGGGGTATCCGTGGGGGTATCAATCAATTCAAGTTTCAGAATTAGCGATGTAATATAGAGGGTTAGCTGTGGGTTCCTTCTCCTCGCGGGGCATCCAATCTCTCCCACATCGCCGGCATCTCTCCGTATTGTTACGGGTCGAATGTGCATTGTCGCATGGCGGTCATGATCCGTCGCTAGCGGCCGGTCCCATGCTCAACCAAGGCCGCACCATGGCCGTGATCGCGCGCGAGGCGCGGCTGTTCGCCTATTCCTCCGGGAATTTCGGCAAGGCGCTCGTCTTCGCCGGGGCGGACATGACCATCCTGTTCCTGCTGACGGACCTCCTGGGGCTTTCCGCCACGGCGGCGGGGTCGCTGATGCTGGTGGCGCTGGCGGGCGACCTGGTGTTCGATCTCGTCGCGGCGGCGCTGGTCATCCGGTTGCGACGCAAGGGACGCGGCTATCGCTGGCTGGTCGCCACCGGGGCCGTGCCTTGCGGCATGGCCTTCGCGATGCTCTATGCCATGCCCGCCTCGGGCCTGCGCGAAGGCTGGCTGCTGGCGGCAGCGATGCTGGTGTTTCGCGGCGCCTATGCTGTGATCGACGTTCCCCACAACGCCCTCATGGCGCAGATGACCAGCGACAGCCGCGCGCGCGGGCGAGTGTCCGGCTATCGCCTGCTGTTCAGCACCGCGAGCGCGCTGTGCGTGGCCATGGTCCTCACCCCGCTGGTCCAGCGGGCAGCGCACGGCGGCGCCTTCGGCGCGCTGGCGGTAACCGGTGCAGCCGCCGCGGGGCTCTTCGCGCTGACCATGATCCTCTGCGTCGCGACATCGGGGCGACAGGCGGGGAACTCGATGGATGCGTCGGTGCATTCCGGGCAGGACGGCATTCGCGTGCCGCTGCACGATCCGCTGGTGGTGGGCATGGGCCTGCTGGCGCTCGTCACCGGGTTCGCGATGCCCACATTCGGACGGATGATCATTTATACCGGGACTTACGTGGTCGAGCGGCCGGCCATGGTCGGCACGCTGCTGCTGGCGATGACCTGCGGCCAGTTCGCCGGAGTGCTGTTCTGGACCACCCTGACCGGGCGGTTCGAACAGGCGCGGCTGCTGGCCATGGGCCATGGCGTCAGTGCTCTGGGAATCGTCCTGTTCGGGCTCAACCTCGGCCGGCCCGAAGCCCTGCTGCCTTGCGCGGCAGTGATCGGCTTCGGCCTTGCCTCGGTCTTCATGCTGCCCTGGGGGCTGCTGGCCAACGCCGTCGACTTCGTGGCCCTGCGTCATGGGCGGCGCCTGGAAACGGGACTTTTCGCCTTCTACCTCGTTGCGGTGAAAGCGAGCGGAGCGGCGGCGACCGCGCTGATCGGGTGGTCGCTGGGCTGGCTCGGCTACGTCCCCGGCCGACATCAGGCGCCGGGGGTGGAAGCCGGCATGATGGCGCTGGGGCTGGGCCTGCCGCTGGCGGGCTCGCTCTGTGCGATCATGCTGCTCCGACGCTTCGAGATCGGCCACGCGCGGCACGCAAGGGTGCGCGCCGCGCTGGATCGCCGCGCCCGGTCGTGGGTTCAGTCCGGCGCCGAGCCGGTTTCCGGATTGAACTTCGGGTTGGCGAAGTCGATCGGCGAGGGATCGACCGTGGCAGGCGGCGTGGCGCTTTCGGCCCAGGCGCGGCAGAGCATGTCGCGCAGCATGGCGGCGCCCGCCGCCGTGCGTTCATAGACCATCTCCCGCACGTCCTTGTCGGCGAAGTTGGCGAAACGATCGCGCTGCTCCAGCGCGAAGACCTCCCCCACCTTGTCCCCCGAGTGGTCGAGATAGGCGAGCACCGCGTCGAACATGTCGCCCTGCGTGTGTCCGGGCTTGCCGATGCGCGGGGCGATGTCGGCGACGGTCAGCTTCATGCCGTCGACGAACTGGCTCTCGAAGCGGCCGTGAACGGTGCGGTCGGTGGTGTAGCCATGCGGGTTCGGGCCGCGCCAGCCGTCGCTGCTGACGGAATCGTGCATCGGATTGGCGCCGTCGCCGATGTAGTGGCCGAGGCGGATGACGTCGAATGCGCAGTTCTGTTCGGCCACCAAGGCGTCCTTGCCTTCGGCGTTGGCGGCGCGGATGCGGCGCATGCACACGACGATGCGATCGTAGGCCTCGATCGCGGCATAGGGCAAGGTGCCGGTCCAGCGCACGTTGGTGCGCGCGGCGGTAGCGGGATCGCTGTCCTTGATCTTCTCGTACTGCTTGTAGAGCGCGATCACGAATTCGTAGCGCGAGCGGGGAATGGGCTTCAGGAACGTGAACTGTTCGCGGAACCAGCCGTGGTTGGGGTCTTCCTCGATCTTGGAGAAGTTCTCCGAGTTACCGCGCCAGCTGTCAGGCAGGAGCGAGGAGGCGCCGATATAGTCTTCGTACTTGCGCAGGAACACCGGGCCGTCCTCTGGGATGGCCTCGATCGCGGCGCGGTCGATGACGGTGTGGGCAGTGCCGCCCCAGGCCAGCGCGGCAGTGGGACTGAGGCTCAGCGCGGCGATGGTGGCAAGGAGGATGTGGCGCATGGGGGCTCCAGTTCTGGCGCAAGTAACTTGTTAGGTCCCTTCGTCACCCTGAACTTGTTTCAGGGTCCATCTGGCTGAGAGCGCAGTGCTTTAAACAGCCGACCGCAAGTGCAGTTGGCGACACTACGGTCCCGATCAAACCGAGGGATGGATCCTGAAACAAGTTCAGGATGACGGGGGAATGACGAGAGGTCTCCCCTCTCACGGATCCAGCGGATCGCGCGGATCGACCCGCGCCGAGAGGGCGGACGGGCGGAATTCCAGCTCGGTCGGCGAAACGCGCGCGCCGATCTCGCCGGGCTGGTAGCCCAGTTCGCGGTTGTTGCGCGCCGCAAATTCGGGGTTCTCGATCATCGCGCTCTGGTCCGGGTTGCAGACGATCAGCGTATCCTTGTCGAGCGGGGCGCCCATGGCCATCAGCAGGCGCGAGGCATTGCGCAAGTTGGTGGTGGTGTGGCGCGCATGCGGTTCGATGACGATGGCCTCGGCGGGGACGCCGTAGCGCTCGATCAGGGCGCGGCGCATTTCCTCGGCTTCGGCGAAGGCGGTGGCGCGCGGGTGGGCATGGCCACCGGTGAGGATCAGGAACGGCGCGTCGCCTGCCGCGAAGCGCTGGGCGGCAAGGCGCACGTGGTACTTGCCGTAAGGGCTGAGCGGCATGCCATCGACCTCAGGCCCGACGCCGGTGACGATCAATGCGCTGTAGCGGTAGCGCTTCCAGTCGAGGCCCTTGGCGCGCCTGAAGGCCGGGGCATTGAGGCCGCCGGTGAGCGGCTCGTAGCTGATGGCATCGCCGCGGTCGGCGGCGTCGAGCAGCGCCAGCGCATAGTCCAGGCTGGGATCGAGCGCCTGCACCGAATTCGCGCGCACCGTCTGCGACAGCCATGTCGCCGCCTGCAGGCGCGAGCGCGCTTCCTGCGGGTCGAGCATGCCAGCGCCATCGATGCCGGGATAGGAGGGAACCTGCCCCAGCCCATACGTGCGCACGATCGTGTTGATGCCCGCGATCTCGCGCGCGGCCTGCGCGGCGGGGCCATCGTCGGCAGCCTTACCCGAGGCGGCCGAGGCGAGGACTTTGGCCTCTCCGTCAGTCCAGACCATCGCCTGCGCCACGCAGCCGAGGTCGGTGCCGCAGGCCGCGCGCCGGTCGAACCGGGCGCGCAGCATGGCAGCGACTTCGGGGCGAGCCTGCAGCGCGTTGAGCGCCGCAGGATCGCGGCCCAGCGCGTCGAACAACGGGAACAACCGCTGCGACAGGCTCTCCGCCACCGTGTCCCTGACGGCCTGCGCCCTAGCACCTTGTGCAGATGCGCAGACCGTCGTGAGCGAGAGTGCCGCAGCAACGGCAACCGCTGCCATGCGCGCCGGACCTTTCCGCATTACCCCGCCCTTACCAGGACTTGCCGATGACGAGGCGGAAGTTGCGGCCGAAGATCGGACGCCCGTAGATCGCCTCGGCGCTGCCTTGCCCTGCCAGCGAGTCGGTGCGGGTGTTGCCTTCGGTCAGGCCGTGGGCGTTGAACAGGTTGTCGCCGACGACCTGCAGCTGCCACGTGCCGTGCTTCACCGTCACGCCCGCGCCCACGGTGCCGTAAGCGGGCAGCGCGGTGTTGTTGTAGAGGTCGACGAAGCGCTTGCCCATGTAAGTGTAGCGGCCATAGATCGACACGTCGGTATCGCCGGTGGTGAAGTCGAAGCTCGGACGGATGTTGCCGTAGACCTTCGGCTGGCGGACGATCTGGTTGCCCTCGGCCTGCTCCGGGTCGGCGCCGGTGCTGCTCTGGAAGTTCTTGTACTTCGGATCGCTGACCGTCAGCGCGCCGTTGAGGGTGAACCACGGGGTCACGCTCCAGGCGCCGTCGAACTCGACGCCCTTGACCTGCGCCTCGCCGATGAAGGGCACGTTCACGTCGTTGCGGCCGGTGGTCGGATCGTAGGCGAGGAACGAGGCGTTGAGCGGGTCGAAGTTGGTGTAGAAGCCCGTTACGTAGAGGTACGAGCGGCCCATCGACAGCTTCAGGCCCGCCTCGAACTGGTCGGCGACGGTGGTGATGATCGTCGGGTTGATGCTCATCACGGTCTGGACGTTGGGCGGCGTCTCGAGGTGCGAGGCGCGGCCGTAGACGCCGATGTGGCTGGAGAAGTCGTAGTTCGCGCCGATCGTCCAGTTGGTGACGTTGGGCTTGAGCTTCTGGTTCAGGATCACGCCGGTGAAGGCGCGGGTGCTGTCGTCGGCCAGCGTGGTGGCATCGCCCAGGTTGGCGGCTTCGGTCAGCGCGGCCCAGCCCTTGTAACTGTAGCGTTCGTGGCGGATGCCGCCGTCGATGCGCAGGCCGGGGACGATTTCCCAGGTGTCGTTGGCGTAGAGCGCAAACATCTTGGCGTCGGAGTCGCCCTGGTTGAGCGTCGCGGCATAGTTCAGCACGCCGTTGTCGGTGACGCGGCCGATCTCGGTGCCCGCTGCGTTGTAGGCGACGAGGTCGAGCGTGCGGGGCTTGCCCGAAACCTCGATCAGGTAGTTCTGGTAGAGCGTGCGGCTGTCCTCGCCATAGAGGCTGCCGTAAACGCCCAGCTTGATGTCGTGGGTGCCGAAGCCGGTCTCGAACTTCTTGGCGACCGAGAGGTTGGCCTGGCCCGAGTAGAACTTCGAGTGGATGTCGCGGTACTGGCCCTGCATCACGAGGCCCGAGGCCGCATAAGGATCATAGACGGTGTTGGTCCCCGCCAGCGTGTAGCCGAAGTGGTCGACCGCGCCGAACGTTGTGGTGGCGCGGGCGAGGTAGCCTGCCGCGAAGGCGTTGCCGTCGGCCGGGTTGGTGGTCGAGTAGAACGCGGTGAAGTCGTTCTTGCCCTGCGTGTACCCCGCAGCAGCAGTGACCAGCCAGCCGTCGAAGTCGCCTTCGTAATGCGCGCCGAAGTTCACCATCTGCATGTGGCGACCGTCCGACAGGTCCGAATTGCGGCTCTGCACGACCCCGTTGCCGTCACGGTACTTCAGGTTGACGTTGCGGAAGGCGGGCGAGTTCATCGTGCCGTCGAAGTAGTCGATGTACTGGTTCAGCGACGCGCCGGTCAGCGGATTGTTGGTCGGGATCGGCAGATAGAACGTGTTGTGATCATTGACGTAGTTGAAGTTCAGCTTGATGAACCCGTTGTCGGTCACATGCTTGATGTTGGCGCGGATCTGGCCGCCCTTGTCGTTGGGGAAGCCGTTGTCGCGGTAGCCGTCGTGATAGCGCATGAAGCCGCCGACCGCGTAGTAGGTGTCCTTGGCCAGCTTGCCCGCCTGATAGGCGTCGAGGCGGTAGAGGCCGGTATCGCCCAGCGTCACTTGCGCCTTGCCGCGCGCTTCCTCGCTGCCGGTCACGGTGATCGCGTTGATGATCGCGCCCGAATAGCTGGCGTAGACCGGGGCCGGACCGCCGCGCACGACTTCGACGTGGTCGGTCATCAGGTCCTGCTTGAGGATCGCGTCGCCGCGGAAGAACACGCCGTCGTTCTCGTGGAACAGCGGCAGGCCGTCCTGCTGGAAGCTCACGAAGCCGCCATCGTTGGGCAGGCCGCGGATGCGGTAGATGTTCTGCACTTCACCGCCGGTGATCTCGGTCTGGAAGCCGGGAAGCTGGCCGATGAGGTCCGCGAAGTTGACCGGCGCGATCTTCTCGAAATCTTCCTGCGAGATCGTGTTGACCGCGTAGGACACGTCGAAGCGGCGCTCGGCGCGGGTCGAGCCGGTGACGATGATGTCGTCGCCGGTCGATTCGTTCGAAGCGGCGGACGCGGCAGCGGGCGCCTCGTCGGCGTAGGCGGGCGTGAAGGCGGTGGCGAGCGCGGCAAACGCCGCGCCGGTGGCGAGAACGGACTTGAGCATGACGGCCCCTCATGAATCTGGGTCGCCGGGGAGGCGGCGACGGGGGCGCTCTGGACGCGGTGTGTGACGTTTTTAATTATTGTTGTGAAAATAAATAAAACACCATACGACGCCCTGCCATGGCCACTCCCGCATTCGACAAGGACCAGCGGCGCATCATCCATGAGCTGCGCAAGGCCGGCGCACTGTCGCGCTCGGCGCTGGCGGAGAGGCTGGAGATCAGCCACACCGCCCTCACCCGCATCTCGCGCGAACTGTTGACACTCGGCGTCGTCGAGGAAGTGACCGAGGGCGGCGCGCAGGGACGCGGACGCCCGGCGATCCCGCTGCGGCTGGCGTCGAAGGGCGGCTATGCGGTGGGCGCCACGGCGCACAAGGGGCTGCTCGACATCGCCATCGTCGATTTCGCGGGCCAGACCATCGCCACGCACCGCGAGGACAGCAAGCCGATCGACCCCCGCCAGTTCGCCCAGCGCGTCCGCCGCGTGACGCACGACCTTGTCGACCGGCACGGACTGCTCGGCCAGCGCATGCTCGGCATCGGCGTGGCGGTGCCCGGCCCGGCTCTGTCTCTGGAGGGCGAACGGTGGAGCGTGGTCGAGGACATGCCCGGCTGGCGCGGCGCCCCCTTGCGAGAGATCCTGAGCGCCGAACTCGGCTGGCCGCTGTGGCTGGAGAACGACGCCAACGTCGCCGCCATCGCCGAATTCTACATGGGCGGCCTGCTGCGCGAATTCTCGACCGTGGTGGTGCTGCTGCTTGGCTATGGGATCGGCGCCGGGGTCATCGTCGACGGACGGCTGGTGCGCGGCCAGTTCGGCGTGGCCGGGGAAGTCGGCTGCCTGTTTCCCGGCGACCGCCCGCGTCCCAGCCCGCTCGACCTGCTCTCCACCTTGCGCGGCAGCGGCTGCGATCTCACGTCCGTAAGCGAGATCGACCTGGCCTCCGACGCCCAGCGTCCGGCGATCGAGCAATGGATGGACCGGGCAGCGCGGCAGTTGGAGGTTGTCGCCGACACCGCCTTCGCGTGGCTCGACCCCGGCGCGATCGTGCTGGCGGGCGCGGTTCCCGGTGACGTGCTGGAAGGCCTTGTCTCCCGCCTGCGCGCCGCTTCACTGGTGACGACGGTGGATGGCCGCGGTCCACCGGTGCGCGTCTCGGACCTTCGTGGTTCGCCGGTCACGCTGGGCGCCGCCCTGCTGCCCATCCATGCGATCTCCGCCCAGAGCTGAACGGCAACGTTTTGTAAGAATAGGATCGTGGCGCAAATCGCGTATTTTCGCTAATGCGACGCTCTCGCACATGATCACGTCCCTCTCGCCCAACCTCCTGCTCGTCCTGGCGATGCTGCTGAAGACCAAGAGCGTCGGCAACACGGCGGTGATGCTCGGCATCAGCCAGCCAAGCGTCAGCCGATCCCTTGCCAAGCTGCGCGATGCGCTGGGCGATCCGCTGCTCGTGCGGTCGGGTGCCGGGATGATCCGCACCCGGCGCGGCGACGAACTGGTCGGCCGGCTGACCGACTGGGTCGCCGAAACCTCCAGCCTCCTCGTCGAGAACCGCTTCGAGCCGGAGAGCGTGGAGCGCCGCTTCCGCATCGCATCGACCGATTTCGGCGTGCTGGCAGTCGTGCTCCCCGCCCTTCCCCGCCTGCGCGCGATCGCGCCCGGGATCGCTATCGACGTGCTGCCGCTGGGTCATGCCACGCACCGTTCGCTGGCGCAGGGCGACATCGACCTTGCCATTTCGGGGCTTGAGCACGACCCTTCGCAACTTCACCGCCTGCATCTGTTCAGCGACCGCTTCCTATGCGTGACCCGGCCCGACCATCCGCTAGCGGGCGAGGGGGAAGTGCCGATCGAGGAATTCCTCGACCACGATCACCTTGGCCTGACGGTCAGCGATGCGGAGCTGGATCGGGTAACGACGCTGCTGGGCACCGGATCGCGCAAGGTCGTCGCCAGCGTCCCTTACTTCAGCCTCGCACCCGACCTGCTGCTCGCGGGGGACCTCGTCATGGCCGTGCCCTCACGGCTCATGCGCGGCTGCACGCACGACCTTGCCGCCCGTCCGGCCCCCGGCGCGATCGGTGAACTGGACTACTGGCTGCTGTGGCACGAGCGTAGCCAACGTGACCCGGCCGCCGTGTGGCTGCGCGACCGGCTGCTCGAAAGTTGCCGTGAGTATGGGGCAGCTGCTCCCGAATGATCGCTATCCGATATTGAGTGTTGGCCCGCCGGGCGCTCCCCGCCAATGGCGCTAATGCAATAAATTCGCATTAGCATACGTCTAGGGGGTATCGTGATCTACAAGTCCAGGCTGCGCAGCGGCGCGGCAGCGCTGACGCTCGCCACCGCACTTTACACCGTCCCGGCGCTCGCTGCCGATGACGCGGACGGTGCCACTGCCGCCTCCACCATCGTCGTCACCGCCACCAGCCGCGAGCAGGAGGTGAAGGACGCCCCCGCTTCTATCAGCGTCATCACCCGCGAGGATCTGGAACGCCTGCCCTACCGCGAGGTGACCGACGCACTGATGGAGATTCCCGGCGTCACCGTCACTCCCGGCGAGGGCAACAGCCGCGACATCTCGATCCGCGGCATGTCGCCGCAGTACACGCTGATCCTCGTCGACGGAAAGCGGCTGAGCAGCCGCGAGACGCGCACCAACGGCGGCAATACCTCGGAAGGCGGCCTGCTGCCTCCGCTGGAATCGATCGAGCGCATCGAAGTCGTGCGCGGCCCGATGTCCTCGCTTTACGGTTCCGACGCGATGGGCGGCGTGGTCAACGTTATCACCCGTCGCATCGCCTCCAGCTGGCGTGGCAGCGTGCGCATGAACGGCACGATGCAGCTCGGCGACGACTACGGCAATTTCTACGACGCCAACTTCTACCTTTCCGGCCCGATCACCAGGGGCATCGGCCTTCAGGTGCAGGGATCGCTGAACCGCCGCAACGAGGACCACGTCGTCGGCGGCACCCCAGAGCGCAAGGACGAGAGCCTGGCCGGCAAGATCGGCTTCTCCGCCGGACCGAACCACGACTTCATCGTCGAGGGCGGCTTCTACAGCCAGAAAGTGACCGCAACCGCAGGCAAGACCGTGGAAGTGACCGCCACGGTCCCCGAAGGCACGCTCGATACGCAGACCCAGGAGCGCTATGTCGCCGCCCTGACGCACTCGGGCCGCTGGGGCTTCGCGAACTCGGAAAGCTACGTGCAGTACGAGGACGCCAAGAACCTCGAGACGACCAAGCGGATCAAGAATACCGTCGCCCAGTCGATCTGGTCGGTGCCGCTGCCGTCGAACATGCTCAGCATCGGCGGCTTCTTCCGCAACGAGGATCTCATCGACACCGTCGGCAACCTGCTGAACGGATCGACCCGCACCGGCGCCAGCCGCACCAACTGGGCGCTGTTCGCCGAGAACGAACTGTCGATCCTGGATACCCTGCGCCTGACCGGCGGCATCCGCATGGACAACGACGAGCAGTACGGCGTCCACTGGACACCCCGCGCCTACCTGGTGTGGAACACGACCGATCGCCTGACGCTGAAGGGCGGCTATTCCAAGGGCTTCCGCGCTCCGAACCTGCGCCAGACCCTGTCCGACTGGGGCCAGTCCAGTCGTGGCGGCACGATCTACGGCAACCCCGACCTCGAAGCCGAGACCTCCCGCACGATCGAGGCCGTGGCGATGTATGAAGGCAAGGGCTTCCAGGCCAGCCTGACCGCCTATGATACCCGCTTCAACGACAAGATCACCCGCGTCACCTGCGAATCCGCCGGCGCATGGTGCATCGATGAGCCGCTCAGCTCGATCGGCCGCCCCCCGACGACTTACGTGAACGTCGACAAGGCGAAGGTGCGCGGCATCGAGGCGACGATCGACCTCAACCTAACCCGCACGCTACGCTTCAATGCGACCGGCACCCTGACGGACTCCGAGCAGCTGACCGGCACCAGCGCGGGCATGGCCCTGAACGACACGCCCAAGCAGCAGGCGAGCGCCTCGCTCAACTGGAAGCCCGACAATCGCCTCTCGCTCTACGCCCGCGCCGTCTATCGCGGCGAGGAGGCAGTGACCGAGGCGCAGATCAGCGGCAACAACCTCGTGGTCGAATCCTATACCACGGTCGATCTGGGCGGATCGTACAAGCTCTCGCGCGGGTTCATCTTCAATGCCGGCGTGCAGAACCTGTTCGACAAGCGCCTGAATTATGACGAGGCCGGCTACATGATCGACCCGGCCCGCATCTGGATGGGCGTGACCGCACGGTTCTGAGCTTGTTCGTGTGGGAGCGCGCCCGCCAGCGCCTCCCACGCGGGCATCCCATGCAAGCCTCTCGTCATCGGCGCTTACTCCCGCTAGGGGATACCGCCGAGCGAGGGGAGCACCACGAAGCATGAACGTCTACCGCCAGAACGCCCGCGTGCTGACCGCGAGCCTCGTGGGCACCGCCGTCGAGTTCTACGACTTCTATATCTACGCGACCGCCGCCGCGCTCGTCTTCGGGCCGCTGTTCTTCCCGGCCGAGTCCGCGACCGTCCAGCACCTTGCCGCTTATGCCAGCTTCGCCATCGCCTTCATCGCAAGGCCGGTGGGCGCGACGCTGTTCGGGCACTTCGGCGACCGGGTGGGCCGCAAGTCCACCCTCGTCGCCTCGCTGCTCTTGATGGGCGGCGCGACGGTGCTGATCGGCGTGCTGCCGACATACGAGAGCGCAGGCTGGATCGCGCCTGCCCTGCTGTGCCTTATGCGCTTCTGCCAGGGCCTCGGCCTTGGCGGCGAGTGGGGCGGCGCCGCGCTGCTGGCGGTGGAAAGCGCGCCCAAGGGCTACGAGGCACGCTTCGGCATGTTCCCGCAGCTGGGCGCGCCGGTCGGCTTCTTCGCGGCGAACGGGCTGTTCCTCGTGATCAGCACCGTGCTGAGCGACGCGCAGTTCGCCGCCTGGGGCTGGCGCATCCCGTTCCTGCTGAGCGCGGTCCTCGTCGGCCTTGGCCTGTGGATCCGCTTCCGTCTTGCCGAGAGCCCGGTCTTCGCCAGGGAGGACGACCAGCACCGCGCCATCCCCGTGGTCGAACTTTTCCGCACCCACATGCGCGAGACGGTGGCGGGCACTTTCGCGGTGATCGCCTGCTTCGCGCTCTATTACCTCGCGACCACCTTCGCGCTGGGTTACGGCACTGCAACGCTGGGCTTCGGTCGCCAGCAGTTCCTCGGCGTGCAGCTGTTCGCGATCCTGTTCATGGCGGTGGGCATCGTCGTCGCGGGCTATGCGGCCGATCGGCGCTCCTCCCGCTCGGTGCTGATGTTCGGGTGCTTCTGCGCGGTGGTGCTGGGCACGGTGATGGGGCTGATGTTCTCGACCGGATCGCTGTTCGTGATCGGCCTGTTCCTGTGCGTCGCACTGTTCACCATGGGCCTCGTCTACGGGCCGATCGCCGAGCTGCTGCCCCGTTTGTTCAAGGCACGGGTGCGCTACACCGGCGCCTCGATCGCCTTCAACGTCGGCGGCATCGTCGGCGGCGGCTTCGCGCCTGCCGTGGCGCAGGGGCTGGCCGACAGCGGCGGCGTGCTGTTCGTCGGGCTCTACATTTCCGGCGCGGCGCTGCTCAGCCTGTTCGGGTTGATGGCGGTACGGGCCGAGCAGGTTTGAGCCGATAATTCCTCCCCGAGCTTGCTCGGGGAGGAATGAAGTTACAGCCGCGCCAGCATCTGCAGCGACGCGCTGAAGTAATCGCTGTCCAGCACCGGCGGCGTGGTCGAACCGATCAGCCGCGCCGCGATCGCCGCGCCGCCGCTGGAGAGCGCATAGTTCGCCTCCTCGCCGGTCACCACATCGACCCACGCGGGTATCGAGCGGTGCTGCGCGATCCGCGAGCGCCACCAGTCCGCCACCGGCTGCACCAGACTCGAACGCCCGCCGACCGCCGCGTAAAGCGGAATGCGGATCGCGTCGTAGCCGAAGCGCGGCGGCTTGCCGACCGCAGGGGCCACCGCGTTGTAGCCACTCACCGCCACCCAGTCGCTCGGCAGCGCATGCATGCCGAAGCGCGAGAGCGTGGTGATCGCCTCGCAGTCGCGGATCACGCCGCCCCATGTCGAAGCACCGTCCGCCTTGGCGAACTGGTCGAGCGCGGGCCACACGAAGTACGAGGGGTTGAGCGTCACTTGCGCGTTCTCGGCGAACCCGACGATGCCCGGCAGCAGCAGTTCGCGCCCGAACCGCGAAATCACGCAATGCTCGCGGATCGCCTTGCGGACTTCGCGCGCACGGTCGCTCCAATCGGAGCGCTTCCACCGCTGCCCTGCAAGCGCCAGCGCCCAGGCGATGACGAGGTCACCGTCCGTCGCGTTGTTGGGATCGGAGACGGGCACCGCCGCCGTGGGATCGTACTTCCAAGAATGGAGCGCCATGTCCTCGCGCCCCAGCGTGTCCTGCGTCCACTTCGCGATGCGCTCGAAAGCCTCGCGATCCCCGGCGCGCAGGGCGAGGATCATGCCGTAGCTCTGGCCCTCGGAGTGGCTGATGCGGCCGTTGCCGGTGTCCACGACGCGGCCCTCGGGCGCGACGAAGCGGTCGCGCCACTGGGTCCAGAACGGGTCGTTGACCTGCTGGGCGCGGCCCTGGCTAGGCGCGGTATTGCAAGCGGCGGTGAAGGCCATCAGTGCCCCCAGCGAAAACGTGCGACGATCGACCTTCGGCCGGAATAGGGAATCAGCGGCCATGACGGAGCTCGAGCGTGTCCCCTTTCCATTCCGCGGTTGTGCGTAGCGCCGGTCCGCTGCCGAGGACGCGGAACCAGCTGTCGTAGGCGCCTTCCAGCACGCCCAGCAGCATGCGCGCCCAGTGGCCCGCGCGGTCGGGGGCGATTTCGGTCGGCAGGTCGCGGTGACGCACGACGATGGCGTCACGGCCGACCGCCAGCTCGATCTCGCCCCAGTCGAGCGCCTGCCAGAACGTGTTGATCCGGGCGCAGAGCACCGAGGCGTCGTTCACCCCGTCGAGCGGCTCCAGCGCGGCCATGCGGCGGCCGATCGCGAGGAAGAAGCCGTGCGCCTGCTCCTCCGGAATGCCCTCGGACACTTCCGAGGCGGTGGCGATCGCCAGCAGCGCGAGGCCGCCGACGGCATTGTCCGAAGGCCCGCTGCGGGGCTGGGGAAAGGCCTGCATCTTCATTTACCGGTGCTCCCGAAGCTCTGCCGCACCCCGAGGATGGAGCGGAACTCGTCATAACTGCCGAAAGTGTTGTACCCCAGTTCGCCGCCGATGCGGGTAGTGGGCGTGATCTTGTAATAGAGCGAGCCCTGCGCCGAAAGCGCGAAGCCGGTCTTGCTCAGGCTGTCGAAGTAGGAACGCACGTCCGAATTCTCGGCCTTGAGCGCGTCCAGTTCGGCCTGCGCGGCGGGGTCGGTCGGGTAGAGGACGCTCTGGTCCTCCTTGTAGCTCTGGAAGCCGGGCGTGAACGAGGCGGCCACGTCCCAGCGCTCGTCGTTCATGGTGTAGTTCACCGGGAAGCCGACCGAGATAAAGTTCTGCGGGCTGAAGTAGCCGCCGTTGCCGAACGTGAAGTAGTTCTGGCTCTTGTCGTAGGCCTGATAGTTCACGTTGAGGCCGACGGTAACGCGCGAGTTGCGGCCCTTGTACGCTTCCAGATAGCCGCCGACGTTGGCCTCGATGCCGTCGTTGTTCGCCACATTCTCGCCGCGCAGGCGGTAGTAACGCGCCTCGGCATAGACGCCCGAGCCGTTCTCGTCGTAGCTCAGGCCTAGGCCGCCCGCCGTGCGCATCACCTGTCCCCAGCGCTCGCCGGTGACGGGGTCGCGAGTGCCCGCGTAGGAGACGATGGAGTCGGTCACCGGCTTCTGCTCGACGAAGGCGGTGGCGCGCACGTTCTGGCCCAGCTTGGGGGTAACGGCGGCGCGGCCCGCGAACTTGGTCTTGCCCATGCCGATGGGTGTGGTTCCGCCCTCCAGCTGGACCCAGTCGTTCTCGTAGCCCGCCGAAAGCGCGACGCCCGAACCATTCTGGGTATCGGCGTTGACGAGCGCGGACGGCTCCGCCGCGACGATGCCTTGTGCTTCGGGCGTGGCATTGCGGCCGAAGCGGGCGAGGCCCGAGCCGGTCGGGCGTCCAGCGTCGATCACTACGGCCTCGGCCTTGGCGAAGACGCGGCCACCGGCGACGCCGGTCGAGAACTTGGCCGAGCCCTTGATCTCGTCGAGCTTGGACAGGCCCGTCTCGCCCGAGCGGCCGCGATAGCCGGTCTGAACGTCGACACGAGGGCCTGTGTCCTGCGCCAGCTGGTCGATCTGCGACTGGATCTGCGTCATCACCGGGTCGCCTGCGTAGGCGACCGGAACTTGCGGACCGTCATAGCCGGGCGCGCTGGCCGGAGCGGCCCATGCCGCTGCCGGAGCGGTGCTGCCGGTGGGCGAGGCGTAGCGATCCGGGGCGGAGTAATTCGCCTGCGGAGCCTGAGCCCCGGCGAAACCGCCGAAGCCACTCTGGCCGGTGCCCATGCCGACGGGGGCTGCACCGAATGCACTCGCCTGCTGGGGCGCGGCGTAGCCGAACCCGCTTTGCGGGGCCTGCTGCGGGTAGGCGGCCGGAAGGCGCGTCCCGCCGCCGAGTGCGAAGGGATTCACCTGCTGCGGCGCGGCCTGCATCTGGTTGCGGAAGGGGTTCGCACCGCCTGCGGTGCTCATGCCCGCGAACGGATTGCCGCCCATCGCCACGCCGCCGCTCTGGCGCGCGTAGAGGGCGCGCGCGTCCTTGAGCATCGCCACGGCAGCGCGGTCGTTGCCTCGCGCGCGCTCCACGTTGGCGAGCGCCATGCGAACCTGATAGTCCTGCCCGTAGAGGCGCAGCACCTGCTTCTGTGCCTGTTCCGACAGATCGCGATCCCCCGCGCCCTGCGCGGTGTCGGCGAGGCCGAGCAGCGCGTCCTTGTCGTTGGGCTTGCGCGCCAACACCAGCTGATAGGTCTGCGCCGCCTTCGCGGGCATGCCGCCGGTCTGGTAGAGCCGGGCGAGGCCGGACATGATCTCGGTATTGTCCGGCGCGGCGCCATAGGCCTGCTGGAGAATATCGAAGCTCTCAGCGTAGCGACCGCCCATGCGGGCTTCGTCGGCCTGCCCGACCATCATGCCCGCACTGATGCGCGCATAAGCCTTCTGTCCCTCGGCGCTGGAACCCGCCAGCTGCGAGGCGCGTGCGAGCGCCTGCTGGGCAAGGTCGCTGCGGCCGGTGCGAGTGAGGACACCGATCAGGCCCTCGTAGTCGGCGATGTTGTCGATGCGGCCGGTCGCGGCGTTGGCGGCGACTTCGGCCGCGCCCTGCGTGTCGCCGAGGTCGAACAGCGCATTGGCGACGGCGGCCTGCTTGCCCGCCGGGATCGAGGCCATCGCGCCGAGCTGGCGCAGCCCCGCCACGGCCTGCGCGCCCTGCCCGCTGGCCGCCATGGCCTTGGCGCGGGCGATCGCGGCGTCGGTCTTCACGCTGAGCGCAAGATTGCGCATCGGCGCGGTACGCTGCGTCTCGGGGATCATCGAGATCAGACGGTCCGCCTCGGTCGAGCGGCCGAGGTCGTTGTTGAGCAGCGCGGCGGCATAGAGAGAGTCCGCATTGCCGCTGGTCGCCAGCGAGCGGATCAGCGATTCCGCTTCGGGCACCCGGCCGCGCTCGATCTGGAACTGGGCGAATTCGTAGCGGATCCACGGATCGCTGGGGTCGATGACCAGGCCCTGCTGGAATTCGCGCACGGCGCCGAAGTCGTCACCACGCTCTGCAGCGGCGAGCGCACGGCCACGCGCGGCACGCAGCTGCAGGCGCTTGTCGTCGGCAGCGGTGCCGCCCTGCGCGGCCTGACGGTAGAGGTCGGCGGCGTCGGCATAGCGGCCCTGCCGCTCGTAGATGTCGGCCAGCAGTTCGAGCGCCGGGCCGGGCTCCTTGTAGCCCGAGCGCGCCAGTTGCTCGGCGCGGCCCTGCGCTTCGGCAAGGCGGTTCTGGGCGATCAGGCCCTTGGTCTCGTCCACGCCCGCGAAGAAGCGTGCAGCGGACAGGCCCTCGGCCCACTGGCTCGCCTTGCCGTTGGCGGAGGCCTGTTCGAGCAGGCTGGCCGCTTCGGCGAACTGCCCTTCGCGCAGCCGCACGAGGCCGAGACCGCCAAGCGCATCCGGGTCACGGCGATTGACGGACAATGCGCGCTGGAACTGCGAGGCGGCCGAGGCGAGGTTCCCGTCGTTCAGCGCATCGAAGCCCGAGACACGGGCACGACCGGCGCGGTCCGCTGCCGAGACCGGAGCGGGCGTCGGGGTCGGCGCAGGCGTCGGCTTGGGTGCAGCGGCGCGGGCGGGCGCCGGGGCTGCCTTGGGCGCGGATGCAGGCTTCGCAGCAGCAGGCTTGGCCACCAGCTTCGGCGCGGGCTTGGGAGCGGCGGGCTTGGGCGCCTGCGCCGAAGCCTTGAGCGCCGGGTTGTTCGGATCGAGCGCGCGGGCACGCTTCAGCGCCTGCTGGGCCAGATCCTCGCGCCCCTTCGAGCGCCAGTACTGGGCCTGTTTCACCAGAGCCTCGACGCCCGCGCTCTGCGCCTCGGCCACTGCGGGCAATGCCACAGCGGTAGAGAGCAGCAGGGCTACGCCCAGCTTGGAAGTACGCGAAATCGTCATGCGTGATCGTCCTGGCGCGCGAGGCGCTTCTGGGCCTGTCGGCGGAAGAAGATGTAGGCAGGTCCGGCAAGGGCCAGCGCCAGCAGCAGCGTGAACACGCCGAGCATCATCGGGCGCTGGCTGACGTAGTAGGCCAGCTTCATCCAGATCGGCAGCGAGCCGACCCAGTAGCGGTTCGACAGCGCGAAGCTGGTCATGCCGTCACCGCGCGTCACCGCAAGGTCACCCTGGATCGCGGCGTTGATCTTCACGTCGGCCATGCCATCCACCAGTGCGGGCAGCGCGGCGCCATCGTCCGACAGCAGTGCGACGACGGTGCGGTCCGAGGCGTAGGGCGACTGGAAGCTGACGATGCCGGAGAACCCCTGCGCATTGTAGACCACCGGCGCGGCGGCCATCGGGTCGTTCTCCTGCGAGCCGCCGAACAGCGCGGTCACGTACTGCAGCGGCGAACGCTCGGACACGCGCAGGCGGCCGTTCTCGTAGCGCACCGGCGCATCGGCGAACATGTCCGCCTCGGCCAGAGCGGTGCCGCCGATGACCAGCACGTCCTGGCTGGCCAGCGCGTCCCCGTCGATGGTCGAGGTCACCGTCACCGCCGTCACCGGAACGCCGGTCGAATCGCCGAAGCGGCCCATCAGCGTCAGGAACGCCTGCACCGAGGCCATCGACGGGTTCGGCGCGACGACCACGGTGGTCTGCGACAGGTCGGGGCTGGCGGTGAAGGGGAAGCCGGCGCCCGCGAAAGTCGCGAGGTCGGGCATCATGATCGCGTGATAGGCGCTGGTGAGATCGATGGTGCTCTTGGGATCGACCGAGACGCGCACGTTGTCCGGCAGGGTGCCGGTGCACTTCTTCTTGTCGGCGATGAGCAGGTTATAGTCGTAGGTCAGCTCGTTCTGGCCGAACAGGTTGTAGCGCGGCAGCGTGACGGTGGCGTTGGAATCCGCGCTCTTCGCACCGGCCGGGCCGAACAGCTGGCTCCACCAGGCAGCGCCCAGCGGCAGCGTCTTGAGGTACTGGCCGTTGATCGAGACGTCGAGGCGCGAGGCGCGCTTGTCCAGCCACTGCGCGACCGGGTAGCGGTAGCCGAGGTTCAGCTTGCCGCCTTCGCGCGGCCAGAAGAACAGGTCAGGCGCGACGCGGAAGCGGGTGGTCAGCGGGCCGGGGGGGATGCCCATGCCCTGCAGCGCGTAAGGCTCCATGATCGAGCCAAGCTCGACCGGCTTGTCGGTGGTCAGCCAGCGCACCGCGCCGTAGCGCGGCCATGCCGGGATGCGCACGCCGTCGAAGCTCATGCGCTGGCCGCCGAACACGCCGCGACCGAGCGCGACGGCAGCGGCGGCGAGGCGCAGGTCTTCGTCGTTGCGCCCCATGATCACCAGCAGCGTGCCGTTGGGATCGTTGGGGTTGCGCACGGCAGCGGCGACGGGACCACCGGCGGGCGCGATGTCGAGGCCGGGGATGCCCTGCGTCCCATTGAGGAACACGATGGCATTGCCGCGCGGGATCGAGCCGACGACCGGCTGGAAGCTGAAGCCGCGATAGCTGGCCAGCGAGCCGAGCCAGCTGGCGGTGGCGGCGGCGGCCTGAAGCTCACCGGCGCGCGGCTGGGTGGCGAAGACGAAGGGCATGCGCAGCGGCACGTTCTGGCCCTTGTCGAAGAACGGCAGCGGCAGGCGCGACAGGTCGGGGCCGAAAGTCAGCGGCTGATAGCTGAAATCGAACCACGAACGGGTGTTCGAGATGTTCGCCCACAGCGAGGAATGGAACGGGTCCTCGCAATCGCGCGCATAGTGGCCGATCAGGCGCAGGTTGAGCTGGTTGTCGCCCGGCAGCAGCAGCGCCGGGTTCACCGGGATTTCAAGGACCTGTCCGGCCGCATTGGCGCGGGTCAGCGGCACCGTCTGCGCGACCTCGCCGTTGACGATGACGACCAGCTGGCTGAGGTCGTCGAGCATCGAGGGCGACCAGGCCATCTGCAGGCGCAGCACGGCGCCGGTGGCGATGCGGTCCTGGCGCATGCCGAAGGGGATGCCCATTTCACCCTGCGTGCCGCGCAGGCGGATCGGCTGGGAGACGCGCAGGTCCTTGAGGGTCAGGCGCTCTGACATACCGCCGGTGTTGGCCACGCCCGGGTTGGCGGCGGAGGCAGCGGTCTCGGGCGCCTTGGCCGTCGGCTGGGCGTGAACCTCGGAGGTGCCGAAGAACAGGCCCGCCGCGCCCAGGGCAACGGCGCCGGCCAGCATCGCCGCCTTGGCGAGCGGCAGGCCCTTGTTCTTGGGGTCGTTCTTCTCGGCTTCCTTGGCGGCCTTCGCCATCGCCGCGCGCTTGGCGGCATTGGCGGCCTTCATCTGGCGGCGTTCGGCGAAATTCAGACCCAGCATGCGCTTCAACGTGACCATATCCACCCTGAGAATGTCGCCGAACGAACGGGCCGTGCCGACCATGGCTGGCGGTCCCCACGGCTGCCACGCATCCGCGCGGCCCATGACGGCGCACACTAGATGGCGACCGGCGAGAATGTCGAGCTTTTCGAAACGAACGTAGGCGTTGGTCGCGTTGGTGCGCATCGTCGTGACCGGGATCGACAGCACCTCATCGCCCATTGCCATGGTGATGTGACTGACCGTGCGGTCCTTGGTCGGCAGTTCCTCGGGCAGGCTCAGCGCCGCACCGCCCATCGAGATGTCGATGGTAGTGGCAGGCACCGTATGGCCCGAGGCGAGGTAGGCGGTGACCGGCAGCTGCACCGGAATGCGAATGTCCACGCGCTCCTGCCGGGTCTCGCGCGCCACCGAAACGGCGGCGAGCAGGATAGCGAGGGAGAACAGCGCCCAGGCCACATTCAGCACCAGCGTATCGGTCTGGATGTTGAACATGTAGGGGAAGAACGCCCATTTCACGACGGCCATGGTAATCCCCAGGATCACGAAGCCGATGCAGATGAGGTGCGGCTTGACGATCGCCCAGTCGAAGTAGGTCTGGTCGAGCAGCGAGCCCTTGTCGGTCACGTTGAACTTGCCCTTGCGCGGCTGGAACCACGTCATGACCGTGGGCTTGACGAGGTGGAAGGCAAGGATCGTCTCGTAGACTTCGCCCCAGTACGGGCGGCGCCAGCCACCTTGCGTCTTCTCGTTGGCGACCGACGAGCAGAACAGGTGCGGCAGCGCATAGGCGAAGATCAGCCCGGCGGACGCCTGGATGATGTTCTGACCGAAGATCAGGTAAGCAAGCGGGCTGGTCAGGAACACGATGCGCGGCACCGGATACTGGAAGTGCATCATCGCGTTGAGGTAGCAAAGGCGCTGCTGCCAGGTGAGGCCGCGGCCGAGCAGCGGATTGTCGATGCGCAGGATCTGCGTCATGCCGCGCGCCCAGCGGATGCGCTGGCCAACGTGAAGCACCAGACGCTCGGTGGCGAGACCGGCGGAGAGCCGCGCCGAGATGTACGCGGTATTCCAGCCGGTGCGCTGCAGCTTGAGCGCGGTGTGCGCGTCTTCGGTCACGGTCTCGCCTGCGAAGCCGTTGGTCTCCATCAGCGCCTCGCGGCGGATGATCGCGCAGGAACCGCAGAAGAAAGTGGCGTTCCACAGGTCGTTGCCGCCCTGTACCGGGCCGTAGAACAGGTCGCCCTCGCCCGGCATGTCGCCCATCGTCTGCGCGAGGTTGCGCTGCACGGGATCGGGCGAATACATGTGGTGCGGGGTCTGGATCAGCGCCAGGCGCGGGTCCTGCTGGAACCAGCCGACGGTCAGCTGCAGGAAGGCGCGGGTCGGCACGTGGTCGCAGTCGAAGATCGCGATCAGCTCGCCGTCGGTCTTCTTCATCGCCGCGTTGAGGTTGCCCGCCTTGGCGTGCAGGTTGTTGTCGCGGGTGATATAGCCGCAGCCCGCTTCCTTGGCGAAAGCGCGGAAATCGGGACGCTTGCCGTCGTCGAGAATGAAGACGCGGTAGCGGTCGACCGGATAGTCGAGGTCCATCGCCGCGAAGACCGTGTTGCGCACGATCTCGAGGCTCTCGTTATAGGTCGGGATGTAGATATCAACGGTCGGCCAGGTGTCCGGCTCGCCCTCGGGTTCGATCACCGGGCGGTCGAGCGGCCAGGTGGTCTGCAGGAAGCCCAGCAGCAGGATGACCCAGGCATACAGCTCGGCGAGGTAGAGCACGCCGCCGAACAGGAATTCGAGCGGGGTGTTGAACGCGATCGTCTGCGTCGTGCGCCAGAACAGGTAGCGGGTCGAGACCAGCACCGCCAGGATGCCGAGCGCGACCGCACCCATGCGGCCCTTGATCCGGCGCATCACCAGCGCGCCCGCCATCGTGACACCGGCGCAGACCCACTGCGCGGTGCCGTCCAGCGGCACGCCGATCACCACGGCGGCGATCCCGACGATCACCGCGACGGAGGCATAGCGGGCGAGCCGGTTGTCCAGCACGCGGGCGGCCAGTTTCTCGATCATGCGGCGCGGCTCGGAGATGACGAGGAATGGGAAGAGGAGGGGGTGGAACCACGCGCCACCCACGGGCGGCCGGGCGTCTCGAGCGCGGGAACCAGCGCAGTGCCGATCGCCTTCACGTCGGCGAGCGCGGCGCTCGACGGGGCGTACTTGGCGAGCGGCTGGAGCATCGCGATCGCTTCGGGCACCGATTCGTCGAGGCGGATGCGGCCAAGCAGCCGCTGCCCCACCAGTTCGCGGATGAACGCCGAGGAATGGCGCGAGAGGCGGCGCGTCTCATCCAGCGCGTTGATAACGAAGCTGGTCGAGGCGATGTTCTCGGGGCTCGCCTCGTCCAGCACCTGCGGCATGAGCGCGAGGGTGTCGGGCGCGGCGTTGATCACGCAGACGTTGGCGCTGGCGTGCGGCACGACGCGGCGCGCGAAGGCGAACTCGCTGGCGGGCACGTCGATGACCATGACCTTGTCCTGGCCGGTCTCCAGGAAACCGAGATCGCGAAGGACCGGCACGAAGTCGTTGTCCTCGGGCGCGGTGGTCAGGCTGCGCAGGTCGATGCCCGCGACCAGCACCGCGTCCTCGGCAGGGGCGAACAGCGAGGGCAGCGACATCGCGGGCTGCAGGCCGAAATGCAGCGGCATGGTGTCGCGCCTGGCGGTCGTCAGCACGGTGACGTCGGCGCCCGCCTCGGACAGGGCCATCGCGATGTGCGCGGCCATGAACGTGGTGCCGGCGCCGCCCTTGAGGCCGTGGGTTACGATGACGGGCATCAGATCTTCCCCTGCGATCCGAGGTCGGACAAGTGACGGAGCATGGCGCGCACGTCCTGCTGCTGCGCACCGCCGCGCCGGTCGGCGGGGGTGCTCGCGGCGGGGCCGTTGCCATAGCGGCTGAACAGGGAGCTCAGGCTCTCGCCGGAATAGGTCTCGACCACTTCGGCCGGTGCCGGCTCCGGTTTTGCCGCAACCACGGCCTCGGCCTGATCGATCGCCTGCAGGCGCGGATCGCGCAGCAGCGCTTCGAGGATCGGCCACAGTTCCAGCTCGCTGAAACGATCTTCGAATTCCTTGTAGGCGAAGTCGTTCTTGCCAAGCCGGTCGAGCAGATTTCTGGCATCGATGCGCATAAGAACCCCTGTATGAACACGTAAATTCTGCGCAAAGAATGGTTAAGAAAGGGTATGCGCAAACTAACGGATCATCGATTCCCATGCCCTTGCACCGCGGAAAGGTGCCATTCCGGCAACAGTTTTCGCGAACTCGGGCAGGTACAGGGCTCAGACATGCAATCCTTTGCAAATTAACCATGCCTTATAACCGGTGAAATCGGCACGCCAACAAGTGATTCGGAAAAATACGCATCATCTTCGGAGGAACTGCCGCAAGGATTGCAGGGCTATGGTCCGAGGCTCAACGACCGGATCACTGCATTCGGTTAACTGTCCTGGAAGGATCACGCGACAATGCCGGAGCCAAGTCCTCCGACCGGCGCTCCTGCGCCCGCGATCATGGGCCTCGACGCCCTCCCTCCGCCCGAATCCGGCGTCGTTGCGATCGACGGAGACCGCCGCCACGCGCGCGAAAGGGTGGAAATGCTGGCCCGTTTCCGCCGCGATCTTGCGATCAACACGGTCGTTCTCAAGGACCTGACCCCGCTCGGCGCACGAATCGAGAGCGTCGGGCCACTGGAGATGGACGAAGTGATCACCCTCACCCTGCCCGAATGCCGCCCGATGATCGCCTTCGTCGCCTGGGCCAACGGCAACGGCGCCGGGCTGGAATTCGTCCACCCGCTGCCCGAAGACCTGTTCGCCGAACTGGTCGCGCAATACGGGCTCAGCAGCGAGACCCCGGCAAGTGCCTGATCAGCTGACCGCCGGTTCGAGAAGCCGCAGCGTCCCGGCGTCGGCGTCGATCTCGGCCATGGCACCTTCGGGCACGCTGATCTGGCCGCCGATGTGCCCGATCATCAATCCCTGAAAGGCCGGCACGCCCAAAGACGCGAATCGACGGTCGAGCACTTCGTAGACGGTGAAGTTCGAGAAACCGCCGTCCGGGTTCTCGCAATGAGTGCATTGGCCGAAGACCACTCCCGCCAGCTTGTCCAGCAATCCCGCCAACGCCAGCTGGGTGAGCATCCGGTCGATGCGGTACTCCGCCTCGTTGGTTTCCTCCAGGAACAGGATCGCGCCATCGAAGTCGGGCAGATAGGGCGTGCCCACCAGCGCACTGAGCACCGCGAGATTGCCTCCCACCAGCCGCCCGCGCGCCTTGCCGCCACGAAAGGTCCGTACCGCCGGTCCCCTGCCGCCGAGGTTCGGCCCGGCATAGGCGGGAACCGCGTATGTGGGCATGGCGCCTTCGAAGGCCAGCTGCCGGAACGAATCCCACGATGCCGGCGGCCACGAAGTCGCCGCGGTCGGGCCGTGGATCGAGACGACGCCCGCCCGCGCCAGCGCCAGGCACAGCGCGGTATTGTCGCTGAACCCGGTGAACAGCTTCGGGTTCTTGCGGATCGCGGCGAAGTCGAGCAACGGCAGCAGCCGCGCCGAGCCCCAGCCGCCGCGCACCGCCATGATCGCGCGCACCCGCTCGTCCGCGAACATCGCCGTAAGATCCCGGGCACGCGCCTCGTCCGATCCCGCCAGATAGCCCTCGCGGTCGGTCAAGTGCGGAGCGAAGCGCGGCTCCAGCCCCATCGCCCGCACCGTCGAACCGATCTCGTCGAGGCCGAAGCGGTCGGCCACGAACCCGGCCGGTGCAACCAGTCCCAGTACGTCGCCGTTGCGCAGGCGCGGCGGGCGCACCATATCCCTCGCAGGCGGCGGCATCCTCGGCCGTGCCGGGGCTCCCAGCGCCGGGAGCGCGCCCGGCAGCATGCAGAGCCCCGCCCCCATTCCAACCAGCGCGCCGCGCCGCGAAAACCTGTTCCCGGTCATCATCCGGACAGCCTAGCCCCTGTAAGATTCCGTGCAACCGAGCGTGCACATATCTGTTCTCGACGCTTCGCGCTTACCCAGCCTATGAAGAGCCAATGACTGAAAAAGAAGACAAAGACCTCACCGAGCGCCGCTTCTACAAGGCCGAGCAGGAAGCCGGCTTCGCCGAGCAGCAGGCCGATACCATCCAGACCGGCCATCCCGCCTATCAGCTCGCCTTCCGCGACACCGACTTTCTCCTGCGCGACGAATTACGCCCGGTCCGCTTCCAGCTGGAACTTCTCAAGCCCGAGATGCTGCTGGAAGAGGCCAACATCGGCTCCACGCTGGTGATGTACGGCTCCGCCCGCATCCCCTCGCCCGACAAAGCCGATGCGGTGCGCACCGCCGCCGTCACCGACGAGCAGAAGAAAGTGGCCGAGCGCCTGGCCGAGAAGGCCAAGTATTACGAGGAGGCCCGCAAGCTCGCCCGGCTCGCCAGCCAGTGTGCCATCGTCGAGAAGGGCATGCGCCAGTTCGTCGTCTGCTCGGGCGGCGGTCCGTCGATCATGGAAGCGGCCAACCGCGGTGCGGCGGAAGTCGGCGCGGAATCGCTGGGCCTCAACATCGTGCTGCCGCATGAGCAGGCCCCCAACCGCTATGTGACGCCGCGCCTCTCGTTCCAGTTCCACTACTTCGCACTGCGAAAGATGCACTTCCTGCTGCGCGCCCGCGCGGTGGCGGTGTTCCCTGGCGGCTTCGGCACTTTCGACGAGTTCTTCGAACTGCTGACGCTGATCCAGACCGGCAAGATGAAGCCGATCCCGATCCTGCTCTACGGCCGCGAGTTCTGGGAGCGCGTAGTCAATTTCGAGGCGCTGGCCGAGGAAGGCGTCATCAACGCCAAGGATCTGTCCCTCTTCCGCTGGTGCGAAACCGCCGAGGAAGGCTGGGGCCACGTGCAGCAGTTCTACAACCTCGATTGCGGATGAGGCCCGACTGCGGGGGAGACGAAGGACTATTCGAAAAACCCGAACACAATAAGTGAACTTATCCGAGTGCCTTGAACGGGCAATCCAGTGCATCTGCGGGGCACCCAAAGACCCCGCAGGACACCCGCCATGAGCCAGATCATCGAACCCTTGAACGACCGTGCTCCAGCATTCCTGGGCGCGCTTGCAGACTATGCCCAGCCCGTCATTGTGGCGCTGAGCACCGCCGGCCTGACCGGCGGCGCGATGGCGGCGGTCGGCTTGCTGGCAGACACCGCACTGCGCCGCCGTTCGCGGCTGAACTGAAGCATTCCCGTCATAGCCAGCACAGCGCCATGACGAGATCGACTATCCGCTAACGAACCGCGTGGTGTCCCATCGGCCCGTGCCCATCGCCGAAGCCCGGCGCCGCCAGCAGCGCCGCGCGCACGAAGTCCCGCGCATCCTCGATCGCTTCGATCAGCGGAGCGCCCTGCCCCAGGAACGTGGCGATGGCGCTCGACAGCGTACAGCCGGTGCCGTGCGTATGGCGCGTTTCCACGCGCGGCGCGGTCCAGAGCACGGGTGCCTGCCCCGGCAGCACCAGTCGATCCTCCACGACGTCACCCGGCGCGTCGCCGCCCTTGGCGATGTAGGCGACGCCCTTCGCGGCCAGCGCGGCGTCTCCGCCCAGCGCGGCGAGTTCGTCGAAATTGGGCGTGGTCAGACAGGCGAGCGCCATAAGCCGCTCGAAAGCGGCGATGGTCGCTGCGTTCGCCAACACCGAACCGGCGGTAGAGACCATCACCGGATCGAAGATGACCGGCACGCCCAGCCCTTCCAGCCGGTCGGCGACGACGGCGGCGATCTCGGCACTGCCGAGCATGCCGATCTTCACGGCATCGACGCCGATGTCGCTGATGCAGGCATCGATCTGCGCGGCGACCATCGACGCCGACAGGGTCGTGACCGCGGTGACGCCCTTGGTGTTCTGCGCGGTGATCGCGGTGATCGCGGTCATGGCGTAGCCGCCGAGCAGCGTAATCGTCTTGATGTCGGCCTGGATGCCGGCACCGCCAGAGCTGTCCGACCCGGCGATGGAAAGAATGCGAGGAGGCTGGTTCATGGCCGCGCTCCTTACGCGCTCAACGCACCCCGAGTCGAGTATCAGCCCTTATAATGCCGCACTTTCGACGGCGGAGCGGAATCATGGTGCCGCTTGGCCCGCGTCGGCCGGTCGACGAGTTCGCCGCCGCAATTTGCGCACATGTCATCCAGCGCATCGGCACACTCGGCGCAATAGGTACACTCGAACGAGCAGATGAACGCGCCGGGGGCTTCGGCGGGAAGGTCCGTGCCGCAGCGTTCGCAATCGGGGCGCATTTCCAGAGCCATTATGCAGCGGCCTTTTCCACGGCGTGACATATAGAGGCTACGGCGGCTTCCACTTCGCCGGCGTCGTCGCCCTCGGCCATGACACGGATGACCGGCTCGGTGCCGGAGGGACGGATCACCAGACGCCCGCGACCATCGAGCGAGGCCTCGGCATCGGCGATGGCCGCCTTGACGCTGTCCGCATCCAGCGGCTTGCCCCCGCCGAAGCGCACATTGCGCAGCAGTTGCGGCACCGGGTCGAAAAGGTGCAGCAGTTCGCTCGCCCGCTTGCCCGACTGGACCAGCGCCGAAAGCACCTGGAGCGCCGCGACGGTGCCATCGCCGGTCGTCGCATGGTCGAGCAGGATCATGTGGCCAGACTGCTCGCCGCCGACGTTGAAGCCACCCGACCGCATCCGCTCGAGCACGTGACGGTCACCGACGGCGGTACGCTCCAGCGAAAGGCCCTGGCCGTTCAGATAGCGCTCGAGGCCGAGGTTCGACATGACCGTCGCCACCACGCCGCCGCCACGCAAGGTCCCCTGCGCGGCCAGCTGGCTGCCGATCAGCGCCATGATCTGATCACCATCGACGGTCTGGCCCTTCTCGTCGACCACGATCAGGCGGTCCGCGTCGCCGTCGAGCGCGATGCCGATGTCGGCCCCGGACGACACTACGGTCTCCTGCAGCAGTTCGACGTGCGTGGAGCCGCAGCGTTCATTGATGTTCTTGCCGTTGGGCGTGACGCCCACCGCGACGATCTCGGCGCCGAGTTCCCAGAACGCCGAAGGAGCCACCTGATAAGCCGCGCCATTGGCGCAATCGACCGCGATCTTGAGCCCGTCGAGCCGCACGGTGGACGGCAGAGAGGCCTTGACCGCGTGAATATAGCGTCCCCGCGCATCGTCCACGCGCCGCGCGCGGCCGATCTCGGGAGAGGCGGCAAGGTCGAGATCGCCGCCCATCAGCATCGCCTCGATCGCCAGTTCATCCTCATCGGAGAGCTTGAAGCCGTCGGGGCCGAACAGCTTGATCCCGTTGTCCTCATAAGGATTGTGGCTGGCCGAGATCATCACGCCCACGTCCGCGCGCAGTTCGCGGGTCAGCAGCGCAACCGCAGGGGTCGGCATCGGGCCGAGCAGCACCACGTCCATGCCCACGCTGGTAAAGCCCGCAACCATCGCGTTCTCCAGCATGTAGCCCGACAGGCGCGTGTCCTTGCCGATCACCACGCGGTGACGGTGCGTCCCGCGCAGGAAGCGCGTGCCGGCCGCCTGACCGACCTTCATCGCAGTGGCGGCGGTCATCGCCCCCTGATTGGTGCGGCCGCGGATACCGTCGGTGCCGAAGAACTGCTTACCCATTTCCTGTCCTCTTGCGCGCAAGATTCGAATCTCTCGTCCGCGCTCTGCAACCTGAGGCGTTACCGCCCTCTGAACGCCGCCTTACAGTCTGTTTAGGTTGTCGTCGAACACCGAATTCCTTCCCCCTTGCTCGCCCGCTTTCCTTTGATGCGTTCCCCTCGCGCGTTCCTCCCTCACGGGCGTGGCAGAACTTGAGGAACGCCAAATTGCCAACCGGGCCGACGCCGCTTATTTGTCGCTCCGCATGAATCCTCCCCCCACCCCGCCGAGCGCCTCGCGCATTCCCGAAATCCGCGTGCCCGGAGCCCTGACCCTGCTCGGCCTCGTCGGCGGGCTTGTCATCGGCCTGTTTCTGGCAGGCAAGCCGATCGCCGAAACCGCGCTCAAGGTTACCGGCCCGATCGGCTCGCTATGGCTGCAGGGCCTGCAGATGACGATCCTGCCGCTCGTCGCCGGGCTGCTGTTCTCCGGCATCGTCGAGACGGTCGCCGCCGCCCGGGCCGGGGCCATGGCCCGGCGCACGCTGGGCATCATCGTCGGCTTCCTGGCATTCAGCGCGATCCTGGGCGCGGTGGCGATGCCGGTGCTGCTCGACCTGTTCCCGGTGCCGGCAGGCGTCAGTTTCCCGCACGGCGCAGATCCGGGCAAGGTCCCGGGCATCTCCGAATTCCTAGCCTCGCTGCTGCCCGACAACGTGATCTCGGCAGCGGCGGCAAGCGCCATGCTGCCGGTGATCGTCTTCGTAGGCCTGTTCGCATTGGCCTCCACCCGCCTTGCGGACGAGCCGCGCCGCGCCCTTGCCGTGCTGTTCGAGGCACTGGCGGGCGCGATGATGGTGGTGATCGGCTGGGTGCTGATGCTCGCGCCGATCGGCGTCTTCGCGCTCGGCCTGACGCTGGGCGTGCGCAGTGGCGGCGCCGCATTGGGCGCGCTGGCGCATTATATTCTGCTGGTCGTCGCAGTGGGGACGGTGGTGATGATCGCCGGCTACGTGATCGCTGTTATCGGCGGCAAACGGAGCCTGCCCGCTTTCGCTGCCGCGATGCTGCCCGCGCAGGTCGTCGCGATCTCCACCCAGTCCTCCATCGCGACAGTGCCCGCAATGCTTGCCTCCAGCCGCAAGCTGGGCGTGTCCTCGACTACGGCGGAGTTCGTGCTGCCTCTCGCGGTGACGCTGTTCCGCGCAACCGGCCCGGCGATGAACATGGCCGTCGCCGTCTATGCCGCCAAGCTTGCCGGACTCGAACTGACGGCAGGCGCCCTCGCCGCCGGTGCTTTCGTCGCCTTCGCGACGACCTTCGGCGCGGTTTCCCTACCCGGCACGATCAGTTTCGTCTCCTCGATAGGCCCGATCGCGGCGGCCATGGGCG
This sequence comes from Novosphingobium sp. FG90, assembly GCF_057808725.1. Lineage (NCBI taxonomy): Bacteria > Pseudomonadati > Pseudomonadota > Alphaproteobacteria > Sphingomonadales > Sphingomonadaceae > Novosphingobium > Novosphingobium sp. FG90. The sequence goes on from NZ_JBMDIO010000003.1 coordinate 65,335, forward strand.
TGCCGCTATGGCCGCTGGGCGTGCTTGTGGCAGTGGAAGTGCTGCCCGACCTCATGCGCACCATCGGCAATGTCACCATGGACGTCGCGGTCGCAGCTGCCGTCGATGCCGGGATCGAAGAGGAAGCCGCAACGGCCGAAACGATACACTGAACGGTTCGCCGCAGAAAAAGAAACCGAATCGGATGTAATTCGCTCGGAAGGGGCCTGCCTGCGATAGGAGCCCCGACCTTGGCCATTTCGACCTTGCTTGCTGCCGAGCGTTTCGAAACCATTCCCGTGTCCCACGCCCGGCAGTTCCTCGAACCCGGCCCTGTCGTGCTGTTGACCACCCGCCACGCCGGCAACGACAACGTCATGGCTGTGGGCTGGCATCAGGTCCTGGACTTTTCGCCATCGACGATAAGTTGCGTGGTGTCGCGCGGCTGCCGCAGTTTCGACATGCTGCGCGCCTCGGGCCAGTGCGTGCTCAACGTGCCCACCAGCGACATGCTCGACGCTGTGGTGCGTGTGGGCAACTCTTCGGGCGACGAGGTGGACAAGTTCGCCGCATTCGGCCTCGACCGGGCCAAGGCGCACGACGTCGATGTTCCCGTACTTCCGCAATGCCACGCCCAGCTGGAATGCCGACTGCGCGACGACAGGGCGGTGGAGCGCTACAACCTGTTCATTCTGGAGGTCACGCACATCAGCGCGCGCCCGTCACCCAGGCAGCCGGAGTACCTGCACTACATGGGCGATGGAGTGTTCATGCTATCAGGCAAGCGGGTGTCCCGTCGGCGGCTGTTCCGCCCGGAAATGCTGGGTTACTAAACCTATTCCTCCAGCTCGATGTCCCAGTAGAGCCAGTCACGCCAGGTTTCGTGAAGGTAGTTGGGCGGAAAGCCCCGACCGCGTTCCTGCAACTGCCAGCTGGTCGGCCGGATCGGCTGGACGAGCGGCGGCATGTTTGCCTGCTTGGGGGTGCGACCGCCTTTCCGCAGATTGCAGGGCGCGCAGGCGGTGAGGATGTTCTCCCAGCTCGTCCGCCCGCCGAGGCGGCGCGGGACAACGTGGTCGAACGTCAGGTTATGCGGGCTCCCGCAATACTGGCAGGAAAACCTGTCGCGCAGGAACAGATTGAAGCGGGTGAAGGCGGGAAATTCGCTCGGCTTCACGTACTGGCGCAGCGCGATCACCGACGGGATCTGCATCGTCCAGTTGGGCGAATGCACCGCACGTTCGTAGCTTGAAACGATATCGACCCGTTCCAGCACCACCGCCTTTATCGCGGTTTGCCAAGGCCATAGACTTAGCGGGTAGTAGGAAAGCGGCGTATAGTCCGCATTCAGCACAAGAGCAGGGCAGTCTGAAAGACTTCGGGAGGGATCTCCCTCCGCGCTGCGGAACCGGGCCGCGCGCTCGATCAGCTCCGACTTGAGCATGGCCTCCTGTCGCAGGCCGGGATTGCGGTTTGATGGCAGTCCATGGGCTATTTCCAGCACTTGCGCGAGTCCGCGTCAAGATGGCGGATTCATGAGGACGTAACGCAATCCACAGGGATGTTTCCTCAGCTCGCCGTGCTCGCATGACGAAGGGAGATATTTTCAATTTCATTTCATTGTCTCTAGGACGAAGCCGATGCGTACCCGCTTCGCCCCCAGCCCCAACGGCCCGTTGCACCTCGGCCACGCCTATGCCGCGATGGTCGCGCACGATACCGCCCGCGCGCGCGGCGGCGAATTCCTCCTGCGGATCGAGGACATTGACGGCGAACGCAGCCGCCCGGTGTTCGTGGAAGAATTCTTCCGCGACCTCGAATGGCTGGGCTTCGAATGGGACGGCGAAGCTGTATTCCAGTCGCACCGGCTGGCCAGCCACGCCGCTGCGGGAGAGCGCCTGAAAGCCTTGGGCCTGCTCTATCCCTGCACCTGCACGCGCGCCGAGATCGCCGCCGTTTCTACCGGGTTCGGGCCTGACGGGCCGATCTATCCGGGCACCTGCCGACACCGGGAGGTCAATCCCGACAATGCAGCCTGGCGCCTCGACGTAATCAAGGCGATGGCCCTCACCGGCCCGCTCGAATGGCTGGACAAGAACGCGGGGCTTCAGACCGCCGCCCCGCAGATTTTCGGCGATGTCGTGCTGCTGCGCAAAGACCTGCCCGCCAGCTACCACCTCGCCGCCACGCTGGACGATGCGACCGACGGCATCACCCTCGTCACCCGCGGCATGGACCTGTTTCCCGCGAGCCACATCCACAGGCTGCTGCAAGCGCTGCTTGGCCTGCCGGTGCCGACCTGGCTGCATCATCCGCTGCTCATAGAGGCGGATGGCCGCAAGCTGGCCAAGCGGCGCGGCGCCCCCTCGCTGTCCGACCGCCGCCGCGCCGGGGAGGACGGCCGCGCCATCGCAGAGGCATTGCGCACCGGCGTGCTGCCCGCTGGCCTTTCGTTCTCGCAAGGGGTACACCACGCGCCATGAGCTACATTCTCGTGCCCGTAATCCTGGTGCTGGTGGTCATGGTGATCGTCAGTCTCGTGCGCGGTATCGTCGCCTTCATGAACAGCACGAAGGAAGACCTGCACCGCGATCCGAACGCCACCGGCCCCTCGGCCAACCAGTTGCTGCAGAACAAGATGATGTTCAACCGCATCAAGTATCAGGCCGCCGCCGTGCTGGTCTGCGCGCTGCTTCTGGCGATGGCGCGCTGATCCTTGGTCCGGCTCAACAAGATCTACACCCGCACGGGCGATGACGGCACCACCGGCCTCGTCGACGGTTCACGCCTGCCAAAGCACGCCGCGCGCATGGAGGCGATCGGCGGGGTGGATGAGACGAACTGCGCGATAGGCGTGGCCATAGCGGCACTGGGCGGCACCCAACATGCCCACACGCTCACCCACATCCAGAACGACATGTTCGATCTGGGCGCCGACCTCGCCACACCGGGCAGCGACTTCACCCCCGGCGAGATGACCCTGCGCATCGTCCCCGCACAAGTCGTCTGGCTCGAAAATGCCATCGACGCGATCAACGAGAACCTTGCCCCCCTGCGCAGCTTCATCCTGCCCGGCGGGAGCGAGGCCGCCGCGCGCGTCCACGTCGCCCGCGCCTCCGCCCGCGCCGCCGAACGCCGCGCCACCGCCCTTGCCGCAACCGACGCCGTGAACCCCGCCGCGCTCGGCTATCTCAACCGGTTGAGCGACTACCTCTTCGTCCTCGCCCGTGCGGTCAATCGCGACGGCGCCGATGACGTGCTTTGGGTGCCGGGACAAAACCGCTAGGTTCCCTCCGCGATCCCGAGGTGTTAAGCGCCCGGTTAAACGACAGAGGAGTTTGGCAGTGCAGTCAGTCGGCATCATCGGCGCAGGCATCATGGGGTCGGGCATCGCTCAGACCGTGGCGAGCAAGGGCATGGACGTGATCCTCACGGACGTCAGCCTCGAGAACGCCGAAAAGGGCAAGGCCGGCATCGCCAGGGGCCTGGCCAAGCTGGTCGCCAAGGAAAAGATCACCCAGGCCGACGCCGACGCGCTGCTCGCCCGCATCACCCCCGCCGCCGACTACTCCGCAATGTCGGCCTGCGACCTCATCATCGAAGCCGCCACCGAGCGCGAGGACATCAAGCACAAGATCTTCGAAGCCGCCGGCAAGGTGCTGGGCGCGAATGCCATCATGGCGTCCAACACCAGCTCGATCCCGATCACCCGCATGGCCGCCAGCTCGCCCGACGCCGCGCGCTTCTGCGGCCTCCACTTCTTCAACCCGGTTCCGCTGATGGGCCTCGTCGAAGTTATTCCCGGCCTCGCCACCTCGCAGGACACCATCGACCGCATAAAGGCGTTCGGCGAAAAGCTGGGCAAGACCGTGGTGCTCGCCGGTGACGAACCCGGCTTCGTCGTCAACCGCATCCTGTGCCCGATGCTGAATGAAGCGATCTTCGTCCTCGGCGCGGGCATCGGTTCGGTCGAGGACATCGACGCGGGCTGCAAGATCGGCCTCAATCACCCGATGGGGCCGCTGACGCTGGCGGACTTCGTCGGCCTCGACACGCTGCTGGAAATCATGAAGGTCTTCCACTCGACCACCGGCGACCCGAAATACCGCCCCGCGCCGCTGCTGCAGAAGTACGTCGAAGCAGGCTGGTACGGTCGCAAGTCGGGCAAGGGGTTCTACGATTATTCCGGCGAGACGCCGGTTCCTTCGCGGTAATCAGGGGAAGGAAGTCGCAGGGGTTTACCACCCCTGCACCCCGTATATCGTCGAGATCACGCGCGCAGCTTCGTCGCTCACTGACGCGGCGTCGGAAGACATATAGCCTGCGGCGCAATGTAAGACTGAGGCGGCTGCGCGCGTAACGACGACAGTTCGGGGGTCTGGGGCGATGGCCCCAGATTCCTCTTTGGAACCTCCCCGTTCTCCTACCCGTTTCACCAGACGAAGGAGAATCCCAAAATGACCGACCGCCCCGACGACCTCGCCCCGGAAACGGTGAACGACGAGCAGGAAGACGAAGCCGCGCAGGCGCAGACCATCGCCGAACAGGCACAGGCGCGCGGTGCCAAGGGTCTCGGTTATAGCGATAAGGCCAAGGGCGGTATTCGCGACGAGGACGACGTTCAGGACATCGTCGATCACATGAACCAGATGGACACCAGCGGCACCATCGACATGTCCGCCTATGATGGCGAGGAGACGATGGACGATCTGGAAAGCCGCTACGGCAAGGACAATGCCGCCGACCCGGATTTCAGCGACGACGATTCGTGAAGAGGCGGCTGACCCGACCTCCGACTTACCCCCGTCACCCTGAAACAAGTTCAGGGTGACGTGCGCATAAACGTGAACCCGGCGCTGGCCGGAGACTATTTCCCGCCCGTAGCGTTCGACCACGCCGCAACGATCTGTTGCGCCTGCGCCGCCTGCTCGGCATCGGCTTTCGCCCGCTGGGCCTGATCGTTGGCCGCATCTCCGCTGTCGGGAGTCGGGATCGAGCAATAGGCGGTCGCCAGCACCCCCGCCGACCACATCAGCGCGTGCCAGCGGCTACGGAAAACGTGGGTGATCTTGGGGCCGAACATGAGCCTGCATTAGCGTCTACAGGTTAAGATACCCTACCTCCGTCATTGCGAGCGCAGCGAAGCAATCCAGGGCGGCTCAAGACTGCCCTGGATTGCTTCGCTGCGCTCGCAATGACGAATGAGGGTTTCAACCCTCTGTGCCTGCCTCGCGCTTGAGGTCGTAGAGGATTTCCAGCGCATCGCGCGGAGACAGCGCATCAATATCCATGTCACGCAGCTTGTCGCGCAAGGTGTCGCACTCTTCCTCGCGGGTGGCCTCGGCGGCGGCGAACAGCGGCAGGTCGCCGAGGCCCGCGGCAAGGCCGCCGGTTTCCGCGCGCCCCTTTTCCAGCTTTTCCAGCACCGACTTGGCCCGGCTGATGACCTTGGGCGGCACCCCGGCCAGCCGCGCCACGGCAAGGCCGTAGCTGCGATCCGCCGGACCCTCTGACAGTTCATGGAGCAGCACCAGTTCGCCCTTCCACTCGCGCGCGCGGACGTGGTGGAGCGACAGCGCCTCGCAGGTTTCCGCCAGCCGCGCCATCTCGTGATAGTGGGTGGCGAAAAGGCAACGGCAGCGGTTGGTTTCGTGCACCGCCTCGGCGACTGCCCATGCAAGCGCAAGGCCGTCGTAGGTGGACGTGCCGCGCCCGACTTCGTCAAGGATCACGAAGCTGCGCTCCGAAGCCTGCGCGAGAATGGCGGCGGTCTCGACCATCTCGACCATGAAGGTCGAGCGCCCGCGCGCAAGGTTGTCCGAAGCGCCGACGCGGCTGAACAGGCGATCGACCATGCCGATCCGCGCCGACTTCGCCGGAACGAAACCGCCCGCCTGCGCGAGCAGCACGATCAGTGCGTTCTGGCGCAGGAAGGTGGACTTACCGCCCATGTTCGGGCCGCCGATCAGCCAGAGCCGGTCATGACTGGCGAGGCGGCAGTCATTGGCGACGAAGCGCTCGCCCTGCGCCTTGAGCGCCGCCTCGACCACCGGATGCCGCCCGCCCTCGATCTCCAGCGCAAGGCCGTCGACCACCTGCGGGCGCGTCCAGTTGCCCTCGGCGGCGCGCTCGGCCTGCCCTGCGGCGACGTCGATGCGGGCGAGCGCGGCGGCGGTGCGGGCGATCTCGCGCCGCGCGGCGACCGCTTCGGCCACCAGCGTCTCGAAATGCGCGTCCTCCGCCGCGAGGGCATGGCCGCCCGCCTCGGTGATGCGCGCGGCTTCCTCGTGCAGCGCCAGCGCGTTGAAGCGCATCGCGCCTGCCATCGTCTGGCGATGCGAGAAGCCGCTGTCCGGCTCCATCAGCTTGTCGGCGTGGCGCTGGGCGACCTCGATGAAATAGCCGAGCACGTTGTTGTGCTTGATCTTGAGCGAGGCGACGCCGGTTTCCTCGCGGTACTTCGCCTCCAGCGCGGCGATGGCGCGGCGGGCATTACCCGACATCACGCGCAGTTCATCGAGCGAGGCATCGTAACCGCTGGCGATATAGCCGCCCTGCCCGCGCTCGGTCGGCGGCGTTTCCACCAGCGCGCGGGCGAAGTGATCGACCAGTGCGCCATGCCCGCCGAGATCGGGCAGTACGCGATCCAGCAGCACCGGCAGATCGTCCATCTGCCCCAGCCGATCGGCGATCCGGCGCGCGCCGCTCAGGCCCTCACGCAGCTGACCGAGATCGCGCGGAGAACCGCGCCCCGCCACCACGCGGCCCAGCGCGCGGCCCACGTCCGGCAGCGCCCTGAGCGCCGCGCGCATGTCCTCGCGCAAAAGCGCATCGCCGTGGAGCCATTCGACCAGTTCCAGCCGCTCGGCGATGGCCATGCGGTCGGTCAGCGGGGCGGAAAGATCGTCCGCCAGCTGGCGTGCGCCCGCGCCCGTCACGCAGCGGTCGATCGCGTCGATCAGGCTGCCCTTGCGGCCACCTTGCGATGCTTCGAGGATTTCGAGGCTGGCGCGCGTGGCTTCGTCCATCGCCAGCGCGGCGTCACTGGCGCGCGCCTCGGGCGGGAGCAGCAGCGGCAGCTTGCCGCGCCCGACATGGTCGAGATAGGCGATCAGTCCCCCGGCGGCCGCCAGCATCGCCCGCGTGAACATGCCGAAGCCGTCGAGCGTGGCGACGCCGTGGACCAGCTTCAGCCGCTCCTCACCGCCGTCGGAGGAGAACTCGTGCCCGCCGCGAGGAATCGCCCCATCGGGAGCCTGATCCCAGCCCTCCGGCACCACCAGTTCGCTCGCGCCCAGCCGCGCCAGTGCCGCCGCCAGCCGCTCAGGCGCGCACTCTTCCAGTTCCATGCGGCCGGTGGAGATATCGCAGGCCGCGATGCCGACGATCCCGCGAACCTCGCACGCGGCCGCCAGCACGTTGGCGCGGCGCGGCTCCAGCAGCGATTCCTCGGTCAGCGTGCCCGCCGTGACGAAGCGCACGATGCCGCGCGCGACCAGCGACTTGGAGGCGCGGCCTTCCCGGCGGGCGCGCTCCTTGGCCTCGGCCAGAGTCTCGGTCTGCTCGGCGATGGCGACGCGGCAGCCTGCCTTGATGAGCCGCGCGAGGTAGCCCTCGGCCGCGTGCACCGGCACCCCGCACATCGGGATCGGCTGGCCCAGATGCTCGCCGCGCGTGGTCAGCGCGATGTCGAGCACCTGGCTGGCCGTCTTGGCGTCCTCGAAGAACAGTTCGAAGAAGTCGCCCATGCGATAGAACAGCAGGCAGTCGCCTGCCTCTTCGCGCAGCGTGAGGTACTGCGCCATCATCGGAGTCGCGCCGGAGGTCATGCAGCAGCGTTAGCGGCGCACCTGTCATTTTGGGAAGCCGGGGTGGACATCCTTTCCCCTATCGCGTGGCGGGAACATCCGTTAGTGCCCCTTGCGAAACCGGGAGGCCATGCATTGTCCGATAAGTCCAAGGTCCAGTTCACCGACCGCGAAGCCCTGTTCTACCACCAGACCCAGCGTCCGGGTAAGATCGAGATCATCGCGTCCAAGCCGATGGCGACCCAGCGCGACCTCAGCCTCGCCTATTCGCCCGGCGTCGCCGTGCCGGTGCAGGCCATCGCCGACGATGCCGCCACCGCCTACGACTATACCGCCAAGGGTAACCTTGTGGCCGTCATCTCGAACGGCACCGCGATCCTGGGCATGGGCAACTTGGGCGCGCTGGCGTCCAAGCCGGTGATGGAAGGCAAGGCCGTCTTGTTCAAGCGCTTCGCCGACGTCGATTCGATCGACATCGAGCTTGCCAGCGAGGATACCGACGCGCTGATCGAAGCCATCGCGATGATGGAACCCAGCTTCGGCGGCATCAACCTTGAAGACATCAAGGCGCCGGAATGCTTCATCATCGAGCAGACCCTGCGCGAACGCATGAACATCCCGGTCATGCACGACGACCAGCACGGCACCGCGATCATCGCGGCGGCCGGCCTCATCAACGCCTGCCTCATCACCGGCCGCAAGCTGGACGAGATCAAGGTCGTGGTGAACGGCGCGGGCGCCTCGGCGCTGGCCTGCACCTCGCTCATCAAGTCGATGGGCGTGAAGCATGAGAACGTGCTCGTCTGCGACACCAAGGGCGTGATCTATCCGGGCCGCGAGCGCGTGGACCAGTTCAAGTCCGCCCACGCCGTCTCGACCGACAAGCGCACGCTGACCGAAGCCCTCGTTGGCGCCGACGTCGTCCTCGGCCTCTCGGCCAAGGGCGCGATCACGCCAGAGATGGTCAAGTCGATGGCGCCCGAGCCGATCATCTTCGCGATGGCCAACCCGGACCCGGAGATCACCCCGCCCGACGCCAAGGCGGTGCGCCCCGACGCGATCGTCGCCACCGGCCGTTCGGACTATCCGAACCAGGTCAACAACGTGCTCGGCTTCCCCTTCATCTTCCGCGGCGCGCTCGACGTGCGGGCGACCGCGATCAACGAGGAGATGAAGATCGCCGCCGCCACTGCCATCGCCGAACTGGCGCGCGAGCAGGTCCACGAGGACGTCGCGGCGGCCTACGGTGGTGAGACCCAGCAGTTCGGCCGCGACTACATCATCCCCGCGCCGTTCGATCCGCGCCTGATGGAAGTGGTGCCGATGGCCGTGGCCAAGGCCGCGATGGATTCGGGCGTCGCCCAGAAGCCGATCGAGGACTTCGAGGCTTACCGCGACCAGCTGAAAGCCCGCCTCAACCCGACCACCTCGGTGCTCACCCGCGTCTACGAGCAGCTGAAGGCCAACCCCAAGCGCGTGATTTTCGCCGAGGCCGACAACGAAGTCGTCCTGCGCGCCGCGATCCAGTACCGCGATTTCGGCTATGGCGAGCCGATCCTCGTCGGCCGCAGCCAGACCATCCTCGACAAGATGGCCGAACTCGGCGTGCCCAACCCCGAGAGCTTCCACATCGAGAACTCGATGATCTCCGAGCACGTCCAGCCGATGGTGGAGATGCTCTACGACCGCCTGCAGCGCCGTGGCTTCCTGAAGCGCGACGTGCAGCGCATGTGCAACACCGACCGCAACATCTTCGCCTCGGGCCTGCTCAAGCTGGGCGTGGGCGATGCCATGGTGACGGGCATGACTCGCCCCTTCGCGCAGTCGATGAAGGAAGTGCGCCGCGTGCTCGACCCGGCCGAAGGCGAACTGCCCTGCGGCATTCACATGATGGTCGGCAAGAACCACACCGTGTTCATGGCCGACACCACTATCAACGAGCGCCCCACGGCCGAGGAACTGGTGGTCATCGCCAAGGAGACCGCCGCTGTCGCCCGCAAACTGGGCCACGAACCGCGCGTCGCGTTCCTGAGCTACTCGACCTTCGGCAACCCGGCGGGCAAGTGGCTCGACGCCACGCGCGAGGCGATCCAGCTGCTCGACCAGCAGGAGGTCGACTTCGAATACGAGGGCGAGATGGCCCCCGACGCGGCGCTGAACCCGAAGATCATGGAACTCTACCCGTTCTGCCGCCTATCCGCTCCGGCGAACGTGCTGGTCATGCCGGGCCTGCAGTCGGCCAACATCTCGGCCAAGCTGCTCAAGGAAATCGGCGGCACGACCTCGATCGGGCCGATGCTGCTGGGCATGGAAAAGCCGGTGCAGATCGTGCCGATGACCGCGATCGCGCCGGACGTGCTGACCCTCGCAGCGCTGGCGGCTGCGGGGATTACGGGCTGAAATTGAAGGGGAAAATGCAGGGGTTTACCACCCCTGCACCCCGTATATCGTCGAGATCGTGCGCGAAGTCTCGTCACTCACTGACGCTGCGCCGGAAGACATAATAGCCTGCAGCGCGATTTGGGCTCGACGCCGCTGCACGCGCAACGACGACAGTATGGGGGTCTGGGGCAATGGCCCCAGGACCTCTACTTCCGCCTGTACCGGAAGTACCAGACTTCATGCCCGTAAACCGTACGCGCCTTGTGCTCGTAGCGCGTCTGCGGCCAACCGCCGGGGCGAACCTGAAAGTCGCCGGGCTTCTCGCATAGCCACTCGAACTGTTCGGTATGCCGCTGCATCACCATCAGCGCGTGGCGCAAGTAGATCGCGTGGTCGGTGCCGAAACGGAACTCGCCGCCGGGCCTGAGCTTGGCGGCGAACATGTCGACCGGACCGTCGTTCATCATCCGGCGCTTGGCGTGGCGCGCCTTGGGCCAGGGGTCCGGGTGCAGCAGGTAGAGGAACGAGAGCGAGCCGTCCGGAATGCGCGCCAGCGCTTCCAGTGCATCGCCGTGGTGGATGCGCACATTGCCGATCGGCGGGTGCGCTCCGTTGTCGCCGCTGACGTGGGTGAGCGCCTGCGCCACGCCGTTGAGGAATGGTTCGGCGCCGATGAAGCCGTGGTCGGGCAGCATGTCGGCGCGCTGCGCCATGTGCTCGCCGCCGCCGAAGCCGATCTCGAAGTGGAGCGGGCGATCGTCGCCGAACAGCACCTGCGCGGTGATCGGGCCTTCTTCGGGCATGGAGATACGCGGGAGCAGGTCGTCGACGAGGCTCTGCTGCGCAGCGCGCAGGGGTTTGCCCTTGGCGCGGCCGTAGAGCCGGTTGAGCGTGGTCGGATCGCCGGATTTGTAAGCCGTCATGGCGCGCGCCGATACACAAGGGGGGCGGGACTCGCAATCGGGCATAGTTGCGCGGCGCAACTTGGCGGACCGAAATGCGGATTGCCGAGCATGTGTCGCCCTGCTTTATCCCAACTATGCTGCGCGCCATCTTCCTCCTCCTCGTCTGCCAGCTTGCGGGCGAAGCGATCCATCGCATCACCGGCCTGCCCCTGCCCGGCGCGGTCATCGGCATGGTCCTGCTGGTCGGATGGCTGGCGCTGGTCCCGCGCGAGCGGCCGACGCTGACCGTGGTGACCGGCTGGCTCACCGCGCACCTGTCCATCATGTTCGTCCCCGCCGCCGTCGGGCTGATCGAGGAAGGCCCGGTTCTTTCGCGGTACGGCGTGGGGCTGGTGACGGCCACGCTCGCCTCCACGCTGCTGACGCTGATCGTGACGGCGCTGGTATTCCGCTGGGCCTTCGCCCGCTTCGCGCCGGAGGGCGAGGCGTGAGCGATCCTCCACTGCTGGCGACACCGCTGCTCTGGCTGACGGTCACTTTGGGCGTATTCGAGATCTTCGACACCCTATCGAAGCGCTGCGACCGCCATCCGCTGCTCCATCCGGTGCTCTGGGCCACCCCGGTGCTGATCGCCTTGCTGCTGGCGAGCGGCACCTCCTACGAGACATACAAGGCCGCGACCTTCCCGGTCAGCTTCCTGCTCGGCCCGGCGGTCGTCGGGCTGGCGGTGCCGATCTGGCGCGAGCGGGCACGCATTCGCCGGCTGGCCATACCGATCGTGCTGGCGCTGGGTGCGGGCGCGGTGACCTCGATCGTCAGTGCGGTCGGCGTGCTGGCGCTGTTCGGCGCGCCGCGCGATATCCTCGCCTCGATCGCGCCGAGGGCGACCACCACGCCCGTCGCAATGGCGGTGGCGGGGCAGTTGGGCGGCGTTCCGGCGCTGGCGGCGGTGATCGTGCTGTTCGCGGGCGTCTTCGGTGCGATGGTCGCGACGCCGCTGCTCAATGCGCTGGGCCTGCGCGATTACCGCGCGCGCGGCTTTGCCCTCGGCGTCGCCGCACACGGGATCGGAACCGCGCGGGCGTTTCAGGTGGACGCGACGGCTGGCGCGATGGCGAGTCTGGCGATGGCGCTCAATGCCGTGGTGACGGCGGCGCTGCTGTCGGTGGTGGCGCTGCTGGTGTGATCGTCACACAAAACAACGGCCCGCCCCTCGAGAGGGCAGGCCGCCTTGGTTCCTGCAAGGGGTGCAGGGTAATGTCGAATCAGGCCGCTTCGGCAGCCTCGTCCGGGTCGCGCAGGACGTAGCCGCGGCCCCACACCGTCTCGATGTAGTTCGCGCCGCCGCAGGCATGCGCGAGCTTCTTGCGCAGCTTGCAGATGAAGACGTCGATGATCTTCAGTTCGGGCTCGTCCATACCGCCGTAGAGGTGGTTGAGGAACATTTCCTTGGTCAGCGTGGTGCCCTTGCGGAGTGAGAGCAGTTCCAGCATCGCGTATTCCTTGCCGGTCAGGTGCACGCGGGCGCCATCGACCTCGACCGTCTTGGCGTCGAGGTTGGTGACCAGCTTGCCGGTGCGGATGACCGACTGCGAGTGGCCCTTGGAACGGCGCACGACGGCGTGAATGCGGGCGATCAGTTCCTCGCGGTGAAACGGCTTGGTCACGTAGTCGTCCGCGCCGAAGCCGAACGAGCGGACCTTGCTGTCCATCTCCGAGATGCCCGACAGGATCAGCACCGGCGTCTGCACCTTGGCGACGCGCAGCTTCTTGAGAACATCGTAGCCGTGCATGTCGGGCAGGTTGAGGTCGAGAAGGATGATGTCGTAGTCGTACAGCTTGCCCAGATCGAGGCCTTCCTCGCCCAGATCGGTGGAGTAGACGTTGAATCCTTCCGCCGTCAGCATGAGCTCGATGGCCCGGGCCGTGGTCGGTTCATCCTCGATCAGCAGCACTCGCATGGGTCGGTTCCTTCTTGCCCCCGATGCCCGCGGCTGACGCAGCCGTTTGCGGACATTGCGTTGTATTAACCATATGACCAATGAAGGTTAAAGGTTAATTCGTCGTAAACGCCGGATAATCCCTTAAGCAACTCCAACGGGTCATTCCAACGTCACGGCGCGCGAACCGCGCCATTGCTCACCAGAACGGTGGCCGGTGGTTAATGTTAAGGACGCTGGGAGGGAAAGTGCAAACGATTTGAGGCGACCCGATTCTTAACCCGCCACCGGGCTCGCGACTCGCATGGGCTGGCGCGCGCGGCGCAGACGCTCTGCCGGCCGGTCGATGCGCTTGAGATAGCTCCAAAGGCCGCACTGCAGCCCGATCAGCATGAGGATAAAGGGCTGGAACGCGATGCCCACGAACAGCGAGCCGATCATGTAGACCACCTGCGCCAGTTGCAGCGCCACCGCGAGCGGGGCGGCCCAGGCTTCGTCCGGGTCCTTGCGGTCCTTCCAGCGACGGCGGATCAGTTCCATCTGCACCACGCCCGAAAGCTGCAGCAGCAGCCACAGTCCGAAACCCGGGATGCCCTGCTCGCCCAGCATCTCGAAATAGCTGGAGTGGAAAGCTCGGCCTGTCTCGACGACAGGCGTGCGGGTGATCGTGACGGTGCTGCCGGTGGTCTGGCTGGAAACGGTGTCGTAGGCGACCTTGCTGGACAAGTAGACCTCGAAGCCGCCACCCATCGGGTGATCCTTCACATAGCCCAGCGTCCACTTCCACACGCCGATTCGGGTGCTGGCGGACTGGTCGGACTTGTGATCCTCGATCGTGTTCATGCGCTGCATGTAGGATTGCGGCAGGAATGGCACGACGATCACCAGCGCCGCGGCCATACCGGCCGAGATCAGCACGCGGTTCTTCGCCGTGCGCAAGTAGAGCCCGCATAGAATCGCCAGGCAGACGAGGCCGGTGCGGGCCTGGGTGCCGATCGGGATCAGCGAGCAGGCGAAGATCAGCGCCCCGGTGAACAGCCAGACTTTCCAGTCCGGCGGAAAGATCGTGCCGTATCGCGCCAGCCACACCGCGACGGGAATCAGCGCGATGGCGACGCAGGAGATGATCGAGCCTTCATAAAGGCCGGTGTTGTTCTCCACGAAGATGATGAGGCTGCCGTAGCCGCCGCCGCCCATCGCGGTCTTGAGGCCGCCGTCGATGATCAACGCACTGGCCGAGAGCACCATGGCCAGCGCCACGGCTTCTATCCTGAGGCGCGTGCGCAGGGTCAGCGGCAGGAACAGCGCGAAGACCAGCGCCTTCCAGACCCACGACCACTTGGTCAGCGCTTCCTCGGGATAGTCGGCGGTGAAGGTCGTCACGGCGCAGTAGAGCAGCAGCACGCCGATCAGGCCCTGCCGCCATGTGAAGCGCGAATCGCGCTTGTCGTCGAACACCAGCCATCCCAGGAACGCCGCTGTAAAGGCGATCAGCGAGATCGGCAGCCGCGTCAGGAACCCCCACGAGATGATTTGCGGCGCGACGATATCGACGTAGAGGTAGCACAGTACCCACAGGAACGGCCGCTTGAAGCCGAGCAGCATCATCGCCGCGAAGAAGCCGGTCAGCGCAAGGTTAAGCATCGCCGCCGTCCCCGTCCTCGATGGGCCGGTTCACACGCATCGGCGCTCCCGGCCTGCGACGCGGCCGGGCTTGCGAATCGGTCCCTTCCGAATCGAGGTCAGCCCGCCACAGCAGACGCCAGGCAGCGAGCAGCAGCAGTCCATGCGATATGGCAAGGGCGAGGATATCGACCATCGACAGCCGCGTTAGCAGCGGCAAGTTGACGGCACGTTAAGCGTTCCCCGCTAGGAAATGCAGCTTATGACCCGCATCCTTCACGTGCTCGACCATTCGCTGCCGATCCACAGCGGCTATACCTTCCGCACGCGCGCGATCCTGAAAGCGCAGCACGCGCTGGGCCTCGACGTGCGCGGCGTGACCGGCCCGCGCTACAATGAAGGCGACGGCGTGGTCGAGGAGCACGACGGCCTCCTGTTCCACCGCGTCGGCGGCAAGGCTTCCGGCCCTCCGGTCGTGCGCGAGTGGCGTGAGATCGCCCTGTTCGCGGCGGGCATCGAGAAGGTCGTCCAGCAATGGCGTCCCGACGTCATCCACGCCCATTCGCCGGTCCTGTGCGGACAGGCCGCGCTCAAGGTCGCCCGCAAGTACGGCATCCCCCTCGTCTACGAGATTCGCGCTTTCTGGGAGGACGCCGCCGTCGGCAACGGCACCGGCAGCGAGGGTTCGCTCAAATACCGCCTCACCCATGCGCTCGAAACGCATGTGGTGCGCAAGGCCGACGCGGTGGTGACGATCTGCGAGGGCCTGCGCGCCGACCTCGCCACGCGCGGGATTCCCGAGGACAAGATCACCGTCATGCCCAACGGCGTCGACCTCGCCCTGTTCGGCACGCCGCTGCCGCGTGACGAGGCGTTTGCCGCGCAGCTCGGCTTCGACGGCCCCGTCATCGGCTTCATCGGCAGCTTCTACGACTACGAAGGCCTCGACGTCCTGATCGACGCGATGCCCGCTCTCGTTGCCCGCCAGCCGCGCGCCAAGCTGCTGATGGTCGGCGGCGGACCGCGCGAGGAGGCCCTGCGCGCGCAGGCGGCAGCCTCGCCCGCAGCCGGGGCCATCCACTTTGTCGGCCGCGTTCCGCACCACGAGGTCGATCGCTACTACGCGCTGTGCGACGTCATGGCCTACCCGCGCAAGAAGAGCCGCCTGACCGACCTCGTCACGCCGCTGAAACCCCTCGAAGCGATGGCGCAGGGCAAGCTCGTCGCCGCCAGCGACGTCGGCGGCCACCGCGAGCTTGTCACCGACGGCTTGACCGGAGTGCTGTTCACCCCCGACGATGCATCCGCCTGCGCCGAGTCGCTGGCGCGGCTGCTCGATGCCCGTGACGAGTGGGAATCCTACCGGATTGCGGGCCGCAAGCACGTGGAAACCCGGCACGACTGGGCCGAGAACGCCCGTCGTTATCCTCTCGTTTACCAAATGCTGGCAGCAAAGACCGATCAAGCAGGGCTGGGAGCCGCCGCGTGAGCACAGGTCCCGGTTCAAGACATAAGGGTAATGCAGTGGCCGACACCAAGCTCACCATCGAGAGCGGCGCCGAGAGCGCAGGCGGGGGCACCGGCGGACAGCCGATCACACGCCACCCGCTGTTCCCGGCTATCGTCGCTCTGTGGTTCGGCGCGCTGGCCGGGCTCGGCAGCGTGATCGTCAGTTCCTCGACGATCGAGGGGCTGGTGCTGGCGCTCGGCATCGACAAGGTGATCCCGATGGCCGCGCCGCCGCTCGGCACGACCATGCGTATCCTGCTGGCGCTCGGCATGACCGGCCTCGGCGCTGCGATCGGCGGCCTGATCGCCCGGCGCATCGCCCGCCCCGCCGCCCTGCCCGGAGCCGACACCGCTGAAACGGATGAGATCGCGCAAGCCGCTGCTGCACCGGCATCGACCGCGCGCCGTCGCCGCGCGCTCGCCATCGAGCCCGAAGCCGCATCGGTCGTCGAGGAACGCGCACCGCTGCCCGGCGCACCGACCGACCCTCGAATCCTCAATGTCGCCGATTTCGACATCGACAGCTTCGACGAAGCGCACGACCAGCCCGCCTTCCGCCGTCCGGTGGAAGCCGCTGCCATCGAAAGCGCCGCCGAAGACACCGACGCAGACGACAACCTGCCCGCATGGCTTGACGCCGAAACCGCATGGCGCGAACCCGAAGCGACCTTCACGGCCGATCGCGGCGTGTTCACGACGCCTCCGGGCGCGCAGATCTTCAAGGCCGAACTCGAAGCCGCCGAAGAGGCCGCGCGCGAAGAGGTCGAGGCTCCCGTCGGCAGTCGTCTGTTCGAAGCCTATTCGCGCGAACTCTCGCCGCGCAGCGATGTAGTGACCGACGCGGTGCCGGAAGCCATCGAAGAACCGCTGGCTGGCTCCACCTCCAGCCTCGAAAGAGCCGCGCCCGGCTTCAAGCTGCTGCCGCGCCTGCCGCAAGGCGACTGGGGCGCGCCCGAGGCCGAACTCGAAGCGGAAGAAGCGCCTGCGTGGTCCGTACCGGCCTTCGCGGCACCTGCTGCGGAAGAATCGCCTTCCGACGAAGCGTCCTCCGCCATCGAGATCGTCGCTTTCCACGAAGAGCCCGCGCCCTTCGCGGCTCCCTTCGAAGCGGAGCCGGAAGCTCCGGCCGAAACTTTCGTTGATACCGTGGAGGAACCGCGGTCGAGCGTCCGCATCGCCGATGCCGACCTCGGCTCGCTGTCGCAGGTCGAACTGCTCGAACGCCTCGCCCTCGCCATGGAGCGCCGCCGCGAGGATGCGCGCCGTGCCGCCGAGGCAGCCGTGGTGGTGCCGCAGGCGATCGTCGCCCCCTTCGCCGCCCCGCTCGTCGAAGCCGAGCCCGAAGAGCAGCACGGCTACGTCGAAGCACATCTACCCGAAGCCGAACCGGCAGCCTCGGCGCCCTCATGGCCCACCGCCGTGCCGAGCGCACTTCGCCCGGTTGCTCTCGACCCGATCGACGATGCCGTCGAACCGTTGGAAGGCTATGCCCCGCCGCGCCACATCGGCTTTTCCTCGAACGAGGAGCATCCGGAGTTCGACCCGCATGCGGCCATCCCCTTCCCGTCCAGCCCGTTCCCGAACACCGCGTTCGAGGCCGAAGAGGACACCGGCGACGAAGAGGAGGACACCGTCCTGCAGCAGGGCTACGCCTCGCTGTTCAACCTTTCGCGCCACGCGGCGGTGCGCAAGCCCTTCCTCCAGTTCGGCGACCCCGATGAGGCGGGCGACGAGATCGCCCATGCCACCCCGGTAGTCGCTGACGAGGAAATCGAAGAAGCGGCGCCGTTCGGCCGCCCGGTTCTCCTCCCCGATCCGACCGGGGAAGCCCCGGCTGAGTACGAGGAACGCCCGTTCGACGCTCCGCGCAACGATCCGGAAGCTACCGAACGCGCCCTGCGCGCGGCGCTCGCCACGCTGCAGCGCATGAGCGGAGCGGCCTGAAACCGTCCCTCGACCTCCTCAAGCGGATTCGAAAACCCCCGTCCGGCGCAATCCGGGCGGGGTTTTTGATAATAAAATGCCGGGAAATCCGTCGTTCACGCCATCTTGCTGCGCAGCCAGCCGTGTTCGCCATTGCAAAACGGTCGCTGAATCGTCATGGGGACCGTGGGGTCACTATGCCGCGTGGGGTCGTTCGCACGATTCGGTGCGAGTCCGCAGGCATGCCCAAGTGATCCCCTGCCAAACGGCACCAAAAAAACACAGGATGGGTTTATATCGATGGGATTTCCTAAGCCCCAGGGCCTCTATGACGCGCGCAATGAACACGACGCCTGCGGTGTGGGCTTCGTCGCCCATATCAAGGGCCAGAAAAACCACGCGATCATTACCCAGGCTCTGGAGATTCTGAAAAACATCGACCACCGCGGTGCGGTGGGCGCCGACCCCTTGCTGGGCGACGGCGCTGGTATTCTCACCCAGATTCCCGATGCGCTGCTGCGCACCTGGGCCACTTCCGAGGGCCTCGAACTGCCGCAGGCGGGCGACTACGCGGTCGCCATGTGCTTCCTGCCGCAGGACGATGCCGCGCGCGAGATGATCGTCTCGATCTTCGAGAAGTTCATCAAGAAGGAAGGCCAGCACCTGATCGGCTGGCGCGACGTGCCCGTCACGCTCGACGGCCTCGGCAAGACCGTGCTCGAATCGATGCCGGTGATCCGCCAGTGCATCGTCGGCCGCGGTGAAAGCTGCGCCGACCAGAACGCCTTCGAGCGCAAGATCCTGGCGATCCGCAAGCAGACCCAGAATCCGCTGGCGGCACTGGCCGAGAAGCATGACATGCCGGGGCTCACCGAGCTGTACATGCCCAGCTTCTCGACCCGCACGATCGTCTACAAGGGCCTGCTGCTGGCGACCCAGGTGGGCTCGTTCTACGACGATCTGCGCAACCCGGAATTCGTCTCGGCCCTCGGCCTCGTGCACCAGCGCTTCTCGACGAACACGTTCCCCAGCTGGAAGCTGGCGCACCCGTTCCGCTTCATGGCACACAACGGCGAGATCAACACGGTTCGCGGCAACGTGAACTGGATGAACGCGCGCCGCCGCACCATGGAATCCGAGCTGCTCGGCGCCGATCTCGACAAGATGTGGCCGCTGATCCCGCACGGCCAGTCGGACACCGCATGCCTCGACAACGCGCTCGAACTGCTGATCGCGGGCGGATACTCGATGGTTCACGCCATGATGATCCTGGTGCCCGAGGCATGGGCGGGCAACCCGCTGATGACCCCGGAACGCCGCGCGTTCTACGAATACCACGCCGCGCTGATGGAGCCGTGGGACGGCCCCGCCGCCGTCGCCTTCACCGATGGCCGCCAGATCGGCGCCACGCTGGACCGCAACGGCCTGCGCCCCGCGCGCTTCCTTGTCACCGACGATGACCTGTGCGTCATGGCGTCCGAGAGCGGCGTCCTTCCGATCAAGGAAGACAACATCGTGCGCAAGTGGCGTCTCCAGCCCGGCCGCATGCTGCTGATCGACTTCGAGGAAGGCCGCATCATCGAGGACGAGGAGATCAAGACCAAGCTGGCCGAGGCCGAGCCCTACGAAGAGTGGCTCGACCGCACGCAGTACAAGCTGGCCGATCTCGACGTGATCGAACCCGAACTGGCCGAGCTGCCCAAGCCCACCGGCACGCTGCTCGATCGCCAGCAGGCGTTCGGCTACACGCAGGAAGACACCACGCGCTTCCTCGAACCGATGGCCGTCAACGCCGACGATCCGCTGGGTTCGATGGGCACCGACACGCCGATCCCGGTGCTGTCGCACAAGTCGCGCCTGCTCTACGACTACTTCAAGCAGAACTTCGCGCAGGTCACCAACCCGCCGATCGACCCGATCCGCGAGGAACTGGTGATGAGCCTGGTCACCATGATCGGCCCGCGCCCGAACCTGCTGGGTCATGACGCCGGCACGCACAAGCGCCTCGAAGTCAGCCAGCCGATCCTGACCGACCTCGGCCTCGCCAAGATCCGCTCGGTGGAGGCCGCGCTCGACGGCGCGTTCCGCACCGGCACCATCGACATGACCTGGGACGCCAAGACAGGGGCCGCAGGGCTTGAGCTGGCGATCAAGGAAATGTGCTGGGCCGCGACCGAAGCGGTGCTGGCGGACAAGAACATCCTGATCCTGTCCGACCGCAGCGTCGGCCCGGACCGGATCGCCATGCCCGCGCTGCTGGCGACGGCGGCCGTCCACCACCACCTCGTCCGTCAGGGCCTGCGCATGCAGACCGGCCTTGTCGTCGAAACAGGCGAAGCGCGCGAAGTGCATCACTTCTGCGCTCTGGCAGGCTACGGCGCCGAAGCGATCAACCCCTACCTCGCGCTGGAAACCATCGAGGAAATGCGGGTCCGCAAGAACCTGCCGGTCTCGGCCGAGCAGGCGGCGAAGAACTACGTCTACGCCATCGGCAAGGGCATCCGTAAGGTCATGTCCAAGATGGGCATCTCGACCTACCAGTCGTACTGCGGCGCGCAGATCTTCGACGCGGTCGGCCTGTCCACCGCGTTCGTCGACAAGTACTTCTCCGGAACCGCCACCACCATCGAGGGCGCGGGCCTTGCCGAGATCGCGGAAGAGACCGTGCGCCGCCACGATGCGGCTTACGGCGACAACCCGGTGTTCAAGAACATGCTCGACGTGGGCGGCATCTACGGATCGCGCGTGCGCGGCGAGGAACATGCCTGGACCAGCGAGAACATCGGCCTGCTCCAGCACGCCGTTCGCGGCAACGTGCCCGAAAAGTACCGCGCCTTCGCGCAGACCATCAATGACCAGTCGGAGCGCATGCTCACGATCCGTGGCCTGATGGACTTCGTGCCCGGCCAGTCGATCCACATCGACGACGTCGAGCCCGCGAGCGAGATAGTGAAGCGTTTCGCCACCGGCGCGATGAGCTACGGTTCGATCAGCTGGGAAGCCCACACCACGCTGGCCGTGGCTATGAACCGCATCGGCGGCAAGTCGAACACCGGCGAAGGCGGCGAAGACCCCAAGCGCTTCAAGCCGCTGGACAACGGCGACACGATGCGCTCGTCGATCAAGCAGGTTGCCTCTGGCCGCTTCGGCGTCACCACCGAGTACCTCGTCAACGCCGACGACATCCAGATCAAGATGGCGCAGGGCGCGAAGCCCGGCGAAGGCGGCCAGCTGCCGGGCGACAAGGTCGACAAGACCATCGGCGCCACCCGTCACTCGACCCCGGGCGTCGGCCTGATCTCGCCGCCGCCGCACCACGACATCTACTCGATCGAAGACATCGCGCAGCTCATTCACGATCTCAAGAACGTGAACCCGACCAGCCGCGTCTCGGTCAAGCTGGTGTCCGAAGTCGGCGTGGGCACGGTTGCGGCGGGCGTCTCCAAGGCGCGCGCGGACCACATCACGATCTCGGGCTACGAAGGCGGCACCGGCGCTTCGCCGCTGACCTCGCTGACGCACGCGGGCTCGCCCTGGGAGATCGGCCTGGCCGAAACCCAGCAGACCCTGCTGCTCAATAACCTGCGCAGCCGCGTGGTGGTTCAGGCCGACGGCGGCCTGCGCACCGGCCGCGACGTCGCGGTTGCAGCCCTGCTCGGCGCCGAGGAGTTCGGCTTCGCCACCGCGCCGCTGATCGCGGCAGGCTGCATCATGATGCGCAAGTGCCACCTCAACACCTGCCCGGTGGGTGTGGCCACGCAGAACCCGGTGCTGCGCGCGCGCTTCACCGGCCAGCCCGAGCACGTCATCAACTACTTCTTCTTCGTGGCGGAAGAACTGCGCGCGATCATGGCCGAACTCGGCTTCCGCACCATTCCCGAGATGGTCGGCCGCGTCGATCGCCTCGACATGAAGAAGGCCATCAGCCACTGGAAGGCCAAGGGCGTCGATCTCTCGAAGGTGCTCTACCAGGCGCCGCTGGGCGACGGCCCCTCGCTGGGCTGGAGCGAAGTGCAGGACCACGGCCTTGAACACGCGCTGGACAACGCGCTGATCGAGGGCGCTGCCGATGCTCTGGAAAAGCGCGAAGCCGTCCGCATCGAAAAGCCCGTCATCAACGTCAACCGCACGGTCGGCGCGATGCTCTCGGGCGAGGTGGCGCGTCGCTACGGCCATGACGGCCTTCCCGACAACACGATCAACGTGAAGCTCACCGGCGTCGCCGGCCAGAGCTTCGCCGCCTGGCTTGCCCACGGCGTCACGCTCGACCTGACCGGCGATGCCAACGACTACGTCGGCAAGGGCCTGTCGGGTGGCCGCGTGATCGTGCGCCAGCCCGGCCACGTCGATCGCGATCCCACGAAGAACATCATCGTCGGCAACACCGTGCTCTACGGCGCGATCTCCGGCGAGGCGTTCTTCAACGGCGTCGGTGGCGAGCGCTTCGCGGTCCGCAACTCGGGCGCGATCGCGGTCGTGGAAGGCTGCGGCGACCATGGCTGCGAGTACATGACTGGCGGCGTCGTAATGGTGCTGGGCAAGACCGGCCGCAACTTTGCGGCAGGCATGTCGGGCGGCATCGCCTACGTCTACGACGAGGACGGCGAGTTCGCGAAGCTGGTCAACCCCTCGATGGTGGACCTGCAGCCGATCTCGGCCGAAGCCGACGAGGACGCCAATGACCTTGGGGCAACCGGCCGTCCCCAGCAGCGCACCGTCTCGGTCCGCGACCTGGGCATGGGCGACATGCTGCGCCACGATGCGGAGCGCCTGCGCATCCTGCTCGAACGCCACCACCTGCACACCGGCTCGAAGCGAGCCCGCGCGCTGCTCGACGACTGGTCGAACACGCTGGGCAAGTTCGTCAAGGTGATGCCGCGCGACTTCGCGAAGGCCCTGCGCCAGCAGGAGGCCGAACGCCTCGAAGCCGCCTCGGTCGCAGCAGAATAAGATTTAGGAACGTATCAAGATGGGCAAGGAAACCGGCTTCCTCGAACTCGACCGCAAGGACCGTACGTACGGTCCGGTCGAGGATCGCCTCAAGAACTACAACGAGTTCGTCGTCCCCCTCTCGCCCGAGGCGCTGAAGGCACAGGCGTCGCGCTGCATGAACTGCGGCGTGCCGCACTGCCACACCGGCTGCCCGGTCAACAACATCATCCCGGACTGGAATCATCTGGTCTATGAGGACGACTTCAAGAACGCTCTCGAAGTCCTACACTCGACCAACAACTTCCCCGAGTTCACCGGCCGCATCTGCCCCGCCCCGTGCGAGGCCGCCTGCACGCTGAACATCATCGACGAACCCGTGACCATCAAGTCGGTGGAATGCGCGATCGTCGACAAGGGATGGCAGGAAGGCTGGATCACGCCGCAGGTGCCTGAGAAGCGCACCGGCAAGTCGGTCGCCGTCGTCGGCTCCGGCCCGGCGGGCATGGCCTGCGCCCAGCAGCTGGCCCGCGCCGGTCACTCGGTGACGCTGTTCGAGAAGAACGACCGCGTCGGCGGACTGCTGCGCTACGGCATCCCCGACTTCAAGATGGAGAAGCACCTCATCAACCGCCGTCTCGTGCAGATGATGGCGGAAGGTGTCGAGGTGAAGACCTCGGTCGAAGTGGGCGTCACCGTCTCGGTCGCCTCGCTGAAGGAAAACTTCGACGCGGTGGTCTTCGCCGGCGGCGCGGAAGACCCGCGCCCGCTCGCGATCCCCGGCTTCGAACTTCCCGGCGTGCGCTACGCGATGGAATTCCTCACCCAGCAGAACAAGCGCAATGCGGGCGACGACGAGCTGCGCGCCGCCCCGCGCGGCACCCTGTCGGCCACCGGCAAGCACGTCATCGTCATCGGCGGTGGTGACACCGGTTCGGACTGCGTGGGCACCTCCAACCGCCAGGGAGCCGCTTCGGTGACGCAGCTGGAAATCATGCCCCGCCCGCCCGAAAAGGAAGACAAGGCGCTGTCGTGGCCGTTCTGGCCGCTCAAGCTGCGCACGTCGTCGAGCCACGAGGAAGGCGCGACCCGCGACTGGGCTGTGCTGACCAAGCGCGTCATCGGCGACAACGACGTCAAGGGCCTCGAATGCGTCCGCGTCGAGTGGAAGGGCGGCAAGATGCAGGAGATCGAAGGCAGCGAGTTCACGCTCGAAGCCGACCTAATCTTCCTCGCGATGGGCTTCCTCGGCCCCCGCAAGGCCGGCATGCTCGACCAGTCGGGCGTCGAACTGGACGCGCGCGGCAACGTCAAGGCGAACGTCTTCGAGTACCGCACCAGCGACGAGAAGATCTGGTCCTGCGGCGACATGCGCCGCGGCCAGTCGCTGGTCGTCTGGGCGATCCGCGAAGGCCGCCAGTGCGCACGTTCGGTAGACGAAGCGCTGATGGGCGTGAGCCAGCTGCGGCGCTGATTTGCGGCGTTATCGGATTGAGAGGGGGCGTGCCGAAAGGTGCGCCCCTTTTTCGTTGCGCCTTGCCTCGGGGGCTTCGACAAGCTCAGCCTGAGCGGAATTTAAAGAACGGCTCTCCAACCCGCTCAGGCTGAGCTTGTCGAAGCCCTCACCGCATGCACCACGCCCGCGCGATCATTTCTCCCGCCGCCTTGACCCCGAACCCATCGCCCGGCTCTCTCCGCACCCAAAGGGAGAACCGCAATGCTGCTCGAAATCGCGGAAATCGAAGTACGTCCCGGAGCCGAAGACCAGTTCGCCAGCGCCATGCGTGATGCTGGGATAGCCCACCTCGCCACCTGCGAGGGCGTCGTCTCCGCCCGCTTCGGACGCGGGGTGGAGAACCCCTCGAAGTTCACCTTCAACGTCGTGTGGACATCGATGGAAGCCCACCAGAACGCCCGCACACTCGAAGCATTCGGCAGGTTCCGGGCCTGCTTCGGCGATCTCTCGGTCGGCGGTGCAATGAGCCACTACGTGATGGACGAGGCGATAGAAGGCCGTTCGGCCTGACTCGTCGTCCCGGAATCACCAGTCGATCGTACCGCGCCCACGCGCCACGAGAAACGCATTCGCCTTGCTGAAATGGCCGCAGCCGAAGAACCCCTGATAGGCCGACAGTGGACTGGGATGCGGCGCCGTCAGGACCAGATGATGGCTCTCCATCAGGCCCGCCACGCTCAGCGCCTTCTTCTTCGCATGACTGCCCCAGAGCATGAACACGCAGGGCTCCGTCTTCGCCGCCACCGCCGCGACGGCGGCGTCGGTGATCGCTTCCCAGCCGCGCTTCTGGTGCGAGCCGGCCTGCCCGGCCTCCACCGTCAGCGCATTGTTCAGCAGCAGCACGCCCTGCCGCGCCCAGTGCTCCAGATTGCCGTGCCCCGGCGCTACGACACCGCAGTCGGTCGCCAGTTCCTTGTAGATGTTCACCAGCGAGGGCGGCACTTTCACCCCCTCCTGCACCGAGAACGACAGGCCATGCGCCTGCCCCGGCCCGTGGTAGGGGTCCTGCCCCAGAATCACCACGCGCACCTGATCGAGCGGCGTCAGTTCCAGCGCCCGCAGCCGGGTGCCGCGCGGGGGATAGATCACCTTGCCCGCCGCTTCCTCAGCCTTGAGCCAGCCGCCCAGCTTGCGCGCCTCGGGCGTGGCGAGCACCGGCGCCAGCGCGGGAGCCCAGTTCTCCGGAATGGCCTGGACGTCCTGTGTTGCCGACATGCCCTCAACCTTCCCGAAAAACCCGCGCCTCAGTGCGCGCGCCATTGCGAAACCGCCAGCCAGTCCCTAAGCATTTTCGGATCATGGCTGTCCATCTCCACGAAGAAGATCTCCCCGAAGGCGTGCTCGCGCCGGGTCCCGTCGCTATCGACACCGAGACCATGGGCCTCATCACCGCCCGTGACCGGCTCTGTGTTGTGCAGATTTCGGACGGCAAGGGGGACGAGCACCTCGTCCGCTTCAAGCCCGGCAGCGATTACGCCGCCCCGAACCTGAGGGCCGTGCTGGCCGATCCGGCGCGGCTGAAGCTGTACCATTTCGCCCGGTTCGACCTCGCCGCGATCGAGCACTATCTCGGCGTCACTGCAGCACCGGTGTTCTGCACCAAGATCGCCAGCAAGATGGTCCGCACCTACACCGACCGCCACGGCCTGAAGGACCTGGTGCGCGAACTGCTCGGCAAGGAAGTATCCAAGCAGCAGCAGTCGAGCGACTGGGGCGCCCCGGAATTGACCGACGCGCAGAAAGACTACGCCGCGTCCGACGTGCGCTATCTGCACGCGATGCACGAAATCCTCGTCGTGCGCCTCGCTCGCGAAAACCGCACCGAACTCGCCCAGGCCTGTTTCGATTTCCTTCCGGCGCGCGCCCGTCTGGACCTTGCGGGCTGGCCGGACCACGACATCTTCAGCCACGAAGCAGCCTGACCCGTCTACGGGAGTTACCTGAAGCGCCATGTCCGTCGAAGCCGTACAGATCCAGAACCGCCGCCGGCATTTCGCCCGGCCCGGCGGCTCGCATGATCGACTCGTCGGACTGCTTGCCAAGGTGCTTCCGGCCGGCATCGGCCTCGTCGCTGCCGTCATGATCCTGGTCCCGCTGTCCCCGCGCGGCGAGATCAGCTTCCTGCTTGACCGCAACAAGGTGGCGATCACCAATGAACGCCTGCGCGCGGACGATGCCGCCTATCGCGGCAAGGACAACAAGAACCGCGACTTCACCGTCAACGCCGGTACGGCCGTGCAGAAGAGCGCGACCACGCCGATCGTCGAGATGCTGGGCCTCAAGGCCCTGCTGAACCTCAACGACGGCCCGGCTGAAATCGTTGCTCCGCGCGGCGCCTACAACTACGACAGCGAGCAGATCGCCATCGACGGTCCGGTCAACTTCGCCGCTCCCGACGGGTACAAGATGACCACACGCAACGTCGCCGTCGATGTGAAGCAGAAGACGGCCGTGGGTTCCGGCGGTGTCGATGGCACTGTGCCAACCGGCACATTCCGCGCCGATTCGATGAAGGCCGACCTCGAGAACCGCACCGTGACCCTCGAAGGCAACGCCCGCCTGCGCATGACGCCGGGCAAACTCAGGATACCGCAATGACCGCCGCCCCCCGCATGCTCTACCGTACCGCGCTGGCCCTGCCGGTGCTGGGCCTTGCCGCCCTTGCCGGGTCGCAGCAACTGGGCGCGCAGGTCTTCAACGGCCACAACTCCAACGCCCCGGTGGACTACGCCGCCGACCGCATCGAACTGCAGGACAAGCAGGATCGCGTGATCCTGTCCGGCAACGTCGATGTGAAGCAGGCTGAACTGCGCCTGCGCGCGGCACGCACGGTAGTGAACTTCACCAACCAGGGCTCGATGCAGATCCAGCGCATCACGGCAAGCGGCGGCGTGGTCGTTTCGCGCCCTGACGAGACTGCGACGGGTGATGTCGGCGTCTACGACTTCAACCAGCGCATCATCACGATGACCGGCAATGCCACGATCAAGCGCAGCAACGGCGACGTCCTGCGCGGCGGACGGCTGGTTGTCGACCTCAAGAGCGGCGTGTCTTCCGCTTCGGCCGGACCGAACGGGCGTGTTTCCGGCACGTTTTCAGTGCCCAAGCAGAACGGAAAGTAACTTCCCGGCCTGCCTCGGCTCGATGAAATTAACCAAAAGACATTTTCCTACAGCCGATAATGTGCGTAATTGGTTTCGGGTTTCCTTCGTGTCTGAGGAGTCCCGATGCCAAACAACCCCATTTCCGTGCCTGCCGGGTATGCGCCTGCATTTGCCGTAGGCTTTGCCGCGTCGTCCGGCGGCGACCTGTCGATCGTTGAGCCTGGCCGACCGCTGCCGGTCACATCCGTTCAACCGCCCGCATCCTCACCGCTCACCGGATCAGCCCAGGCGCAGACAACCGCCGGTCCGTTCATTCCTGCGCCCGCCCGACCGGTTTTCCTGGCGCTGGCGGGCATCTGGCAGGGAAATGTCATCATAGCGCGATCCACCGATGGCGGCGCGACGCTCCAGCCACTTACCCTGGCAGGCGAGCCTTGGGCCAGTTTCACCTCCAATGCCTGCGAAGTCGTCTGGGAGGAATACGAAGCGGGCGCCGCGCTCTACCTCCTCGCCGATATAGCGTCCGGTTCCCTGCAATATCGCCTGTCCCAGTAACCCAGCGACCAAAAGTTCATCGCACAGCCTCGTCTGGAGAACATCCATGCCCATCGATGTAATCGCGCGCGGAATGGCCGTAGCGCAAGCGCGCTCCTTCGCCTCGAACGAACCGGGCAAAGGCGCTGCACTCATCTTCACGGAAAGCGGCGACAGTCTGCAGACGGTTTCCGAACTCTCGCTAGGTATCGCACCGGTTCTCCCGAGCGGGGGAGACGATACGGCAGCGCTGCAGGCCGCCCTATCGACCGGGTGCTTGATACTGGCCAAGGGCGCAAGTTATCAAATTGCGGGAAGCCTTACTTGTCCGGCGTACCGCTGTGTCGTGGTCGGTAACGGCGCGCGGCTCAACGTCAACTTCGGATCAGATTACGCCCGCCCGGTTTTCCAGAACGACAAGCAAAGGGACGTCAGTCATACGCTGGTCGTCCGCGATCTCGTGATCCGCGGAAACTGCATGATCTTTGATTTTCGATACTCTTCCAACAACCCGGGTGCCGGGATGAAGATCAAGGCGAATTGTATCGACTTCAATACTCTCGACGGAAATCAGCGCCAGGGAACAGGACTGATCATAGCCGATCAGATCGATTTTCTGGAAATGTCCAATATGGATATTATAAATGTCGATCAGGTATTCCAGATCGGGGGCGGAGCAGAACGGCGCGACAGCACCCAGTTATCGATGCGTCAGTTCTATATACAACAGGTAAATGGTATTGGCTCGATTTCGGGAGTGGATAAATTTACGCTGGAGCAGGTCGATGCAATGACCGTCGGTTCAGGCATTGCCTACCTCCGATCCTGCAAGAACATTCAATGCAGACAGGTGCATGTCGAAGGGATAGGCGCTCCCGGGTATTCGACCGCCGGCGGCGCCATGCCAGCGGCAGCGCAGGGCTATGCCCATTACATCGCAAATCTCATCGAGATTGGCGCCCATTTCGATCAGTGCAAGACCATAGACCACGGCGGGACCGGCGGAACGGGAAAAGGCAGCATATACATCGGTCAAGCGTCACTGCCGAGACTTCAGAATGTAAGGCTTACCAACTGTACGTTTGCGTTGGCAATGATGGGCTCAGCCAATTGGAAGGCGATAGTCAACAGGGGCCGTTTCAAATGGAGCGGCGCCTGGCCATTCACGGCCGACGTGTCACTTCACGCAATCTCCATGCAGTACCAGGATGCCCGGATAGAGGATCCGGTCATCGACCGGACGAGCGCCGGAAATCTGCTGCCGGGGTCTACGCCCCTGAGCCTGACGGATACTGCGATCTCAGGGGGCGGGTCGCCTCCGACAGTGTCGGAGGTGGCGGACGGCTATAGCACGTTCGCCGGCCATTCGGTGACGTTCAATGCCGCAGGATATCAGATGGTCAAAGCGGTCAACGTGCCGCACGGCTGGAATACCCTGATCTTCGAAGGACGCCGAACGGCCGGCCTGCCCAGACTATTCGCTCAGCAGACTGGCGGCAGCTTCTCCACGTTCGTCGATGCTGTACTGGTCGATGGCGCCGGCGAAGACATAACCTGGCGACTCCCCTTCTGGAATGCGACGCCGAACCAGTCCATCAAGATCGGCTTCCTGTCTTCAGCGACGGGCGATGCTCTCAACTGCACGTATATCGGCCTGGCGCGAGGGCTGCATGTTCGTAAACCGGTGACGTCGACCCCTGAAACCTTCGCGTCGCTCCCTCCGCCGAGCAATCTGTGGCTGGGCAGACAAGTCATAGTAAGAGCCACCGGAACAGCCGACACCGCATACATTTGCCTGCGCAATGCCGCAGGTAGCGCCACTTGGGTAGCGCTTGGCTAGGTCGGCAAGCAGGGCCTCAGAAAGCCCTGTCGTGCACCAGGACACGCATGGTCAGGAAGATGATCTGCAGGTCACGCATAATCGTCCACCCCTCCAGGTACTCAAGATCCGCCTGGAGGCGGTTGACGAGGTCCGATTCATGATCCGTCGCACCACGGAAGCCGCGCACCTGGGCGAGGCCCGACAGGCCGGGCTTCAACGAATGGCGCTGCCAGTAACGCAGATCGACTTCCCAGAACAGCTTGTCACCCGCCAGCGACCCCGTGGCATGCGGCCGGGGACCGACCAGGCTCATGTCGCCGAGCAGCACGTTGAACAACTGCGGCAGCTCATCGATACTGGTACGCCGAATGAAACGGCCGACAGTGGTGATGCGCTTGTCGTCTTTCGAGGCGGAGACCGAACCGGTCGCATCGCCCAGAGCCTGCGTCATCGAACGGAACTTGTACATGTTGAAGAAGCGATTGCCGCGGCCCATGCGGCGCTGGGTGAAGAATACCGGCCCTCCGTCCTGCAGCTTCACGGCCAATGCCACCACGATCAGCAGCGGCGACAAGGCGAGAATGGCGCCGCCCGCGAAGGCGACATCGAACAGCCGCTTGACGGCACGATCACGCAGCCCGAGCGGGCCAGCGGATACCATCAACAGCCCGTGCTTGCCGACAACACGCGCGCCTTGTGCGCCAAGACGCGCAACTTCGTCGTCGAGCACTTCGCCATCCACGTTCGCCCCTTTGAGCATCATCGCCCATTCAGCGCGCCGTCCTGCCGGGCAGCTTACGATCACACGATCGATATTGCGGAGGACGAGACCTATGCGATCCAGCGCATTCGGGTCATTGAGGTTGGGGCGCAGGCCCATTCCGGCCGCTGAAATGCGGATCGCTCCGCGCAGTTGCACTTGAGGTCCGCCATCGTCGATGATGAGTTCGTTGATGATGTTGTCGCCACAACGCCAGCGCACGAAACTGCGCAACTGCAGACGCATCCACGCAATGACGGCCATCGCCGCAAGAGCGCCACCATTGAAGCCGGAGCGCGAAACGTCCGCATCCGGCCGGATCAGGAACTGCACGAAGACCACGACGACTACGGCAATTACGATAGCCAGCAACGCGCGGAATACGCCTTTCCAGCCATCCTGCAACGAAGCGGTTGAATAGGCACCGTTGTAAAGCGCCAATGTCAGGAAGATCGGAAGAATCAATTGAGCATGGACCATGCTCTCGGCAAGACCCTGAGATCCTGCAAGAATATACCCGGTTGTAGCGAAGCCGATGAAAATCGAAGCGATGTCGCCGACGACGAGGGAAAGATAGCATTGCAGACGACGCCGCTCGAGCGACGGAGCAACGAGCAGATCATCGACATCGGCCCGCTCCTTGGCGAGCAAACCTGCAGCAAACGGGGCGTTCATGCTGGTAGCACCCGGGCTTGCAAATTCACGCTGAATGCCTCCCTCATCAGAACCTCAGCGCGAGCAGCACGGACATCATGCTGCGGCGCAATAGGTATATGCCCGTATGTACTGAAGAGGCAACCCTAAAAGCGGTTTCTGTCAGGACGTGGTAATTGTCGGTCGTTTTGAATTAGGACGCGCCGATCTTGCAATTGTCAAAAGACCGTCAGCCAATAGCAGTTCCGCATCCTGACTGTTAGCCAACAGGGCCTGATGAAGCCCGACCAGTCGCGCGACAAGCCGTTCGAGGCGATAGCCACGCCAAACCTGCAACTGGGCAGTCAACGCCGGTTGGTCTTTCCAGAATATCCGCCGTGCGCCGGCCTCCGCCTTCAGGAAGCCTGCAACGTCGCGGCTGTCGCCCAGACGTGCATTGAGGCCCGCAAGCTGGGCGGTCCTGCGCTCGAACGCAAGCAGCAGGCCTACCGGGTTCATGCCCTGCTCACGCATCCGCTTCAGTTCGGAGCCAATGATCTCTCGCTTGCCCCCGAGCACCGCATCCACGAGCGGGGAGAAATCGTCATCCTCGGTCGATGCGCCTATGGCATCGAGATCTTTTGCTGCGACCGGTCGCGGAGTTTCGGGGGATGCATCGAGATAGACCGCCAGCTTGGTCACTTCCGAACGGGCAAGCCGCGTATCGAGACCTGCTCCCCGCGCGATCCACTCGGCGATCTCGCTGCCCAGCTTGAGGCCTGCGGCATTGGCCATCGTCCGTACCGATGCTGTCGCCGAAGCCAGGTCCGGCGGGTAGAACATGGCGACAAGGCCATCGGGTCGACCTGCAAGCAGCTTGGCGGTCCGCGACTTGTCCGTTGCACCGGTCGCGACGATCAGGACCGGACATCCCTCGACGTCGTTCTCAAGCAGGGTCTGTACGGCATCGTGCGCCTCGTCGCCCTGTGCTCGAACCCATATATGTCGCGTGCCGCCGAACAGGGAAGTGGAGCGGGCCTCATCGCCGAGACGGACGGGATCGCGGCGCAATTCTGCACCCGACATTTCGATCCGTTCGCCGGGTTCGGGAAGCAGCGAGAGGATTTTCGCCGCAGCATCGGAGGCCCCCGACTCATCAGGGCCGCAGAAGAAGAAGACGCGGGCATCGCGGGCAGCACGCTGGGCAAGGCCCGCGAACTCCTTCTGGGTGGCCTTCACAGCCCTTTACTGGGCGGTTTCACCGCGCAGACGCAGCGCGATGTTGGTGACGATGCGCGTGGCAATGTCCTTGGACATATTCTCGAGTGCGGTCTGCTCGGCGGCGATCGTCGCATAGTCCGAAGAAACGACGTCGATGCCTGCGTCGGAGCCGGCAGTCTGGTCAAGCACGACCTCGCCGCTGCCCACGTCCACCAGTTGATAACGCGCGCGCAGTGTACGCCGTTCGCGGCCCACGGTATCGTCCGAGAGCAGCGCGAAGCTTTCCAGCTTGTCGTCGAGGCGCACATCCAGCCGATACTTCGGCGTGACGCCCTTCGCGCCCGATACGCCAAGTTCATCGACCAGCGCATTGCGCACTAGCCAGCCCGCCTTGCCCTGGATCGCCGAGACTTCGACGGCGGCAAGCCCTTGCGCGACGGCGGCGTTACCGCCGCCGGCATACATCGGCTGCAACCCGCACCCGGCGAGCAGCACGGCGGCGGTGAGGGCGACTAAAGCCTTCACGCGACGAGATTTACCAGTCGGTCGGGCACCACGATCACCTTGCGAATTTCCGCACCATCAAGTGCACGCTGCACTTTCTCGCTGGCAAGGGCAAGCGCCTCGAGGTCTTCCTTCGACGTGCCCTTGGCGACGGTGAGGGTATCGCGCAGCTTGCCCTTGACCTGGACGGCCACGGTGACCTCGTCATCCACCAGGAGTGCCGGATCGACTTCGGGCCATGCGGCGTCGGCGATCAGGCCCTCTCCGATCGAGGACCAGGCCTCTTCGGCGAGGTGCGGCATCATCGGCGACACCAGCAGCAGCAGTGTGCGGATCGCGGCGGAACGGCTGGCGGAGGGCTGGGCCTTCTCCACCGCGCCGGTCAGTTCGTAGATGCGCGCCACGGTCTTGTTGAAGCCGAGCGATTCGATGTCACGCGCTGCGGCATCGACGGTCTGGTGGACCTTGCGGTCGATCGCCTTGTCCTCGCCGGTCGCCGCCGCGTCATACTGCGCGAACAGGCGCCACAGGCGCTGGACAAAGCGGCCGCAGCCTTCGATGCCCGCTTCCGACCAGGGCAGGTCGCGCTCGGGCGGGCTGTCGGAGAGCATGAACCAGCGGATCGCGTCGGCGCCGTAAGTCGCGACGATCTCGTCGGGATCGACGACGTTCTTCTTCGACTTCGACATCTTGATGACGCGGCCGACTTCAACGGCTGCGCCATCGGCCTTGAGCGTCGCGCCTTCGGAGGTGCGCTCCACTTCGCTCGGCGCGAAGTAAATCGGCTGGCCGTTGGCTTCATTCACGCGGGCATAGGTCTCATGCGTGACCATGCCCTGGGTGAACAGGCTGCCGAACGGCTCCTTGACCTCGATCTTGCCGATGCGGGCCAGCGCGCGGGTCCAGAAGCGGGCGTAGAGCAAGTGCAGGATCGCATGCTCGATGCCGCCGATGTACTGCTCCACCGGAAGCCACTCGGCAATTTTTGCCGGGTCGAACGGGCGGTCGTCGGGCTGGCTTGCAAAGCGCAGGAAGTACCAGGAGGAATCGACGAAAGTATCGAGCGTGTCGGTCTCTCGGCGAGCCGGGTGGCCGCACTGCGGGCAATCGACATGCTTCCAGGTCGGGTGACGCACCAGCGGGTTGCCGGGCGTCTGGAAATCGACGTCCTCGGGCAGCACGACGGGGAGGTGCTTCTTGGGCACCGGCACTACGCCGCAGACCTCGCAGTGGATGAACGGGATCGGCGTGCCCCAGTAGCGCTGGCGCGAAACGCCCCAGTCGCGCAGGCGCCACACCGTCTTGCCCTCGCCCCAGCCTTCGCTCTCGGCGCGGGCGATGACGGCGGCCTTGGCCTCAGCAACGCTCATGCCATCGAGGAAGTCGGAGTTTACGAGAACGCCGTCGCCGGCCTCGGATTCGCCATCGAAAGACTTGTCAGCTTCCTCGGCGCTCGCAGCGACGACGCGCGCGATCGGCAACTGGTACTTGGTGGCGAATTCGAAGTCGCGCTGGTCGTGGCCGGGAACGGCCATGACCGCGCCGGTGCCGTAGTCCATCAGCACGAAGTTGGCGATGTAGACCGGCAGCGGCGCGCCCGTGAACGGGTGCTTCGCGGTGATGCCGGTATCGAAGCCCAGCTTCTCCGCCGTTTCAAGCTCTGCGGCGGTGGTGCCGCCCTGCTTGCACAACGCGATGAAGTCCTGAACCTCGGGGCGGCCTTCGGCGCATCCTTGCGCGATCGGGTGATCGGCGGCGACGGCGACGAAGCTGGCGCCGAAGATCGTGTCCGGGCGAGTCGAGTAGACCTCAACCTTGCCACCCGTGGAAAGGTCGAAGCTGAACTGCAGGCCCTGCGACTTGCCAATCCAGTTCTCCTGCATCGTGCGGACCTTCTCGGGCCACTTGTCGAGCGTGGAGAGGCCGTCCAGCAGTTCGTCGGCGAAGTCGGTGATCTTGAGGAACCACTGGGAGAGCTTGCGCTTCTCGACCAGCGCGCCCGAGCGCCAGCCGCGCCCGTCGATCACCTGCTCGTTCGCCAGAACGGTCTGGTCGACCGGATCCCAGTTCACCGCCGATTCCTTGCGGTAGACCAGGCCGTGTTCGTAGAGGTCGAGGAACAGCGCCTGTTCCTGCCCGTAGTATTCCGGTTCGCAGGTCGCCAGTTCGCGGCTCCAGTCGAGCGCGAAGCCGAGGCGCTTGAGCTGAGCCTTCATGTTGGCGATGTTCTCGCGCGTCCAGCCGCCGGGGTGGACGCCCTTTTCCATCGCCGCGTTCTCGGCGGGCATCCCGAAGGCGTCCCAGCCCATCGGGTGCAGGACCTCGAAGCCCTTCATCCGCTTGTAGCGCGCCAGCACGTCGCCCATCGTGTAGTTGCGGACGTGGCCGATATGGATGCGGCCCGAAGGATACGGGAACATCTCCAGCACGTAGCTGCGCGGCTTGGATGAGGTGTCGTCGGCGCGGAAGCTCTGCGCTTCGTCCCACGCAGCCTGCCAGCGCGTGTCCGCCTGTGCGGGATCGAACCGCTCGGTCATCTTTGTCTAAACTCCTGCGGGACGCGCCCGCTCAAATGAACGGGCGGCGCTTTTGGCCGCCCGGTAACTCTCAGCCGCCGATCGAATCGCGGCGCAGGTCGCGGGCGCGGGTGAGGATGATGTCCTCGAGCTTCTGCACAGTCGCCGCCTGCACCGGAGCCGGCACCCAGCCACCACCCTGCTGCACTTCGCGCACGGCGGTGACGCGCAGCGCGTCGGCACGCAAGTCCTGATCGAGGATGGCGATCGACACTTTCACGCGCTCGGTCGGGGTCTTGGGGTTGACGTACCAGTCCGTGATGATGACGCCGCCGGCGCTGTCCGACTGGAGCAGCGGCATGAACGACACAGAATCGAGGCTGGCACGCCACAGGTAGCTGTTCACACCGATGGTGGTGACCTGCGAAGGCGCGAGCTTGGCCTGCTCCTTCTTCCTGCCACCGCCGCAACCGGCCAGCGCCAGCGCAGCCGCGGCGCAGATGCCCACGGTCGTCAGCGTGCGCACGGTGAAGAGGCCGTTGTCGGTGCTGGCTGTCATGTTCGTTCCCAAATCCGGTGTCAGAGGCTGCAGGCGCGGCGCGCGCCGAACCTGTCGTCAAAACGCCTCTATAACCGCCGGTGGGCCAGCGGCAAGAGCGCCTTTCCGATGGGCTGTCCCAAGCAGGGCGCGGATGAGCGCGTCCTGAACGAGGGCGCCCTCTTTGCCCCTGACCCTTTGCCCCGCACTCAGGCCGTGTTAATCTGTCTGGACGATCATGGGGTCATCCTTCACGGCAAGTCCGTGAAAGTGTCTCGATGACAAGCAGACAGGGGCTTTCGATGAGTACCGAGCGTGAGGGCGCGGCCCGGGGAGGCATGAAGGGAAGCCTGCTGCTGGCAGGCTGCGTCACCCTTCTTGCGTTGCCGAGCGCGGTTCTCGCTTTCTCGACCGACTTCAAGAGCAACCCCTCGGCAAGTTCCGGGCAGATCGATTCGCTTGCGCCCGAAACGACTCAGGAGAACCTGTCGCAGGCGATCGCGCTGCGCTCGCTCGCGAAGGGTGACCTGTTCCCCTTCACTCCGGCGGGCACGCCCAATCGCGCGGATCGTGCCGTGACCGTCGCCGTGCGCGTCGATCCGGAAGCAGCGCAGGCGATCATCGTCCACGGTCGCGCCCCGCTCGCGCAGGCGAATCAGGATCAGGCACGCCTGCGCATCGCGCCTACTGCCTTCAATCTCGGCGTTTCCCGCGGATATCAGAACTTCGCGCAGAATCTCGTTCCGCAGGCGCCCACCCGCCCTCTGGCGGAACTGCCGGACCTGAAGAAGTTCAGCTTGTCGCCCGGCCCCGCCAAGCACGACGAATCGCGCTTCAGCCCTCGGATCTCTCTCGACGAGAAGAAGGCCTCCGGCCGTGCTCCGCGTACTTTTGCTGTCGATGGCAGTGAGGTGGATCTCGGCGGCGCTTATCGCGTGACCGAGAATCTCGATGTGACCGCGGGCGTGCGTTATTCCCAGGAACGTGAACGGCTGGTTCCGCTGACCGACGGCAAACAGGACAGCCAGGCCGTTTACGTGGGCACCCAGTTCAAGTTCTGATCCAAGCAATATTGCTTGCAAAATCTGCAACCAGGAATGATGCATTTAGGTCAATAGTCGGCCTTGCGGCCGTCATAATCCTTCCATAGCCTTGTCGTCGGTGGATGCTCACAACGAAAGGCTGAAGGTATGGCGCGCGTTGCAATTGTAACTGGCGGAACCCGGGGTATTGGCGAAGCTGTTTCGCTCGCATTGAAAGAGCGCGGTCACACCGTTGTCGCGAACTACGCAGGCAATGAAGAAAAGGCCGCCGCCTTCACCGAACGTACCGGTATCCCTTCATACAAGTGGGATGTCGGCGATTTCGAGGCGACACAGGAAAGCTGCGCGCGCATTGCCGCAGAAGTCGGCCCGATCGATATCGTCATCAACAATGCCGGCATCACCCGCGACGGCGTGCTCCACAAGATGAGCTTCGACGACTGGAACGACGTCATGCGCGTCAACCTGGGCGGTTGCTTCAACACCGCAAAAGCGACGTTCTCCGGCATGCGCGATCGCGGCTGGGGCCGCATCGTCAACATCGGCTCGATCAACGGCCAGGCCGGCCAGTACGGCCAGGTGAACTATGCCGCAGCCAAGAGCGGAATCCACGGCTTCACCAAGGCACTGGCTCAGGAAGGTGCGAAATACGGCGTCACCGTCAATGCCATCGCACCGGGCTACATCGACACCGACATGGTCGCGGCGGTTCCCGCCCCGGTGCTGGAGAAGATCGTCGCCAAAATTCCCGTGGGGCGCCTCGGCAGCGCCTATGAGATCGCGCGCGGCTGCGCCTTCCTCTGCTCTGAAAACGCGGCTTTCGTTACCGGATCGACGCTGAGCATAAACGGCGGCCAGCACATGTACTGACGATGGCGGACGCGGCCGCGGCTAACCGTCGTTTGGGTCGGACGCGCTTCTCGGCGCAACAACAGGCCCAACTTGAACTCCTCGCCCGAAAAGCGTAGAGTTAACGCCGCAAACGACACTGGCCCATGGCCTGTGGATCAAGCCCTCGCCGCTGCAACGGCGGGGGCTTAGTCGTTTCAGAGCCCGACTTCCTGTCTTCGGTCCATTTTCGAAACGTCTGGGGGACACGCTGCAACGTATCCCCCACCCGTCGCCTACTTCCGGCCCTTCACCTCCACCACCTTCAGGATGAGGGTGGCAAAGGCGAACAAGGCCCCAAGGAAGAGGCACAAGTCAGCAAACGACACTGGCTTTTCCTCCAAGGGATCGACGGCAGGATTGCCGCCGCCGACCACCCTATAGGAAAAATCCTACATGTTCCATATTTGTTCTCATTGAACGTCAGGCGAGTTCCGCGAGCGCGGAGGCGTCGAAACCCTTCAATCCTGCCGCATTGCCGTCACGCACTTTGGCAACCCAGTCTGCGTCAGTGATGAGGGCGCGGCCCACGGCGATCAGGTCAAACTCGTCACGCTCCATGCGCTCCACGAGTCGGTCCAGACCCACGCTGGACGAACCCTCGCCGCCGAATGCCGCCATGAAATCACCAGAAAGGCCGACCGAACCGACGCTGATCGTCGCGGCGCCGGTCAGCTTCTTGGCCCAGCCTGCAAAGTTCAGCCCATTCTCGCCGTCGATTTCGGGGAATTCGGGCTCCCAAAATCGACGCTGCGAGCAATGCAGCACATCGACACCCGCCTCCACCAACGGCTGCAGCCAGTCGGCCATGAGGTCCGGCGTATCGGCGAGGCGCGCGGCGTAGTCCTGCTGCTTCCATTGGCTCAGGCGCAGGATCAGCGGATAGCCCGGCCCCACGGCCTCGCGCACCGCCGCGACGACTTCCGCCGCAAAGCGCGAGCGCTCGCGAATGGTGGCGCCGCCGTAGCGATCAGTCCGCAGGTTGCTGCCCGCCCAGAAGAACTGGTCGATGAGATAACCATGCGCGCCATGCAGCTCGACCACGTCAAAACCGAGGCGGCGGGCATCTGCGGCCGCCGCGGCGAAAGCAGCGACGGTGTCGGCGATGGCTTCCTCGCTCATCACCTCCCCACGCGGCATGTCAGGTGCATCGTAGCCCGACGGGCTCTCGACCGGGGCATCGGGTACCCATTCGGTCATGAAGCTCTTGGTCGCGCCTGTGTGCCACAGCTGCGGCCCCATGCGGCCACCGGCGGCGTGGACCGCATCGATCACCTGCTTCCAGCCGCCCAGTGCCGATTCGCCATGGAAAAAGGGGATGCCGGGGTCATTGCGTGAGGCGGGGCGGTCGATCACGGTTCCTTCGGAAAGTATCAGTCCGACGCCGCCTTCCGCCCGACGGCGATAGTAAGCGGCTTGCGCCTCGCCGGGGATACCCTCGGCCGCAAAAGCGCGGGTCATCGGGGCCATGACGATGCGGTTGGGAAGTTCCAGCGAGCCGATGCGAAACGGCTGGAACAGAACGTCGGTGGCACTTGCGGTCATTGCGGAGCAGCTCCAGTTTGCTGGGGGAACCGCTTAGGTATATATCAGATACCTGAGGTCAATGAGGCACCCTGAGGTGCGCAAGTATATCCAGGGATACCTAGATGCCCGAATGCCAACATTTCTCGGTCGATTGCCCCAGTCGCCTGCTGTTCGACCAGATCGCCGACAAGTGGTCCATGATGGTGCTTACCGTGCTCGATGCCGGCCCCATGCGCTTCAACGGAATCAAGCGCCACCTCGAAGGCGTGACGCAGAAAGCGCTCACCCAGTGCCTGCGGCGGCTGGAGCGCAACGGTCTGCTCGAACGGCGGGTGATTCCCGTCTCCCCGATCGGGGTGGAGTATGAGATCACGCCGCTGGGCCGGTCCCTGCAAACCCCGTTCAAGGCTCTCTACGGCTGGACGATGGCCAACATGCATCAGGTCGAGCAGGCGCGCGCGGAATACGACCGGCGCCTCGCGGCCTGAAGCGGGTCAGTTCAGACTGGACGACGGATCGAGCAATCGCAGATGGGCCTGCGCCATCAGACTGACGGCATCACCGATGACTGCGAGCGCATCGTCGACGGCAATGCCGCACCCGACGCTCAGCGGCGCGAGACCGTTCAGTGCCTGAATTAGATCCCTTTCGTAAGCTTGCAGGCGCTCCGCCTCGAGCCGCGTGACATCGAACTGGGATCCGAGGATATAGCGTGCATCACCCGCTTCCGTTCTCAGGCGCGTCAGGCAAAGCAGGTTCACGAAGGCCGAACCATCGCGCCGGAAATTGATGATCGGCGCTCTGGCTGCAATGGTATCCTCATTGTGCAGGAAGGCGCGAAACTTTGCATGGGCTTGCGCATCCCGCACGCCGCCCTGCAACAATCTGCAATTTTGACCGACCATGTCGTCGGCGGAATAGCCGGTCAGTTCGGTGAAGCGCTCGTTGACGTAGAGCAGGGGATGATCGCCGTCGATCGATGCAAGCGACAACGCGATCGGCAGCGACGTCAGAAAGTCGCGCAGTTCCGAGGGAACCGATGTTTCCATCGCAGGTCAACTCCAGCCGGACAGACTCGAGCGACTACCAGAACGAAGCCCGAAAGCACAACGTCGTGGCGGAAATTCAGAGTCTTGCCAGATTCCCCGAGCAGGATGTCCAACCGGCCACGCTCCTCCTCCCGGCATGAAAAAAGGGCCGCGGTTTCCCGCGACCCCTTTTTCGTAGCCTTGGCTCTGGGCCGAAGCTCTCGATAGGCTTAGCGCTTCGAGAACTGGAAGCTGCGGCGTGCCTTGGCGCGGCCGTACTTCTTACGCTCGACCACGCGGCTGTCGCGGGTGAGGAAGCCGGCTGCCTTGACGGCCGAGCGCAGGGCCGGCTCGTACTTGGCGAGAGCCTGAGCGATGCCGTGCTTCACAGCGCCCGCCTGACCCGACAGACCGCCGCCCTTGACGGTGGCGACGACGTCATACTGGTCTTCGCGGCCAGCGACCTGGAAGGTCTGGTTGATGACCAGACGCAGGGTCGGACGGGCGAAGTAGACTTCCTGGTCACGGCCGTTGACGATGATCTTGCCCGAGCCGGGCTTGATCCACACGCGGGCAACGGCGTCCTTGCGGCGGCCGGTGGCGTAAGCGCGGCCCTGCGCGTCGATCTGCTGCTCGCGCAGCGGAGCGTTCGAGACGGGAGCGGCTGCAACGGTTTCGTCACCGACGGTCACGTTGCCGGCGATCTCGGCGAGGTCCGACAGG
The DNA here is from genome assembly GCF_057808725.1 of Novosphingobium sp. FG90. NCBI lineage: Bacteria > Pseudomonadati > Pseudomonadota > Alphaproteobacteria > Sphingomonadales > Sphingomonadaceae > Novosphingobium > Novosphingobium sp. FG90. The sequence goes on from NZ_JBMDIO010000003.1 coordinate 106,690, forward strand.
CTCTGCACGGTTTCGTTCTCGGACATTATGCGCCCACCTTGTTCTTGCGGTTCATCGAAGCGACGTCGAGCGCTTCGGGCTGGGTGCCACCGTGCGGGTGCTCGGTGCCGGCGTAGACGTGCAGGGCGCGCATCTGGTCACGGCCGAGCGGGCCGCGCGGGATCATGCGTTCGACAGCCTTTTCAAGCACGCGCTCGGGGAAGCGACCGGCGAGGACCTTGTCCGCGGTGACTTCCTTGATGCCGCCGGCGTAGCCGGTGTGCTTGTAGTAGGTCTGCTGCTTGAGCTTGTTGCCCGTGAAGCGCACCTTCTCCGCGTTGATGATGACGACGTGGTCGCCGCAATCGACGTGGGGGGTGAAGCTGGGCTTGTGCTTGCCGCGCAGCAGGTCTGCAACGATCACGGCCAGACGGCCTACAACCAGATTCTCGGCATCGATCAGATGCCACTTCTTCTCCACCTCGGCCGGCTTGATCGACCGGGTGACCTTCGTGAGCGCCTTCATGGCTGGTCTATCCCTATAATTCGAGCGCCAGCCACGGGAGCGAATCCCCTGATAGCGCGGAAGGCGGCCAAATCGTCGAAATGGCTGCGTAAGTCAAGCAATGCGCGGGATTGCAGAGAGGTAAAATAATACCGTCAAGGTCGAGACGGCAACCCGGCGAGCCAGGCCAGCGTTTCCGGCGCCCCGGCATCGCAGCGCCAGCCAAGAACGGCGGGATCGTCGTAAGGGTGCAACTGCGCAACGCGGGCGACGGCTGCATCCAGCAGTTCCGCGCGGGTCTTGAACAGGACGCCGAACTCCCGCGCAGTCCCGCGCTCACCATTCCATACGAAGATGCTCAGCACGCCCGGCACAATGTTGGCGCATGCGACCAGCGCTTCGTCCAGCAGCACGTCGATCACCGCCAGCGCGGCATCCTCGTCTGGAAACGGGCACCAGACGAGCGCCCCGCCCGCGATCGTGCTCATCCCCGGCGGCCGAGGGCATGCGCCCCCCACACTGTCGCAGCGACGAGGAGAGCGCCGCACAGCTGGTGCGCGACGGCGATCCACAGAGTCACGCCGGACCACACGGTAAAGATGCCGAGCAGCACTTGCGTGCCGAAAGCACAATGCACCGCGACCGAAACCAGCCGCTCATGCCTTGCCTTGAGCTTGCGCCCCATGACGACCAGCACCGCAACCACCGCCCATGCCCACCAGCGGTGGATGAAGTGCGTGAGGTAGGGATCGTTGACCAGCGACGAGAAGAACCCGCGCGCCCACTCCACACCCTCGGGAAAGAAGGTGCCCTGCATCAGCGGCCATGCGTCCCAGCTCCACCAGCCGGCACCGGCGACGTAACCGGCACGCAGGCCCGCCACCATGGCGCCCATGAACAGCTGCAGCGTCAGCATGCCCAGCGCGAGGGCGCCAAAGCCGGTCAACCGCGCCCGCTGTTCGCCGCGCTCCATCGCCTTGAGATCGAGCGCGGTCCAGACGAGCCCGCCCAGCGTGAACAGCGCCACCAGCAGGTGCGCGGCAAGGCGGAAATGACTCACCCGGTCCAGCGCTTCGGCGCTGAGGCCCGAGGACACCATCCACCAGCCGACGACGCCCTGCAGACCGCCCAGCGCCAGCAGCGCCAGCAGCCGCGGCTTGTAGCCGCCGGGGATCGTGCGCTTGAACCAGAACCACGCCAGCGGAACCGCGAAGACAAGGCCGATCGTGCGCGCCAGCAGGCGGTGGAACCACTCCCAGAAATAGATGAACTTGTACTGCTCCAGCGCCATCCCGGCGGGGCCGTTGACGTCGAGGTACTGCGGAATCTGCTTGTAGCGGGCGAACTCGGCCTGCCACTGTGCGTCGGTGAGCGGCGGGATCGCGCCGGTCAGCGGCTTCCACTGGGTAATGGAAAGGCCCGACTCGGTCAGCCGGGTGATCCCGCCCACCGCAACGATCAGCACCACCATGACCGCCACCGTCAGCAGCCAGCGCACCATCGGGGCGATATCGTCACTCGTCCCGATGATCGGGCGCCCGTCGTTCACTCTCATGCGTCTGCTTCTTCTTTCATGCGGGCGTTTCCTGCGATTTTGCGGGCATTTGCGCAAGAGGGCGTTCGACGGCACGTGCTTTCGGCGAGTCTTGTTTGAAAATTTCGCACGTATGCCCTTGCATGATGATACAACGTTACATAGATGGCTGCCCATGCGTACTGCCCTTCTTGCGATTCGTAACCGCCTCGACCGTGCCGGGATCATCCTGAGCGGGCTCTGCGCAGTGCATTGCATCCTTGGCGTCGTCCTTGTCGGCGTGCTGGGACTGGGCGGCGAAGCGCTGCTTTCGCCCAGCATCCACCGCATCGGCCTGGCCCTTGCGCTGGTCGTGGGCATCATCTCGCTCGGCTTCGGCATGCTACGCCACGGGCGTGTCGCTCCGCTGGCGATAGGCGCATCGGGTCTGACGCTCATGGGCATCGCCCTGCTGGTCGGTCACGGCATCGAGGAGACGGTGCTGACGATCGCGGGCGTCGCGCTTGTCGCCTTCGCGCACATTCGGAACTTGCACGGCGCCTGTTGAGCGCTATTCGGCAAGCCATGGCTGCCGAAATCCTGCTTACCGTGAATGGCGAACCGCGCCGTATTGCCGCCGGTTCCAGCATCGCCGACCTCGTCGCACAGATCGGCCTCGACCCCAAGAAGGTCGCGGTCGAGCACAACGCCGAGATCGCGCCGCGCTCGACGCTTGCCGACGTGACCTTGTCAGAAGGCGACGTGCTGGAGATCGTCCACTTCGTTGGCGGCGGCTGATCGGGCTATCCTGCCCCGCTTTTCCTGATCCCCGCTTCCCCGAAAGGACGCGCTTCATGACCGATTTCCCCGCTGATTCCTGGACCGTTGCCGGTCGTACCTTTACCTCGCGCCTGATCGTGGGCACGGGCAAGTACAAGGACTTCGCCCAGAACGCCGCCGCGGTGGAAGCATCGGGCGCCGAGATCGTCACGGTTGCCGTGCGCCGGGTCAACGTGTCGGACCCGAAGGCGCCGATGCTGACCGACTTCATCGACCCTCGGAAGATCACTTACCTGCCTAACACCGCCGGTTGCTTCACTGCCGACGACGCCATCCGCACCTTGCGCCTGGCCCGCGAGGCGGGTGGCTGGGATCTGGTCAAGCTGGAAGTGCTGGGCGAGGCCCGCACCCTCTATCCCGACATGCGTGAAACGCTGAAGGCCACCGAGATTCTCGCGAACGAGGGCTTCCTGCCGATGGTCTACTGCGTCGACGATCCGATCGCGGCGAAGCAGCTCGAAGAGGCGGGCGCCGTCGCTGTGATGCCGCTGGGCGCGCCGATCGGCTCGGGCCTCGGCATCCAGAACAAGGTGACGGTGCGCCTCATCGTCGAGGGCGCGAAGGTCCCGGTGCTGGTCGACGCGGGCGTGGGCACCGCTTCGGAAGCCGCCGTGGCAATGGAACTGGGCTGCGACGGCGTGCTGATGAACACCGCGATCGCCGAGGCGAAGGAGCCTGTCCGCATGGCCCGCGCCATGAAGCTGGCAGTCGAGGCCGGTCGCCACGCCTACCTCGCCGGTCGCATGGGCCAGCGCCGCTATGCCGACCCGTCGAGCCCCCTCGCCGGCCTTATCTGAGCACCTTCGTACCGAAACGGGACGGGCCTGCAGCCTTTCCCGTTTCTGACGGCAAACTGCGCATACAAACCTTTGCATCGTAAACCGTCCAGAAAGGATGATCGTGGTTAAATCCGACTCGTGACGGGGATCATCCCGCCACCTCAGGGACAACCACGATGGCCCACGCAGGTACGGCTAGTCTGACGATCAACGAGCTGCGCGAATTCGCCAGCTTCTCCCCCAGCGAGCAGCGCTACATCCGGCGCAGCCTCGACATCGGCCTCGGCCGCCAGGATGCTTTCAAGCTCTGGGCGCGCGACGAGAACGAACTGGCCTCGATCCGAAAGCAGTACGTCGCCTACCAGGATCTCAAGACCCTGCGCACGATGCGCCCGGACGATTACAGCTTCGACGACGTCGATGCCTTCATGGGCAAGCTGGTCCGCATGGCCGCGTTCGACCTGGCGCAGGAGCGCCTGACCAGCTTCTCCGCCTTCCGCTTCCTCTATGAGCGCCTGCTCGGTGGCTGGGTACGACCTTGGTTGCCGGGCGCGTTCTGCGGAGCCGCCGCGCTGCCACAGATTCGCCCGGATCGCCGCCGCACGCTGCTCCACTCGATCAGCGAAGCCGCCGCCACCGCGCCCGGATGGTCCGACCGCGAACCCAGCTTCTATCCCGAGTTCATCGAGAAGGAAGCGGCTTAAACCGGGACCGGTGATCCTATCATCGGCATTCCCGCAAAGGCGGGAACCCATCTCCTGACGCCGCCTGTTGCACGGTCTCCAGATGGGTCACCGCCGTCGCGGCGATGACTGAGGGTTTCAAGTCCGGCGTCACACAGGAACCGGCAGCTCAGCCAAAGAATCCCCCACCCGCGCCTTCGCCGCCAGATTGTGAATATAGTCCAGCTTGGCGATGATCGCGTCGGACAAGTGGAATGGATAGAGGTCCGGCTGCCCCATCGAGCGGTTGATAGCGTTCATCGCGAAGGACAGCGGCCCCATCGCCTCCACTAGCGCGCGGGTATCGGCGGTATAGGGATTGAAATCGAGTTCGACCTCCAGCCCGACCTCATCCCCCGGCAGCGGCGCCAGCGAAAGGTCAAAGCCCCCCGCCGTCGCCAGCACGTCGACGATATGCAGATAGTGCGCAAAGGTCTCTGCGAAGTCCTCCCACGGGTGTGACGTGGCATAATAGCTCACGAAATCGTCGGTCCAGACCTTCGAGCCGTTATCGTTGTAATGCGCCTGCAGCGCCTGATTGTAGTCGATCCGCTCGTCGCCGAAGACCGCGCGGAAAGCCTCGATTTCCTGCGGATCGGTCTCGACCAGCCGTGACCAGTAATGGTGGCCCACCTCGTGCCGGAAATGGCCGAGCAGGGTCCGGTACGGCTCGCCCATCGCATGACGCATCCGCTCGCGCTCGGCATCGTCGGCCTCGATCAGGTTGAGCGTGATCACCCCGCCGTCGTGGCCGGTGTAGATTTGCGGATTGCCCGCCTGCTCCGCCGCCGCGTCGTAGAGGAAGTCAAAGGCTAGGCCTTGCATGCCCGGCCCTTCCTCGGCCTTGGTTTCCAGCGGCAGGCCCAGCTTCATGAGCGTATGGAACAGGCGCCGCTTGGCCGCCTCGATCCTGCCCCAGCGCGGCGGCACCGAGGGTTCGGACAAGTCGGGGATCATGCGGTTATGGCGGCAGGCGCGGCACATCGGGGTTGTGTCATCGCTCGCCACCAGCCAGTTGCAGATCTGGTAATCGTTGTTGTTGGCGCAGACGACGACATCCGCGACCTCGCCTTGAGCATCGCGCCAGACGGTCGCCCCGTCGGCGAGGAAGCGGAAGGAGTCGGTCGCGGGGTCATAGCCCAGCGTGGCCTGGCAGCCGGGGCAGACGCGAACTTCGAAATGATTCAGGCGGCGGCAGTTCGGACAAGGGAAGGCACGCATGGCGCACTCGCTGTGGTTGACGTTTGCCCGGTCAACGCAGCAAGCGAGCCAGCGTTTCCTCAGCCGCGATAAAGCGCGTCCAGCCGCGCGGCGTAGCGCTCCTTGAGCTTGTGGCGCCGGATCTTCAGGCTCGGCGTCATCTCTTCATTCTCGATCGAGAACGGCTCGTCGGCGAAGGCGTACTGGCGCACCTTCTCGATCACCGAGAGGTCGGCGTTGACCCGGTCGATTGCGCTGCGCAGCGCGGTTCGAAACGCCGGAAGCCCTTGCAGCTTGCCGAAATCGAAGGTCTCGCCATTGTCGCGCGCCCACTGCAGCGCCCAGTCGGCATCGGGGACGATCAGGCCGACGATGTACGGCTTGCGGTCACCATAGACCATGGCTTGCGCGATTTCCGGCTGCAGGGTCAGCATCGATTCGACCTTCTGCGGAGAGACGTTGTCGCCCTTGTCGTTGACGATCATGTCCTTCTTGCGGTCGGTGATGGCGATGCGCCCGCGATCGTCGATGTGGCCAATATCGCCGGTGTGCAGCCAGCCGTCCTTGAGGACATTCGCGGTCGCCGCCTCGTTCTGCCAGTAGCCCGACATCACGAGTTCACCGCGAACGAGAATCTCGCCGTCCCCGGCGATCTTCACCTCGACGCCGCGCATCGGCGGACCGACGGTGTCGAATTTCACGCCCGCCGCAGGGCGATTGCAGCTGATGATCGGCCCCGACTCGGTCTGGCCGTAGCCCTGGAGGAGCGTCAGCCCCATCGCGTCGAAGAACACCCCGATCTCCGGGTTGAGCGGAGCCCCGCCCGAAACCAGCGCCTTGATCCGCCCGCCGAAGCGCGCGCGGATCTTTGGGCGAAGGGTGCGCTCGATCAGCAGGTCCAGCGGGTAATCCAGAAGCCCGCGCCTGCCGTTCAGGCGGCGCATCCCGCCACCGATCGCCCAGTCCATCAGGCGATTGGCGACGGCGCCCTGCTTCTCGATCTGCTTCATGATGCGCGTGCGCAGCACCTCGAACAGGCGCGGCACGACGACCATCACGGTCGGGCGCACTTCCTCGATATTGGCGGCGAGCTTGTCGAGCCCTTCCGAGTAATAGATCTGCCCGCCGAGCCCGATCGGCAGCCACTGGCCGCCGGTATGTTCGTAGGCATGGCTGAGCGGCAGGAACGAGAGGAATATCTCGCGCTTGTCCGGTCCCCGATCCCAGCCGAAGTCCTGCTCGATGATCTGCGCAGCGCCTGCCACGTTGGACAGCAGCATGCCGTGATGCTGGCGCACCCCCCGCGGCGCGCCGCCGGTGCCGCTGGTGTAGATGATGCATGCAAGGTCGGTACGGCCGATGCGGGCGATGCGCTGATCCACCTCGGCGCGGGCCGTAGCGGCGTCACCCTCGAGCAGTTCCTCCCACATATGGGTCTCGTAGGCACCGCCCTGCATCGGCACGAGCGGTTCCATGCCGATGACCTGACGGCACATGTCGGTCTGCACCACCGCGGGCAGCAACGCCTTGCCCAGCTTCGCGGTCGAGACGACCGCCGCGCGGGCGCCCGAATTCTCGAGGATGTGGATGTGATCGCGGGTCGTGTTGGTGGTGTAGGTCGGCACCGTCACGCAGCCCGCCGCCATGATCGCAAGGTCGGCAAGGCACCACTCCGGCCGGTTCTCCGAAACGATCAGCACCCGCTCGCCATCGCGCAGGCCCATACGGCGCAGCGACGCGGCGATCAGGCAAACGCGCCGCGCCGCCTCGGACCAGCTGATCGAGCGCCACTGGCCATCGTGCTTGGCCCAGAGCATCGGCACCTCGCCCAGCGCGTCGGCGCGGGCAAGGAACAACGACACGACGTTGGCGCTGTTGTCGAAATCGGCAATGTCCATGGCGGCCCCCGGTGTATCCTTACGAACTTCTATTGTAGGCGAACGTCTAGGTGGGGTGGCGGGTTGCCACAAGGTTACTGCGAAACGGCGACACCTTCGGTGCGCGGATCGCCCGAGCCGACCAGCCTGCCGTCCACCACCAGCACCCCGTTGGTCTTGAGCGGCATCTCGGTGGCCCGCACCGACGCATGCCCCAGCGCCTGCAGCGCCGGAATCATAGCCTCGAGCCGCGTGCCCTTCTCGACGTTGATGGCATCGGTCGGCGCGAACAGGACCGGCAGCGCCAGCGCCTTGTCCACCGGCAGCTTCCAGTCGAGCACGCCGACCAGCGCGCGGATCACTTGCACCGGGATCGTAGCGCCGCCCGCCGCACCGACGACGAACAACAGCTTGCCGTCGGGGCCGTAGACGATGGTGGGCGCCATCGAACTGCGCGGCCGCTTGCCGCCCTCGACCCGGTTGGCGACGATCGCGCCGTCTTTTTCGGGCGCGAAGCTGAAATCGGTGAGTTCGTTGTTCAGATAGAATCCGCCGACCATGATGCCCGAACCGAAAGCGCTTTCGATCGTCGATGTCCAAGAGACGACCTCGCCCTGCCTGTCGACGACGACGAAATGCGAGGTGCCATGTTCGACATAATGGCGGCCTGCCGACAGTTTCGGCGCGGGCAGGCCCGCGCTGACGGTCGCCATCGTCCGATCTGCCGAGATCAGCGCGCCCCGGCGCTTGAGGTAGGCAGGATCGAGCAGCGCCGCGACAGGCACTTTCACGAAATCGGGATCGGCCAGGAACAGGTCGCGGTCGGCATAGGCCAGCCGCTCCGATTCGGCGATCAGGTGCCAGGCGACCGGCGAATCCGGGCCGAGCCTGCCGAGATCGAAGTCCTCCAGCTGGATCAGCGTCGCTAGCACGGTGGTCGCGCCCGAGGATGGCGGACCCATGCTGCAGATTTTATAGACACGGTACTTCGCGCAAGTGCTGGGCCGTTCCTTCGCCGAGAACGCCGCGATGTCCGCCTCGGTCATCTTGCCGTCGGCGGGTGTCTCGGCCGCGACCTTCGTCGCGATCGCCTGCGCCAGCTCTCCCTTGTAGAAGCCGTCCGGCCCCTTAGCCGCGAGCATTTCCAGGGTGCTGGCAAGTGCCGGGTTGCGGATCGTGGTGCCGATAGGCAGCGGCTTACCGTCCGCACCATAGTAGATGCCCCGCGCCTGTGCATCGTGCGCGCCGGTTTCGGACTGCTTCGAGAGCGACTGGAACCCGCGCGGGGAAAGCACGAAGCCCTCGCGCGCAAGGTCGATCGCCGGCTGGAACAGGTCCGCCCACGGCAGGCGGCCGTGCTCCGCGTGAATCTTCGCAGCGAGCGCAATGTTGCCCGGTACGCCGACGCTGCGCCCGCCGACGACGGCAATGCGGAACGGCAGGGGCTGGCCCGACGAGTCAAGGAAACGCGCGGGCGTCGCGGCCTTGGGGGCGGTTTCCCGCCCGTCCCAGGATTCGACTTCGCCCTTCTCGTTGCCGAGCATCAGGAAGCCGCCGCCGCCGATCCCCGAGCTTTGCGGCTCGACCACGGTTAGCGCCAGCATCGTCGCGATCGCGGCGTCGGTGGCGCTGCCGCCACGCCGCAGGATCGACGCACCGGCCTCGGCCGCATGCGGATCGGCGGCGCTGACCATCCCAGCATCGAATACGGCAGGCCCCGCGACGGCGGGGGTGCTCGCGATCGGTTGCGATGGAATGGTCGCCGTCGTCGCGGCACAACCAGAGAGGGCGAGCGAGGCAGTCAGCCCCAGGATCAGCTTTCCGGACATTGCAGAAAGGCTTATTCGGTTCCAACCGCCTCTGCAATCGATGCGAAGCCATCGCGGCGCATCAGTTCGAGCAGGCCCTTGTTGATGGCCTTGGCGATGCCCGGCCCTTCGTAGACCATGGCGCTGTAAAGCTGGACGAGGCTCGCTCCCGCCCGGATGCGCGCCCAGGCATCCGTAGCATTGGCAATGCCGCCTACCCCGACCAGCGGCACCGCGCCGCCCGTCGCCTTGCGGAAATCGCGCAGGCGCTGCTGCGCCAGATCACGCAGCGGCGCGCCGGAGAGGCCGCCGGTTTCTCCCTTGTGCTGCGAGGCCAGCTGCGGCCGCGAAATCGTGGTGTTGGACACGATCAGCGCGCCCAACTTCTTGTCGATGGCGATTCGCGCGATGGCCTCGATGTCGGCGGGTTCGAGATCGGGTGCGACCTTGAGGAAGACCGGAGGCCGGTGCCCTGCGCCGCAAGCCTCGTCGCGCGATTCGATGACCGCGTCGAGCAGCCCGGTCAGCGCCGATTCGTCCTGCAGCGCGCGCAGGCCCGGCGTGTTCGGACTGGAGATATTGACCGCAAGATAGCCCGCCAGCGGCGCCATCAGCCGCGCCATGATCGCATAGTCGTTGACGCGGTCAGTCGAATCCTTGTTCGCGCCGATGTTGATGCCGACCACGCCGGGGCGCTGAACGCGCGCTTCCAACCGATAGACCGCATCCTGTGCGCCGCCGTTGTTGAAGCCCATCCGGTTGATGACCGCGCGGTCCTCGACCAGCCGGAACAGGCGCGGCTGCGGGTTGCCCGCCTGCGGTAGCGGGGTGATCGAACCGACTTCCGCAAACCCGAAGCACAAGCCGAGCAGCGCGTCCGGCACTTCGCCATCCTTGTCGAAGCCCGCAGCCATGCCGACCGGACTGGGGAAAGCGATCCCCGCCACGGTGCTGGCCAAAGCCGGATCGGTGCGCGGCGCACTGCCGGGTCCGGAAAGCTTCAGGGCCTTGAGCGCAAGACCATGGGCCTTCTCGGCCTCGATTCGGAAAAGGGCGGGTCGGATGAGAGAATAGAGCACGAGCGCCGCATAACGCCCCCGGCAGTGTTGCTCAAACGCTTCTTCTGCTGCGGTGCGAGATGAAAAAGCCCGTTAGGGGTCATCCCGAGCCATCCGGACCTGCGAACGTGTCGCGTTTATACAATAAATCGACCCATACGGAGCATACACGAGTCCTGCGACCCGAAGGGCTCGTAGCGGGATGCGCTCGAGTTCTTTATAACTTAAGGCGGTTTCCGATTTCGATCGGGAACCGCCTTTTTTCGCGCTTCTTGACGGCAGGCTCCCACAGATCGACCGTTAAGCAAGCCTTTTTCCATGGCTTGCGTATCTTTTGCGACGAGCTATGGCGCGGCAGCGATCAACCGTGCGAACCACTCGCAGGTGCGAAACGGCCATTGAAACCCGCCGCGTGCTGCACTAGGTGCAAATCGGAAAGAATTGATCCGATTTAAACACAGGAACCAGAAAGCCCGTTCATGCGCCTGTCGAGTATGACAGACTATGCCGTCGTCATAATGTCCGCTGCGGCGCGGCATTGCGGCACCTGCTCGCTCATCGAGCAGGCGGGCGGCAAGCGTGCGCGCATTTCCGCCGCCCAGCTGGCGGAGGAAACCGGCCTGCCTGCTCCGACCGTGCAGAAGCTGGTGAGCAAGCTCTCCTCTGCCGGACTGATGCGTTCGTCGCGCGGTGTCGGCGGGGGTCTGCGACTCGCACGGCCTCCCGCCACGATCTCGCTGGCGGACATCGTCGAGGCAGTGGAAGGGCCGATCGCCCTCACCGCCTGTATCGATCGCGCGAAAAGCGATTGCACGCTGGAATCCTGTTGCAACGTAAAAGGCCACTGGCCGCAGGTTAATGCGGCCGTGCGCGGAGCGCTCGCCCAGGTGGCGCTGACCCAGCTCGTCGAGGAAGTTTGAGATGACCGAAGAAACCCTCCCCGTTGAACGCGATGCCGCGGCGCGCGAAGCCGCTGCCCGCGTCGCCGAGTACGAGCATGGCTGGTCCTCGGACATCGAGCAGGAATACGGCCCCAAGGGCCTGTCCGAAGACACCATCCGCTTCATCTCGGCCAAGAAGGACGAGCCCGAGTGGATGCTCGATTGGCGTCTGAAGGCTTACGCAAAGTGGCTGGAAATGACGCCGCCGGACTGGGCGAAGCTCGATATTCCGCCGATCGACTACCAGGAATCCTACTATTGGGCCGCGCCCAAGAAGAAGGACGCCCTCGCCAGCCTGGACGAAGTCGATCCCGAGATTCTGCGCGTCTACGAAAAGCTGGGCATTCCGCTGGAGGAGCAGAAAGTGCTCGCCGGCGTCGAAGGCGCGCGCAAGGTCGCGGTGGACGCGGTGTTCGATTCGGTTTCGGTCGCCACCACCTTCCGCAAGGAGCTGGAGCAGGCGGGCGTGATCTTCCGCTCGATCTCCGAGGCGATCCGCGAATTCCCGGAGCTCGTGAAGAAGTGGCTGGGCCGTGTGGTCCCGGTGCATGACAACTACTTCGCGGCGCTGAACTGCGCGGTCTTCTCGGACGGCACCTTCGTCTACATCCCCGAGGGCGTGCGCTGCCCGATGGAGCTGAGCACCTATTTCCGCATCAACGCGGAGAACACCGGCCAGTTCGAGCGCACGCTGATCGTGGCCGAAAAGGGCAGCTACGTTTCCTATCTGGAAGGCTGCACCGCGCCGATGCGCGACGAGAACCAGCTGCACGCCGCCGTGGTCGAGCTGGTCGCGATGGAGGATGCGGAGATCAAGTACTCCACCGTCCAGAACTGGTATCCGGGCGATGCCAACGGCAAGGGCGGCATCTACAACTTCGTCACCAAACGCGGGCTTTGCCAGGGCGCACGCTCCAAGATCAGCTGGACCCAGGTGGAAACCGGCTCTGCGGTGACGTGGAAGTACCCCAGCTGCGTCCTCAACGGCGAGGATTCGGTGGGCGAGTTCTACTCGGTGGCCGTCACCAACAACTACCAGCAGGCCGATACCGGCACCAAGATGATCCACAACGGCAAGGGCAGCCGCTCGACGATCATCTCCAAGGGCATCTCGGCGGGCAAGTCGAACAACACCTATCGCGGCCTCGTGCGCGTGGGTGCGAATGCCGATAACGTGCGCAACTTCACCCAGTGCGATTCGCTGCTGCTCGGCAAGGAGTGCGGCGCGCATACGGTGCCCTACATCGAAGTGCGCAACCCCAGCGCCCAGATCGAGCACGAGGCGACCACCAGCAAGATCAGCGACGACCAGCTGTTCTACGCCATGCAGCGCGGCCTCGACACCGAGCAGGCGGTGGCGCTGATCGTCAACGGCTTCGCCAAGGAAGTGCTGCAGCAACTGCCGATGGAATTCGCGGTGGAAGCGCAGAAGCTGCTGGGGATCTCGCTGGAAGGCAGCGTGGGGTAATGCCCGCCCTCTCCTCTTTCCTCCGTCACCCTGAACTTGTTTCAGGGTCCATCGGGCAGCGCAGACCGAAGGCTCGTTTCACCAGCCGCCCGGTCGATTCGCTGCGGCAGGGACCGGGGCAGGAGGCACAATGGACCCTGAAACAAGTTCAGGGTGACGCAGAAAAACAGAAGATACGAAGGACCACACCATGACCGCCGCCCGCAAGACTTTGGGCATCAGCCTCGCCTCAAACGGGCCGAAGGCAGACGCCAAGGCCAGCTTCGCCGTTACCGGCACGCGCCTCGAAACGCTGAAGGAGCGTGCCAAGGACCAGCGCCGCAACCCCAGCGAAGCGCAGAAGGCCCTGTGGGCGCAGCTTTCCGGCTCGAAGCTGGGCGGGGTAAAGTTCACGCGGCAGTCGATCGTCGGCTCGGCGATCGTCGATTTCGCCTGCCCCTCGCGCTGGATCGTGATCCAGCTGAGCGCCGAGGATTCCAACCCCGACGTCAATGAATTGCAGGACCGCAAGCTCACCGAAGTCGGCATCCGCGTGCTGCGCTTCTCGGAAGAGGAAGTGATCGGCCAGGTCGATACCGTGGTCCGCGAAATCAACACCGAACTCAATGTGCCCTTCGACAAGCGCTCCGCGCGCAAGAAGGCTGGCTCACGTCCGGCAGGGACGTTCGTGAGCGACGAAGGATAAGCCATGCTCAAGATCGATAACCTGACAGCAAACGTCGCCGACAAGCCGATCCTCAAGGGTCTCTCGCTCACCATCAATCCCGGCGAGATCCACGCGATAATGGGGCCGAACGGCGCGGGCAAGTCGACGCTGGGCTACACGCTCGGCGGCCGTCCGGGCTATGAAGTGACCGGTGGCTCGGTGGACTTCGCAGGGACCGACCTGCTCGAACGCGAACCGCACGAGCGCGCCGCCGCCGGCCTGTTCCTGGGCTTCCAGTACCCGGTCGAGATTCCCGGCGTCTCCTTCGTCCAGTTCCTGCGCGAGGCCGCCAACGCCCAGCGCAAGGGCCGAGGCGAGGAACCGCTTTCGGGCGGCGAATTCCTCAAGCTCGCCAAGGAAAAGGCGGGCCTGCTGCGCATGGACATGGACATGCTCAAGCGCCCGGTGAACGTCGGCTTCTCGGGCGGCGAGAAGAAGCGCGCCGAGATGGTGCAGATGGGCATCCTGAACCCGAAGCTGGCGATCCTCGATGAGACCGACTCCGGCCTCGACATCGACGCGCTGCGCATCTGCGGTGAAGGCATCAATGCGATCATGCGTGCGCCCGACAAGGCGGTGCTGCTCATCACCCACTACCAGCGCCTGCTGGACTACGTGAAGCCGGACTTCGTCCACGTCCTCGCCGCCGGGCGCATCGTCAAGTCGGGTGGACCCGACCTTGCCCTGCGTCTTGAGGAAGAGGGCTACGAGGCGGTGGTGCAGGAGGCGGCATGAACGTCGAACTCGCCCTCCCCACCCGCAGGCACGAGGACTTCCGCTACTCCGACATCGCGGCGCTGGAGACCGTCTGGCCGATCGTGACCGAAGAAATCGCGGTTGCGGACGGCGCCGAGGATTCGCTGCAGATCGTCGAGACCGGCACCGGAGCCGTCGCCCGCCACATCGCCATCACGCTCGGCAAGGGTGCGAAGTTCGATCTTCGCGTGCTGACCGCCGGGCCTGCCTATGGCCGCATCGCGGTGGACGTGCGGCTGGCCGAAGGCGCCGACTTCACGCTGGGCGCGGCGCAGCTGGCTACGGCTGAGGAGACTCTGGAGATCGTCACCGAAGTCACCCACGCCGGGCTGAACGCGACGTCGGAGCAGATCGTGCGCACGGTGCTGGCCGGCAAGTCGGTCGGCACCTACCTCGGCCGCATCGCGGTGGAGCGCGGCGCCGACGGAACCGATGCCGAACAGTCGGTCCGCGCCATGCTGCTGGAACGCACCGCGACCGCCAATGCGCGCCCCGAACTCGAAATCTACGCCGACGACGTCAAGGCCGCGCATGGCTGCGCGGTAGGCGAACTCGACGCGCAGGGTCTGTTCTACCTGATGAGCCGCGGCCTCACCCCGCCGCAGGCCAAGCGCCTGATGCTGCAGGCCTTCATCGCCGAAGCCTTCACCGGCGCGGCGGGCGAAGAGGAACTGAGCGCAGCGGCGATCGCCCGTCTGGAGGCGATCCTGTGAGTCTCGACACCGCAGAACTCGCGCTCAAGAGCCAGTTCCCCGGCCTTGCCGGCGACTGGCACTACCTCGACACCGCCGCCACCGCGCAGAAGCCGCAAGCGGTGATCGACGCCACCGTCGCCGCAATGGGCCGCGACTATGCGACCGTGCATCGCGGCGTCTACGCACGCTCGGCCGACATGACGCTGGCGTTTGAGGCGGCCCGCCGCCGCACCGCCGCGTTCCTGAACGCCGAGGAGGACGAAATCGTCTTCACGCGCGGCGCGACCGAATCGATCAATCTCGTCGCCCAGAGCTGGGCCGCCGCCAACCTTCAGCCCGGCGACCGCATCCTGCTCTCGACGCTGGAACACCACTCCAACATCGTGCCCTGGCAACTGCTGCGAAACGGCGTGGAGATCGATGTCTGCCCGCTCGACGCCAAGGGCCGCATCGACCTCGAAGCCGCCGAGCGCATCCTGACGCCCGCGCACAAGCTGGTCGCCTTCGCTCATGTGTCGAACGTGCTGGGCTCCGTGCTCCACGTGGAACATGCCGCAAAGCTCGCCCATGCGGTCGGCGCGAAGCTGCTGATCGACGGCTGCCAGGCCGCGCCGCGCCTCGCACTCGACGTGAAAGCGTTCGACTGCGACTTCTACGCCTTCTCCGCGCACAAGCTCTACGGCCCGACCGGAATCGGCGTGCTCTGGGCGCGCAAGGAAATCCTAGACGGGATGCAGCCCTGGCAAGGCGGCGGCTCAATGATCGACAAGGTCACCTTCGCAAAGACCACCTACGCCCCTGCCCCGCAGCGGTTCGAGGCAGGCACGCCCAACATCGTTGAGGCCATCGGCATGGCCGCCGCGATGGACTGGCTTGCCGCCATCGGCCTGAACCGCGCCGAAAAGCACGAGCGTGATCTTGCTGTCCTGCTGCGCAGCGAATTGCGGGGGCGCAACGACGTGACGCTGTTCGGGCCGGACGATTCGCTCGGCATCGTCAGTTTTGCGCTCGACGGGGTGCATCCGCACGACCTCGGCACCATATTGGATGAAGAAGGCGTGGCGATCCGCGCCGGGCACCACTGTGCCCAGCCGCTGATGGAACACCTTGGCGTCCCCGCGACGGCGCGGGCCAGCTTCGGTCTCTACAGCGATGAAAGCGATATCGAGGCGCTCCTGAAAGGAATCGAGCGCACCAGGAGAATTTTCGGATGAGTGACCAGAAGCCTGCATTCAGCGTAGAGGAAGTCGATGCGGCTCCCCCCGCTCCGCGTGCGCGCGTGGACGATGCCGTGCCCCCGCCCGAGGAGCGCAAGCGCGACTACCTCGACGGATTCCTCGCCGAAAAGCCGCAGGGCATCGACCCGGCCGACCCGGGTGGTGCGATCTACGATGGCGTCATCGACGCCCTGAAGGAGATTTTCGACCCCGAGATTCCGGTGAACATCTACGACCTCGGCCTGATTTACGGCGTCGAGGTTTCGCCCGAGGCATCGGTGCAGGTCATCATGACGCTCACCACCCCCCATTGCCCGGTCGCCGAATCGATGCCGGGCGAAGTGGAACTGCGCGTCTCGGCGGTGCCCGGCGTGCGCGACTGTGAAGTGAACCTCGTCTGGGATCCGCCGTGGGACATGGCCAAGATGACCGACGAGGCCAAGCTGGAACTGGGAATGCTGTGAGTGATACCCTCGCCCCTGACCTTGCGATCACGCGCGCGAACTTCGCCGATCCTGCCGACGCGGCGGCGATCGTGGCGATGCTCGACGTCTATGCGCGCGATCCGATGGGCGGTGGCGAACCGCTTTCCGACGATGTGCGCGAACGGCTGGTGCCCGCTCTGGCACAAGTGCCCGGCGCCTTCGTGCTGCTCGCGCGGCTCGAGGGTGAACCCGTGGGCATTGCCAACTGCTTCACCGGCTTCTCGACCTTCGCGGCGCGCCCGCTGGTCAACATTCACGACATGGCCGTCGCCCCTGCCCATCGCGGCAAGGGCATCGCCCGCGCCCTGTTCGCCGCGATCGAGGGGGAAGCCCGCGCGCGCGGTGCCTGCAAGATCACGCTCGAAGTGCTGAGCGGGAACCAGCGCGCCAAGGAACTCTACGCATCGCTGGGCTACGGCGACTACCAGCTCGACCCCGAGGCCGGACACGCGCTGTTCTGGCAGAAGAGGCTCTCATGACCGAAACCACCACCAAGACCCGCCCTATCCGCCCCGCCGCCGTCATCCTGACGCCCAGCGCCGAAGCCCGCATCGCCAAGCTGATGAGCGAGGCCCCCGAAGGCGCGATCGGCGTGAAGCTCTCCACCCCGCGCCGGGGCTGCTCGGGCCTCGCCTACTCGGTCGACTACGTGACCGAGGAAGCCAGGTTCGACGAGAAGATCGAGACCCCCGGCGGCCTGTTCTATATCGACGGGGCCTCGGTGCTGTATCTCGTCGGCAGCACGATGGACTGGGTGGAGGACGATTTCACCGCCGGGTTCGTGTTCAACAACCCCAACGCCAAAGGCGCCTGCGGCTGCGGTGAGAGCTTTACGGTCTGAAGTCGCGCCTTGCCTCGGGGGCTTCGACAAGCTCAGCCTGAGCGGCAACACACAATAGTCCGAAAATCCTCTCACGCTGAGCTTGTCGAAGCCCCATGAGCGGTATGCGCCCCTCAATTCTTCGGAAACAGCGCCAGCAGCGCGCCCAGCCGGTCATGCACCTCGCGCGCCTGTGCCGGGTCGCTATGGCCGATGCGCACAACCGTCAGCAGTTGCCCGGGTGAGCCGATCACGAACTGCCCGTAATCGCCCAGACACGCGAAGACGTCCTTATCCGCCGCGCCGGGCCACAGGCGGGCGCCGTCGTTGGCCTCGCCGCGATTGAGCCATACGCCAGCGCCATAACCCGGCTCGCGCGGGCTCGGTTCCAGCATGAACTGCATCCAGCGACGCGGCAGGATCTGCGCGCCGCCGACCGAGCCGGTGTGGCGGATGAATTCGCCCAGATTACCCCAGTCGCGCGCGGTCATGGCGATCATGCCCGAACCGATCATCGTCCCCGCCCGGTCGTACCCGACGATCGCCGAGCCCAACCCGATCGGCTGCAGCACGCGGTTGCGCAAATAGTCGCTCACCGCCGCCCGGCGCCGCAGCGCGTCGTGATCGGGCGAAAGCACCCGCGCGGCAAGGTCCGAAAGGATCACCGCGCTGGCCGAGGAATGCACGAAAATCTTGCCCGCCGGGGCCTCCAGCGGCTGCGCCTCGGCGTAGGAGGCCATGTCGTCGCGGCCGTCGAGGAACAGCATGCGCATGCGGTCCGATTCGTCCTCGATGCGGCCGGTCCCCGCGCTGGTCGTCTCGACATGGCGCAGGCCCGAGCGCATCTGCAGGAGCTGGCGCAAGGTGATGACGCCGCGTGGGTCACCCGGGCGCTGCCATTCAGGCACAGGGGCCGATTCGTTGAGGCGCAGGCGGCCGTCGCTGACCAGTTGGCCGATCATCAGCGCCGTCACGCACTGGCCAGCCGACCAGCCTGGAAGGCGCGAATCGGGCTTAACGCCCTCGCCGTAGCGCTCGACCACGACCGAGCCGCGCTTGAGGATGACGAGGGCGTCGGTTTTACCCACCGCCTCGTCGTCGAACAGGCGATCGATGGTACGGCCCAGCGATTCGCGCGGGGCGCCGCCGGAATCCTTGATCGCGGCGAGCGATTCGGTGCTTGGCGGCGGCGGTCCTGCGGGCGCGCCGGAGCCGCAGCCCCACAGGGCTGGCAGCATCAGCATCGCGGCGATAAGGGGGGGACGGCGCACCGACATGGCGCGCCGGTCATGTGCGAGGCGTTTGAGAATGGCAACATCCGGGCAACCCGGACCGGGGGATAGGGGCGCAGGTGCGGCCTATCCGACACGGCAACCCTCGCGCTGGAAGCGCAACGTGATCCTG
The DNA here is from genome assembly GCF_057808725.1 of Novosphingobium sp. FG90. NCBI lineage: Bacteria > Pseudomonadati > Pseudomonadota > Alphaproteobacteria > Sphingomonadales > Sphingomonadaceae > Novosphingobium > Novosphingobium sp. FG90. Next base: position 125,463 of record NZ_JBMDIO010000003.1, read on the forward strand.
ATCGCGCTGCTGGCGATGGTGTTGTGCCTGGGGTGGATGTGGCGTGGGCTGCGCGAGGAAGCGCTCGTCGGCGCCGCCTATGGCGCGCGGATCGGCTGCGTGTGCCGGTTCGTGTCGAAGCGGCCGATGGACTTGTGCGAGGGCGATCTCAAGGTGGCGGGGCTCGCGGGCGCCGGGCGCTGGGTATCGCTGTCGGAGGACGCCGATACGCGCACGGTCAGGGCCTCGGTGCCGCTGCTGGCGAAGCAGAGCGCGGATTTCGATCCGGCGCGCGGGTGTCGGCTGGAGCCGTGGCAGGATTGAGCACACTTCGTCATTGCGAGCGCAGCGAAGCAATTCAAGGCAGCATTGAACCGCTCTGGATTGCTTCGCTGCGCTCGCAATGACGAAGGTTAAGCCGCGCTTTCGGTCGAATCGATCCAGCCGCCGCCGATCACCCGCTCCCCGGCGTAGATCACCGCCGCCTGTCCTGGCGCGACGCCGTATTCGGGTTCGGCAAAGCGGATCGTCGTGTCCGCGCCCTCGCCCAGCGGGCCGTCGAGCACGATCGGCACCGGCTTGGCGAGCGAGCGCACCTTGGCGGTCAGCGGTGCATCGGGAATCGGCCCGATGCGGTTGGTCTCCACCAGCCTCGCCGAGGCGGTCGCCAGCAGGCGGCGCGGGCCGACACGGACCTGCCGGGTTTCCGCTTCGATACCGGTGACGTAGAGCGGCTCGGGCTGGCCGCCGATCTCCAGGCCCCGGCGCTGGCCCACGGTGTAGTGGATGACGCCGCGATGGCTGCCGAGCACCGCTCCGGTCTCGGCATGGACGATCTCGCCCGGCGCCTCGCCCTCGGGACGGACGGCGCGCACGATCTTGGCGTAATCGCCATCGGGCACGAAGCAGATGTCCTGGCTGTCGGGCTTGGCGGCGACGCGCAGGCCCGCCGCTTCGGCCAGACGGCGCGTCTCGGTCTTGGGCAGGCCGCCGAGGGGAAAGCGCAGGAAATCCAGCTGCTTCTCGGTGGTGCCGTAAAGGAAGTAGCTCTGGTCGCGCGCCGGATCGAGGGCGCAGTGCAGCTCGGAACCCGCCGCGCCCATCACCCGGCGCACGTAGTGACCGGTGGCGAGGCAATCCGCGCCCAGTTCGCGCGCCATCGTCAGCAGGTCGGTGAACTTCGGCCCCATGTTGCAGCGAATGCAGGGGATCGGCGTGCGCCCGGCGAGGTAGTCGTCGGCGAAGCGCTCGACCACTTCCTCGCGGAAGGCGCTCTCGTGATCGAAGACGTAGTGGGCGATGCCTAGGCGGTCGGCGACCGCGCGCGCGTCGCGGATGTCGTCGCCGGCGCAGCACGCGCCCTTGCGGCCGGTCGCGGCGCCGTAGTCGTAGAGTTGAAGGGTTACGCCGATGACTTCCGCCCCGCTCGCGGCGGCAAGAGCGGCGACGACCGAACTGTCCACGCCCCCTGACATGGCCACGACGATGCGGCGGGCGGACAGAGGCTCGGCAAGTTGGAACAGTTCGGCGGGGTCGAGCCCGGAAAGAAGATCGGAAAACGCGGTCATGGTGGGGGCGCACATACAGCCAAGCGCGCCGGATTCCTATCCTCCGCCTTTTTCGCCCCCTTTCCCATCGTGAAGAAAGGGTAAAAACGGCTTTTACGATCCCTTGACCACCTGCGGGTTATAGGGCCTGCATCATGAACGTCGCACCACATCACATGACCCCCGATACAGGGGACGCTCCGGGTCGCACCGCAGGGATACCTGCGGTTCCGGGCTGCGACGGGCTTTCCGAAGGGCACCTCCCCGCCGATCCCGCAATGATCGACTGGCAGGCGCTGCGCTCCCGCCTCTTCGCCACGCACGACCGGCTCGGTGTGCTGGGAGAGGACGCGGCAGCCACGCGGCTTCGGCTGCGCGGCAGCTTCGACGGGTGCGCCGCCTCGGCTCTTAATGCTTACGAAGAATGCTCAAGAAACGTTAACCTTGATGCTTCAAGCAATGGCAAGCCCGTTGGAGGCAAGGATTCTCCAGTCGCCGATGTGAACGATAGCGGCGAACGAGGGTAAAGATGATCGAGAACCAGAAAATCCGTCCGGCACAGGTGATCGGCCCGCTCGGCGAGCCGCTGACGGTTGCCGACCTCCCCCCCCCAAACACCACGCGCTGGGTCGTGCGCCGCAAGGCCGAAGTCGTCGCCGCCGTCAACGGCGGCCTGCTGACGATCGACGAAGTCTGCGAGCGCTATTGCCTCACACTCGAGGAATTCGCCTCGTGGCAGCGCGCCGTCGATCGTTCGGGCATGCAGGGCCTGCGTGTGACACGAATCCAACACTATCGCGATCTCTACGAGCGCCAGCAGAAGTTCTGAGCCCCCTCTAACTTCGTCAACCAAGTTCAAAGGCGGCCGTGGAGCATCTTCACGGTCGCCTTTTCACGTTCCGACGCAATAAAACACATTCACCTGGCCAGACTGGCGCAATGAAGTCGTTCGTCGATGCCTGTCGACGTGAAACCCGGTTCGCGTTGCCACCCTGTTCCCGCGAGTATATGAATCCAGCGGTTTAAGCCATATCGGCAGCCCCGCCTGAATACAGGCACAAGGGCGGACGATGCGGCGGGAGAGCACGCCGCCCGGGGGCGCGTGCATGCGTGCGGTGAACAGATGAACTACGATGGCAAGATTGAAGCCGGCCCCTCTCAGGTCGGCGGGCAGGCAGACGAACCTCACGTCTTTGACGCGGCGGGAACGTCGCTCGACAGGGACGATGCCCTGGACCGTCGCTCGCGCCGGGTGATCGTTCTGGTCATCGTCACCGTCGTGCTGCTGGCAGCCGCGCTGTGGTTCGTGCTGCACAAGGGCGACGCGGCCGATGCCGCCGGTGCCGATACCACGCAGGTTCCCGTCGTCTCGGTCGTGGTGCCGGGCCGCTCCAGTGTTGCCGGGGAAATCACCGGAACCGGATCGCTCGCTGCACGCCGCGCCATGCCGGTGGGCTCGGTCGGCGAAGGCGGCGAAGTGCGCGAAGTGCGCGTGGACGCAGGCGACTGGGTGCAGAAGGGTCAGGTCCTTGCGGTCATCGACCGTTCGGTGCAGGTCCAGTCCGCCGCCAGCCAGTCCGCCCAGATCCGCGTGGCCGAGGCTGACGCCCGGCTGGCGCAGGCCAATCTCGATCGCGGCCTCAAGCTCGTCGATCGCGGGTTCATCTCCAAGGCCGACATCGACCAGCTGACCGCCACCCGCGATGCCGCCGTCGCCCGCGTCGGCGTGGCGCGCGCTACGCTCGGCCAGCTGCAGGCGCAAAATGCGCGGCTCAACATCGTCGCGCCCGCCTCGGGCCTCGTCCTCGCGCGCAACGTCGAAGTCGGGCAGGTGGTAAGCGGCGGCAGCGGCGTGCTGTTCAACCTTGCCCGCGACGGCGAGATGGAACTGCTGGCCCTGCTCTCCGAGGACGACCTTGCCAAGCTGCACGTCGGCGTCACCGCGAACGTCACGCCGGTCGGCTCGGGCAGGAGCTTCACCGGGCAGGTCTGGCAACTCGCGCCCACCATCGACAATACCACTCGCCAGGGCACCGCGCGCATCGCGCTCAAGTACGACCCGGCGCTGCGTCCCGGCGGCTTCGCCACCGCCGTGATCGAAAGCGGCACGGTCGTCGCGCCGATGCTGCCCGAATCCGCGATCCAGAACGATGCCAAGGGCTCGTTCGTCTACGTCGTCGGCAAGGACGACCGCGTCCACCGCCAGCCGGTTAAGACCGGCCTCGTCACCGCGACCGGCATCACCGTCACCGCGGGCCTGGGTGGCGACGAGAAGATCGTGATGCGCGCCGGCGGCTTCCTCAACGACGGGGACAAGGTCAAGCCGCGCCCCTCGACTGCAGCCAAGTAACGGGCGAGCCGAACCCATGCGCAACATCTCGGCCTGGTCGATCCGCAACCCGATCATCCCGATCGTCTTCTTCATCGGCCTGATGATCGCCGGTATCGTCTCGTTCAACCGGATGGACGTGAACAACATGCCGGACGTCGAGTTTCCGGGCGTCCACATCGGCGTCTCGCAGCCCGGCGCCGCTCCGACCGAGATCGAGACGCAGATCACCCAGATCGTCGAAGGCTCGGTCCGTTCGATTCCCGGGGTCGAGGAAATCCAGTCGACCGCCTCGGAAGGCCGCTCGACCACGCTGGTGTTCTTCTCCGTCGGCACGAACGTCGATGTGGCGACCCAGCAGGTGAAGAACGCGGTCGATCAGGTGCGCGGCCAGTTGCCCGACGGCATCCTCGAACCGCAGGTCCAGAAGATCGAGGCGGGCGGCGGCGGCTCGCTCGCCTACTTCGCGGTGCGCGCCGACGACATGACGATCGAGCAGCTCAGCTGGTTCGTGGATGACACCATCGCCAAGACCCTGCTCGGCGTCGAGGGCATGGCCACCGTCAGCCGCGACGGCGGCGTCAACCGCGAGATTCGCGTCGTCGTCGATCCCCAGCGCATGCAGGCGCTGGGCGTCAGCGCCGAGGCGCTCAACAACGTGCTGCGTCAGGTCAACGTCGATGCGGCAGGCGGTCAGGCGGAAATCGCCGGTTCGCGCCAGTCGGTGCGCGTGCTGGGCAATGCCGAGACCGCCTACGACCTCTCGCAGAAGCGCATCAACCTCGGCAACGGTCGTTCGGTGAAACTCACCGACGTCGCCAGCGTCCATGACGGCTTCTCCGAGCAGACCGACATCGCCCGCGTCAACGGCCGCGAAGTCGTCACTTTCGGGTTCGAGCGCGCACGCGGCGCCTCCGACGTCGCCGTCTACGACGCGGCGATGGAGAAGCTGAAGGAAATCCAGAAGTCCCACCCCGACATCCACGTCACCCGCCTGTTCTCGCAGGTGGACTACACGCGCGGTCAGTACACCTCCTCGATGGAGGCGCTGGTCGAGGGCGCGGTGCTGGCGATCGTCATCGTCTTCCTGTTCCTGCGTGACTGGCGCGCGACGATGATCTCGGCGCTGGCGATCCCGCTCTCGGCGATCCCGACCTTCTGGTTCATGGACCTGCTGGGCTTCACGCTGAACTTCCTCTCGCTCCTCGCGCTCAGCCTCGTCGCGGGCGTGCTGGTCGACGACGCCATCGTCGAGATCGAGAACATCGTGCGCCACATGCGCATGGGCAAGAGCGCTTATCAGGCCTCGATCGACGCCGCCGACGAGATCGGCCTCGCGGTCGTCGCGACCACCTTCTCGATCGTCGCGGTGTTCCTGCCGGTCGGCCTGATGCCGGGCATTCCGGGCCAGTTCTTCAAGGCATTCGGCCTGACCGTCGTGGTCGCGGTACTGATGAGCCTTGCCGTCGCGCGCGTGATCACACCGATGGTCGCGGCCTACTTCCTCAAGGCGCACGGCCATGCCGAGCACGGCGGCGGCAAGGCCATGGACCTCTACATGAAGATCCTCGCCTGGACGCTCGACAGCCGCGAAGCGCACCGCCGCAAGGCCGCGCTGGTGCGTCAGCCGTTCCATCCCGCCTACGCAGTGGTCGCCACGATCGCATTCATCCTGCTGATCGCCGCCGGACTCGGCGCATCCGGACTGCTGTTCACGGCCCTGCAGACCGGAATTACCAAGATCGGCCTCAAGAGCGCCGCCTTCGTGATCGCCGCGATCCTCTCCCCGCTCGCCATTCCCGTGGCGATCTGGCTGCTGGGCAAGCTGTTCCGCTTGCTCGCCAGCGCGATGGGGGCACTCGGCCGCTGGTATCGCTATTACACCGACCGTGTGATCGCGCGCATGCACGACCACCGCTTCTACGCCTTCTGCGCCTCGGTCTATGCGCTGGTCGTCACATTCGCGCTCCTCGCCGGCCTGCCGCAGCAGTTCCAGCCGAGCACCAACAATGACACCAGCGAGGTCAAGATCGAACTGGTGCCCGGCACCACGCTCGAACAGTCCGAGTTGATCGGCGGCCGCGTCTCGCGCCTGCTTGAAAAGCAGCCCGAGGTCGAGCGCGTCCTGCAATTCGCGGGCGAAGGTTCCGGCACGCTCTACATCGCCCTCAAGCCCGCCAAGGAGCGCGAGGCGACCAGCATCGAGTTCGAGCGCCGCATGGCCCCGCAACTGCAGGACGTCGCCGACGCGCGCGTCAGCTTCGCCTCGCAGTCCGGTGGTTTCGGGTCGGGCCGCGACTTGTCGATCATGCTGTCGGGCAGCGATTCCGAACTGCTGAACAAGACCGCACAGACCCTCGTGGAGCAGATGCGCGCGATCCCCGGCGTCGTCGCCCCGCGCATCGCCGCCGACCTGCAGCGCCCCGAGTTGCTGATCGTGCCGCGCCCCGACCTTGCGGCGCAGCTTGGCGTCACTACGTCCGCGCTCAGCCAGACGATCCGCATCGCGACGCTGGGCGAGATCGACCAGAATGCCGCCAAGTTCTCGCTGAGCGACCGTCAGGTGCCGATCCGCGTGATCCTCGACCGCACCTCGCGCCGCGACTTCTCGACGATCGAAAACCTGCCGGTCTCTACCGTCAGTGGCGGCACCGTGCCCTTGAAGCGGGTGGCGGAAATCCGCTTCGGCGCAGGACCGACGCAGATCCAGCGCTACAACCAGTCTCGCCGCATCTTCGTCGGCGCCGACCTTGGCGAAGGCCAGGTCAAGGGGCCAATCATGACGCAGATCCAGAACCTGCCGATCATGAAGAACCTGCCGATGGGCGTTTCCAACGCCCCCGTCGGCGAGGACAAGTGGCAGGCGGAGATGATCACCAATTTCGTCACCGCCGTCATCTCGGGCATCTTCCTCGTCTTCGCGGTGCTGGTGCTGCTCTACAAGCGCTTCGTCTCCCCGCTGGTGAACATGGCCTCGCTGCTGCTGGCGCCGCTGGGCGGCATGCTGGCGCTGACCATCGCCGGGCAGCCGATCTCGATGCCGGTCTACATCGGTATCCTGATGCTGCTGGGGATCGTCGCCAAGAACTCCATCCTGCTGATCGACTTCGCGATTGAGGAGATGAGCAAGGGCGTCGACAAGCTCACCGCGATCATGGACGCCGGACACAAGCGCGCCCAACCGATCGTCATGACCACCGTGGCGATGACCGCGGGCATGGTGCCAACCGCACTGTCGATCTCGGGCGACGGCGCGTTCCGTGCGCCGATGGGCGTGACGGTGATCGGCGGACTCCTGCTCTCCACCCTGCTCACGCTGGTGATCGTGCCTGCAGCCTTCAGCCTCGCCGATGGTTTCGAGAAGCGGGTCGGGCCGAAGCTGCGCAAGTCGCTGCTGACCTACGACCCCGATCAGCACCACGCCGGGACGCCCACTCACGCGCACCCGGCCGAGTAAGAAAGGGGCCAGCTTGCTGCCAATCGGGCGTCGGAATGCAGGTATACCGCTGACGGGCATCGCCATCGATCGAGGCCGCCGGATGCGCCTGTTCGCGACCGGGCTGCTGCTGGCGATGGGTGTCGCCTTCGTTGTGCTCCACAAGGTTGCAGGCACGCACCCGGCATGGGGGTACGCCATCGCCTTCACCGAGGCGGCGATGGTCGGCGGCCTCGCGGACTGGTTCGCGGTAACCGCGCTGTTCCGCCGTCCACTCGGCCTGCCGATCCCGCACACGGCGATCATTCCGGAGAACAAGGACCGCATCGCCGATTCGATGGCAACGTTCCTGCGCGACAACTTCCTCACCCCGCAAGTTGTCGCGCGGCGCGTGAATGCCTTCAACTTCGCGGCGGCCGCGGGGGGATTCCTCGCCGACCCGGGGCGCGGCGGCCAGTCGCGCATCCGCGCTGGCGCCGCCAACCTGATCGCCGACGTACTCGAATCGCTCGATCCTGAGCGGCTCGGCAATCAGGTGCGGTCCGGACTCGCACGCCAGTTGGAGCGGGTCGAAGTCGCCCCCCTGCTCGGCCAGATGCTCAGCGCGATGATCGCCGACCGCCGCCACCTGCCCCTCGTCGAAGGCGCGGTGCGCTGGGTGGGCGAAGCTCTGGAAGCGAACGAGGAGATGGTGCGCGCCATGATCCGCGAGCGCGCCCACAGCCTGCTCCGCCTGACCGGCCTCGACACCCGCATCGCCAATTCAGTGCTCGACGGCCTCTACAAGCTGCTCGCCGAGATGATCGTCCAGCCCGACCATCCGCTGAAACTCAAAGTCGAGCAAATGCTGGAAAGTCTGGCCGACCGCCTCGTCAACGATCCGGAAACCCGCGAGCGCGTGGAAAACGCGAAGCGCGAACTGATCGCCAATCCCGCAGTCGGCCAGTGGTGGCAGTCGGTCTGGGAGCGTCTGCGCCGCAAGCTGATCGACGCCGCCCGCAATCCCGACGCCGCGCTGGCGGGGCAACTGACGACGATGCTCGGCGAACTGGGGGCCGCACTACAAGGCGATCCGCGCCTGCAGGCCCAGATCAACCGCTTCGCCCGCCGCACGCTGGTGGGCGTCACCGCGCGCTATGGGGAGGAGATCGTCGGCCTCGTCTCGGGCACCGTGAAGCGCTGGGACGCCCGCACGATCAGCAACCGCCTCGAAGGCGCGGTAGGCCGCGACCTGCAGTTCATTCGCATCAACGGCACATTGGTGGGCGGCTTGTTCGGGGTCTGCATCCATGCCATCGATCGGCTGCTATGACCGATGGCCCACTGCTGAAGACCGACCGTTTCGACCTGTGGCGCCCGGTAGCGGGCGATCTGCCGCAACTCTGCGCCCTGATCGATGACGAAGAAACTCGACGCTACCTCGGCCCCGCTTCGGCCGAGAAGCAGCCCCAGTTCGACCGCCTGATGCGTAATGCCGGTTCCTGGGCGCTCTTCGGCTACGGCACCTTCATGGTGCGCCCGCGCGGCATGGACGACATCATCGCGACATGCGGCGTGTTCCATTCATGGCGTGGGTTCGGCGCCGACGTGGGCATGGACGACGTCCCCGAGGCGGGCTGGATCGTGCGCCGCGACTGGTGGGGCAAAGGCGTTGCGAGCGAAACGATGGAAGCAGCGCTGCGCTGGTTCGACCATGAGCACGGTCCTAAACGCATCGCCTGCATGATCGAGAACGGCAACAGCGCATCCGAGCGGGTGGCGACGCGGCTGGGGTTCGTGCTCTATGGCACTCAGCAGTCAGAAGGACAGGAGTCCGCCAATCTGACGCTTCTTGAACGGAGATAGTTCTAAAAACCTAATCCCTGTTATAAATGGCTGCGCTTACGTAATACCACGGCACAGCCGTGCCGTTTTCATCGCGAGCGGGCTCGAAAGCGGCTGCAGATGCCCCATTGCACGCCCAGTCATTGAATCGTTGATCCGTGGTTTGAATAACCTTGCAATGGGTCACAACACCTTGTGCATCCAGCACCACCAGAAACGTGACTTTCTCGCTTTTGCTTTTGCTCGTCGTCTCAGGTGGATGACTGCCGTAAAGCGCTTTGGCAAAAGCCATGGGCGATTTCATTTTTGGTGGCTGCGACAACATCCTCAACCGGGAAGGCTCCACACCCCACCCAAGAAACATGTCATCGACGCACTTGCGCAATGCCTGGAGAGGCCGCGCCATTTTCCCGGTCTTGAGAAGCAGATTAATTCCCGGATTCAGAATTCCGATCTGCTCCACGTCCTGCTGATGATCTACAACTTGCTCCGGATTCGATGCGTGGTCCTCTATCGCCTCCGTGCCGATCCGTGCCCGGAGGATCATTGCAGGCCCATATACGGAGTTCATAGCTGAGCGGGGATCTTTGATCGTGACCGGCGGTTCGATACCATAGTCCAGTTGGACCACCTTATTCCATTCAACACGTTCGATAGCCTTGCCGGCAATCGACAGGTCCAGCCAGTCGTCCAGTGTCGGCTGGCGAATACTGAGTAATGTTTTTTGGCCGGGCGCACCGAATTGCCGAACGAGCAGGCAAGAGTTTTCCTCCTTCGTGACATTCCAGATGGAGGTCGGCTGCAATATTATCTGCTCTTCCTCAGAAAATGCGGTGGACGGAAAGGCCAAAAGAGTGGCTACGATCATTTGCGTAAATGCGTCGCCAACCTTCATCTACCTCATCCCCCATCGTAAACTGCCGAGATTGCTGACATCTGAAGTTGGCGTCTCGTCCCTTTGAAGGCTCAACCCCTTATCAGTGCCGGGCTGCTCGGCGTCATCCCATACAAATTAACCCCCAGATTTGCATCCGGGGGTTAAATGTTTGTGACGGTTGCAGAAATGAAACCGTTACAGCTTGCCGGTAAGCTCCGGCACCGCGTTGAACAGGTCCGCGACGAGGCCGACGTCGGCGACCTGGAAGATCGGGGCGTCCTCGTCCTTGTTTATGGCGATGATGGTCTTGGAGTCCTTCATGCCCGCAAGGTGCTGGATCGCGCCCGAGATGCCGACCGCGATGTAGACTTCCGGCGCCACGATCTTGCCGGTCTGGCCGACCTGGTAATCGTTGGGCACATAGCCTGCATCGACCGCAGCACGCGAGGCGCCGACGGCGGCGCCAAGCTTGTCGGCGAGCGGCATGATGGTGGCCTCGAAAGTCTCCGAGTCCTTCAGGGCGCGGCCGCCCGAGACGATGATCTTGGCGCTGGTCAGCTCCGGACGCTCCGACTTGGCGATTTCCGCGCCCACGAAGCTGGAGAGGCCCGCATCACCGGCCCCGGTCACGTCCTCGACCACGCCCGAACCGCCGGTGGCCTCGGCCTTGGCGAAGGCGGTGCCGCGCACGGTGATGACGAGCTTCGGATCGCTCGATTCCACGGTGGCGATAGCGTTGCCCGCGTAGATCGGACGGGTGAAGGTCTTCTCGCCCTCGACCGAGAGGATGTCCGAGATCTGCGCGACGTCGAGCAGCGCGGCAACGCGCGGCGCGACGTTCTTGCCGGTGGTCGTGGCGGGCGCGACGAAAGCGTCGTGGTGGCCCATGAGGTCCACGATCAGCGGCGCGATGTTCTCCGCCAGCGCGTGCTCGTAAGCCGCGTCGTCGGCGAAGTGGACCTTGCCCACGCCCGAAATCTGCGCGGCAGCATCGGCCACGGCACGCGCACCGGAACCGGCGACGAGGAGGTGGACTTCACCCAGCTTGGCAGCAGCGGTGACGGCGGAGAGGGTGGCGTCCTTGACGGAGGCGTTGTCGTGTTCGACCCAGACGAGCGTCTTCATTATGCGACTCCCAGTTCCTTGAGCTTGGCGACGAGGCCGTCAACGTCGGCAACCTTGATGCCGGCCGAACGCACCGGCGGCTCGGAGACCTTGAGGGTCTTGAGACGCGGCGCGATGTCCACGCCGTAGTCGGCGGGCGACTTCACATCGAGCTGCTTCTTCTTAGCCTTCATGATGTTGGGCAGCGAAGCGTAGCGCGGCTCGTTGAGGCGCAGGTCGGTGGTGACGATGGCAGGAAGCTCAAGCTTCACCGTCTCGAGGCCGCCATCGACTTCGCGGGTCACGGAGACCGAGTCGCCGGCAACATCGACCTTCGAGGCGAAAGTGCCCTGCGGACGGCCGGTCAGCGCGGCGAGCATCTGGCCGGTCTGGTTCGAATCGTCGTCGATCGCCTGCTTGCCGAGGATCACGAGGCCGGGATTCTCTTCAGCCACAATGGCCTTGAGGATCTTGGCGACGGCCAGCGGTTCCACTTCGGCGTCGGTCTCGATCAGGATCGCGCGGTCAGCGCCCATGGCGAGCGCGGTACGCAGGGTTTCCTGCGCCTTCGTCGGCCCAACCGAAACGGCGATGATCTCTTCGGCCTTGCCCGCTTCCTTGAGGCGGATGGCTTCCTCGACGGCGATTTCGTCGAAGGGGTTCATGCTCATCTTGACGTTGGCAAGGTCAACGCCCGTGCCGTCGGCCTTGACCCGCGGCTTCACGTTGTAATCGATGACCCGCTTCACGGGCACGATGATCTTCATTGCGATCTGTCCTCTCACTGCTGGGACGGCAAATTTAACCGCACGATTAAATTCTGGTGCGAGCTATCGCGTTCCTCTGCCTCGACGTCAAGCCTCGCAAAAGCGCTAAGAGCTTGCGACGGGAAAAGAGAAACTTCGCGCAACGCATACATGCAGAAACGGCGGGGGTCGCGAAACCCCCGCCGTCTCAATATTCGCTATATGATCGTGCGCATGATGCGCATCACCGAAAGGGTCAGGCGACAGCCTGGACTTCGGCGACGATCTTCTTGGCGGCATCGCCCAGGTCGTTGGCGGGGACGATCGCCAGGCCCGAATTAGCCAGGATGTCCTTGCCCTGCTGGACGTTGGTGCCTTCGAGGCGGACGACGAGCGGAACCTGCAGGTTCACTTCCTTGGCCGCGGCAACGATGCCCTCGGCGATGATGTCGCACTTCATGATGCCGCCGAAGATGTTCACGAGGATGCCCTTCACAGCGGGGTCCGCGAGAATGATCTTGAACGCCGCGGTCACCTTCTCCTTGTTGGCGCCGCCGCCGACGTCGAGGAAGTTGGCCGGGAACATGCCGTTGAGCTTGATGATGTCCATCGTCGCCATTGCAAGGCCCGCGCCGTTGACCATGCAGCCGATGTCGCCGTCGAGCTTGATGTAGGCGAGGTCGTACTTCGAGGCTTCGATCTCGGCCGGGTCTTCCTCGGTCTCGTCGCGCAGGGCGAAGATGTCGGGGTGACGGGCGAGAGCGTTCGAATCGAAGCTCATCTTGGTGTCGAGGACGAGCAGTTCGCCGCCCTTGCTCTCGACCAGCGGGTTGATCTCGACCATGTCGCAGTCCATCGCGATGAACGCGGTGTAGAGCTGCTTGGCGAGCTTCTGGGCCTGCTTGTTGAGGTCACCGGTCAGCTTCAGCGCGAAAGCGACGGCGCGGCCGTGGTGGGCCTGGAAGCCTTCGGCCGGATCGATGGTGATCGTGGTGATCTTCTCGGGCGTGTTGTGGGCGACTTCCTCGATGTCCATGCCGCCTTCGGTCGACACGATCATGGCAACGCGGCCGGTCTTGCGGTCCACCAGCATCGACAGATAGTATTCCTTGTCGATGTCGACGCCGTCGGTCACGTAGAGACGGTTGACCTGCTTGCCCGCTTGACCGGTCTGGATGGTGACGAGGGTGTTGCCGAGCATTTCCTTGGCGAAAGCCTCGACTTCCTCGATCGACTTGGCAAGACGCACGCCGCCCTTGGCGTCGGCGGGGAGTTCCTTGAACTTGCCCTTGCCGCGGCCGCCGGCGTGGATCTGCGCCTTGACGACGTAGAGTGGTCCGGGAAGCTGCTTGGCAGCAGCGACTGCCTCTTCGACGGAGAGGGCGGCGATGCCGGCGGGAATGCCCACGCCGTACTTCGCGAGGAGTTCCTTGCCCTGATATTCGTGAATGTTCATCGCTCAAATCGCTTTCTGCTGGAGGTTCCCGGGGAAGGCGCCGTAGCCATATGTTCGCCTGCCGCCTAAGCACATCCGGACGGCCTTGAAAAGGCCCGACGCCTGCGCAAATGCATAGCTGCGACGAATTTGACCGCACTCATTTGATAACAGTTCGCAATAGCAATTAATTGCGGGAACTTGCCCGATGATCGACAGAATGCGACTCGAAGCCATTGTCCGGGAGGCCGGACGCATCGCCCTTGCCGGCTGGCCGGGCGATGGGCATGACCTCGAATCGTGGGAAAAGACACCGGGAAGTCCGGTCTGCAGTGCCGATCTCGCAGTCGATGCCTATCTCAAGCAGGAATTGCGCGCATTGCTGCCTGCGGCAGGATGGCTCTCGGAAGAGACCGCCGACACACAGGACCGACAGGATCATGAACTGGTGTGGCTGGTCGATCCGATCGACGGCACCCGCGATTACATCCACGGCCGCAAGGGCTGGGCGATTTCCGTCGCTCTGGTGAATACCCGCCGTCCGCTGCTAGGCTACCTCTTCGCCCCGGTGCGCAACCGCGATGAAGGCGGCGAATTCTGGTCTGCCGAAGCGGGCAAGGGCGCCTGGCTCAATGGCGTGCGGCTAAGCGCGAGCAATCGCGATGTCCTTTCCGGCTCGCGCGTTCCGGCACACAAGCTGGCGACGGAGGATTCCGACCTTACCCTCGTCGATCAGCCCAATTCGATCGCCCTGCGCATGGCGATGGTCGCATCCGACCAGGCTGACCTGCTGGCGACACTGCGCTGGGGCTACGAGTGGGACATTGCCGCCGCCGGCCTCATTGCACGCGAGGCAGGTGCCGCGGTGACCGACGCCTTCGGCCAGCCGCTCAATTACAACAAACGCGATCCCCGGGCATTCGGCGTCCTGGTCTCATCGAACGGCATCCATGCGGCAGCGGTGGAACGGCTCGCGGATCGCGCCCGGCGCTATTCAGCCTGATTCACGCAGGGCGCGAAAGGGTCAGGAAGCGTCGCCTTCGGGTTTATCCTCGCCGGAAACTTCCTCCCCCATGTCCTCCCCCTTCCAGGACGGGTCCTTCTCCATCCGGTCGATCAGATTGTGGGCAAAGGCACTCATACCGCCGCCATGCGGATTGTTGGCCACCGGCCCCAGCACGATCCGTGCCTCCGGCGAGCGCCCGAGATGCAGCAACGTCGTACCCAGCGTCATGCGCAGGCCAAGGTCGAATGGCGCCAGTTCGACGGCCCGGATCAGCCCATCGACAGCCAGTTGGGACGGTTGCTCCCCCTGCTCTACGAAACTGCGGTAGAAGTAGATCAGCGGCAGCGGGTGATCATTTTCCAACCTGTTGAGCGCAATGAACGGTGCCCTCGCGGTCTTGTATGCCGCCGCCTGCTCCCTGGCATCGCCCTTGTTGTTCTCGGCCTCGCGGAACAGCGCGTAACCCTTCTGGACATAAGCATTGACCTGCGAGGGATCGCGCCTGATCGCGGCATCGGCTGCGGCGATCGCCTCCTTGTCGTGCCCCGCATCGAACTCGCATTCCGCAAGCGCGGCAAGGACCGCCGCATCGTCGGGATACTTCGCCGCGATAGACCGCGCCTCCACCAGCAGCTTCGCCGCTTCCTCGCTCGTCACGCCCCGGCGCGAGCGGATGCGGATCGGCATGATCTCCGCCTCGCCGGGGGAAAGAGTGCGCAGTGAAACCGGGCCGATCGTCAGGATCTCCGGCTTGAGCGTCAGCGCCGTCATGCGCCGCTGACGCAGGTAATGGTCGAGGTCCTTCTCCAGCTTGTCGAAATCCCCGAACGCCTCCAGCGCCGCAGCCCTCTGGCCGCGCCCTTTGGCGAGCAGGTCCGTGTAGGTGCTGAACTGACCTTTGCGGTCGCCACCAAACGTCAGGTAGTGATAGAGCAGCCAGCTCTTGCCATAGAAGGCGTCGTAGCTGGTGTGCTTGCGCTTGTCGTACTCGGTAGGGTCGAGCAGGTCGGCCGCCTTGACGTCCTGGGCGTAGAGCAGTTCGCCCGCGCGGTGGTTGGCTGGCCTGCCGAGCCACAGGCCGCCGTCCGCCTCGAACTTGGCCGAGGCGAAGAATTCCGCGGAGCCCTCGCTCAGCCAGCGCGGCATCGCCGCCACGTTGGTCGAGATCAGGAAGTGGTGCGCATATTCGTGCAGCAGCACGATCATCGACCACGTGACCGCCCCGCTGCCGCTCTGCACCGCTGGCACGATCGCCAGCGAGCCCCCTGCCCTCGGCACGTAGAAGCCCCCGATGAACTTGTTGTCACCGCCGTGGAGTTCACGGACTTCGCGGGTGTTGCGGACCACATAGACAGTCACCCGGTTCGACGGGCTGGGCTTAGCCACCTTGGAGCCCAGCACGAAGGCCATCCCCGCGTGATACCGCTCAAGCTGCTGAGCGAAGCGGGTGATGTCCTTATCGGAATCGTTGGCGTAGATGACGAAGTGTTCGCTCGACGCTTCCATCCAGGCCGCCTGCGCGGGTATGGTCCAAAACCACGCAGCCAGCGCCGCCACTACAATCCCGAAACGCATCAAGTCCCCCCGAACCCGGTTCGCGAGCAGACTACGCCGATATTGTTGCGTTTCAAGTTATTCCATGGAAATCACGCGCTTATAAAGAAGGGGGCGGTGCACTTTCGCGCGCCGCCCCCTTCCCCGATCCCGCTTCCTGCGGAAGCTCTTACTTCGCCGCGTTGGCGTCGTCGGTCGTGACCGGCGTGATCTTGATCTCGACGCGGCGGTTGAGGGCACGGCCCTCCGGCGTGTTGTTGTCCGCGACAGGGTAATTCATGCCCATGCCCTGCGTCTGGATGCGCGAGGACGAAACGCCCCGGCTGATCAGGTAGCGCGCGACCGAATCGGCGCGGCGCTTCGACAGGTCCATGTTGTAGGCGGCCGAACCGGTGGAATCGGTATGGCCATACACGTCGACGAGGCTGTTCGGATACTGGACCATCGACTGCGCGACCTTGTCCAGCGAAGTCTGGAACGAGGGGCTGATCACGGTCGAATCGACCGCGAACGTCACGTCCGGCAGGTTCACGAGGATGCCGTCGCCCTGCTGGGTTACGTCGATGCCCGAACCGGCGGTCTGCTCCTTGAGTTCCTTGATCTGCTTGTCCATCTGGTAGCCGACGACGCCGCCCGCGACGCCGCCGATGCCCGCGCCGACGATGCGCGCGGTCTTGCCGCCGATGACGCTGCCCAGCAGGTAGCCGAGGCCCGCGCCGCCGACGCCGCCGATTGCCGTGCGCGAAACCTTGCGCTCACCGGTGTTGGGATCGGTGACGCAGGCGGAAACCGTAACCATCGCGAGAACCGCGGCGGCCGAAGTGATCAGGCGCGACTTCTTCATCTCTAGGGTGTCCCTTCCTCTTGATGTGCCCTTATAGCGGGCATCTGTGCGGTAGTGAACATGAACGGCGAATGGCTCACGGGCGCTCAACACACTCCACAACCTTGGGTTCCCGATCGCACCGCAGAATGCGGCAATCGTTGCAAAGCGTTGCCGTCAGGCATTCGGGCAGCATTCGGACAACGCGGGTTCTTCGCGAGACGCACAATCTCTGCTAGCGGTGGAAGTACTGTGACACCCTTTCCCTGGACCGACGTCCTCATCATCATCGGGCTGATTCTACTGAACGGCCTGTTCTCGATGTCCGAACTGGCCATCGTCTCCGCGCGCACGCCGCGCCTCAAGGTCTCTGCCGACAAGGGCAGCCGGGCCGCCCAGACCGCCATGGACCTGGCTGCCGATCCGGGCCGCTTCCTCTCCACCGTGCAGATCGGCATCACCCTGATCGGCATCATCGCCGGTGCCTATTCGGGCGCGAGCCTCGGCCAGCCGGTCGGTGATCGCCTCGCCATGCTGGGCGTGCCGGTGCGCTTCGCCGGGGAACTCGGCTTCGCCGTGGTCATCATCGCCACGACTTACGCCAGCGTCGTCGTCGGCGAACTGGTGCCCAAGCAGCTGGCGCTCCGCATGGCAGAGCCGGTGGCGGTCTTCATGGCCCAGCCGATGAGCTGGCTGGCGACCATCATGGGTCCGTTCGTCTGGCTGCTCGACAAATCCTCGGGCCTGATCCTGCGCCTGTTCTCGATCCGCAGCGGCGACACCGAAAGGCTCACCGCCGAGGAACTCCACATGATCTTCGCCGAGGCGACCCGCACCGGCGTGATCGAGGAGGAGGAGCGCGCGATGATGACCGGCGTCATGCGCCTTGCCGAACGACCCGTGCGCGAACTGATGACCCCGCGCAACCAGATCGACTGGATCGACGCCGACGCCGACGAGACGACCCTTCGCGCCAAGATCGCCGCCTCGCCGCATTCTCTCCTGCCGGTAGTGGCGGGCGAAGGCGCGCCGGACAACGTCGTGGGCATCCTCAAGGTCAAGGAAGTGCTCGCCGCGCTGGTCGAGGGCCGGACGGTCGAGGTCCGCGCGATGATGCGCAAGGCCGAGGTCATCCCCGACCAGCTCGACGCCATGGATGCCCTTCGCAAGCTGCAGACCGCCGAAGTATCGATGGCCGTGGTGCACGACGAATACGGGCACCTCGAGGGCGTGGTGACGCCGTCCGACGTGCTGGCGGCGCTGGCTGGCAACTTCGTATCGCACCAGGACGAGGGCGACGAGCCCATGGTGACCGAGCGCGAGGACGGATCGCTGCTGGTTTCCGGCGCGATGCCCGCCGATTCCCTTGCCGACCGCCTCGGCATGACGCTACCCGAGGACCGCGACTTCGCGACCCTGGCGGGCTTCGTCCTGCACGTTCTGCGCAAGGTCCCGCGCGAGGGCGAGCACTTCACCGATCAGGGGTGGCGCTTCGAAGTCGTCGACATGGACGGACTCAAGATCGACAAACTCCTCGTCAGCAGCATCGAGGATGAGGACGACGGCGTCACCGGCGACGGCTGACGGGGCTGCTACCCGGCTGGACGGCAATGTGAGGGCACGCGGGGCGACCCGCGTGCCCTTTTTTTCATGCGCAGGAAGAATTAGGGCCAGCATCGCAGGAAAGCCTCCGTCATGCCGATACATATCCCGTCAGCCAAAACACGCCCGTCATCCCAGCGAAGGCTGGGATCGCTGGCCGCGCAAAGCCTAACCGTCGGCAAGGCGCTCTGACGATAGCTTGCAGTAACCGGCCAGCGGTCCCAGCCTTTGCTGGGATGACGGGGTCTGCATTGGCGCCCGCGCAATGCCCCAAACAAAAAAGGCCGGACTTTCGCCCGGCCTTTTTCGAATCGTTCCCGCGAGAGATCAGCTGCCCACGGCAGTCTGCGCATCACGCCCGTCGCCTTCCGGCGCGGCGAGGATCGCGCGGGTCAGCTGGCCCTTGGCCACTGTGTAGGTCTGCGGATCCCCCACCGTCGAACGGATCGACGGCTCGGCAGTGCCGGCGAGGCTGAGCGCCGACTTCTCGATGTCGCTGCGGGCCTGCGGGCCGCCGAACAGGGCATCGAGCGTCTGCTGCTGCACCGAATCGTCGGTCGGGCGAGGCTGCCCCTGCTTCGGCGGGCTCAGCGAGAAGTCGGGCGGCACCACCAGCGGGGTCTGGCGCTGCACGGCGAACTCGTCGGGGCGAGCACGGTTGAACAGGCCGGTGCTGCCGCAAGCGGACAGCATGACCGCGCCCGTCGCGACGAGGAGGAGGGCAGCGGTTTTCTTCATGCGCATCAAATTCAACTCGCGTTTAATCTGCAATCGGGGCGGGTTGCGCCTCTGTCTCGGGCTTGTCGCGCGAAAACAGGGAACGGGCAAGGATAATCAGGACGCCGATGGTGATCGCCGCATCGGCAAGATTGAAGATCAGGAAGGGCCGCCACCCTCCGAAATGCAGGTCGGCATAGTCGATGACATAGCCGACGCCGAAGCGGTCACGGATGTTTCCGGCCGCTCCGCCCAGCACCATGCCGAGCGCCGCGATCTCCGGCAGCTTGCGCTCGCGCAGCATCCAGACAAACACGAAAGCCGCGATCGCGCCGGTCATGGCAACGAGCGCCCAGCGTCCCTCGGGCGAACCCGCGGTGAACAGGCCGAGCGAGACGCCGAAATTCTGCGTCCACGTCAGGTTGAAGAACGGCAGGACATAGACCTGCCCGATCCGGTCGAGATCGATGCCCTCGGTGATCCAGCCCTTGATGCCCTGGTCGATCGCATAGACGACCACGGCGACCAGCAGGCCGATCACCCGCTTCATCCAGGGGTTCATTCAGCCGGCTCCACGACGTCGTCGCAGCGATCGCACAGCGCGCCGTCCTCGGTCACTTCCGGGAGATGGCGCCAGCAGCGGCCGCACTTGTGGTCGGTGGAGGGGGTGACGGTCACCGCATCGCCCTGCCCGCGCGTGACTGTCCCGGTGATGAACAGCTCGGCGAGATCGGCTTGCGGCGCGCTGTCTGGCACGGTGACGACGGCGGCGAGGCTGGAGCCGATGATCTTCTCGCGGCGCAGCGGCTCAATCGCCTCGGTGACCTTTTCGCGCAGGGCGCGAAGTTCGGCCCACTTGGCGTCGTCGGCCTCGACGGCGGGAACTTCCGGCCATTCGAGCAGGTGGACGCTGTCGCCGTCAGGATAACGGCTGGCCCAGGTTTCCTCGGCGGTGAAGACGATCACCGGCGCGGCATAGCGGATCAGCGCGTGGAACAGGATGTCCAGCACCGTGCGATAGGCGCGGCGCTTCGGGTCCGTCGGCGCGTCGCAGTAGAGGCAGTCCTTGCGGATGTCGAAGAAGAACGCCGAGAGGTCCTCGTTGCAGAAATCAAGCAGCGCGCGGACGTAGGTGTTGAAGTCGAAGGCATCGACCGCTTCGCGCAGCGTGGTGTCCAGCTTGCCCAGCAGCGCCAGCACGTAGCGCTCCAGTTCGGGCATCTTGGTGACGTTGTGGACACGTTCGGTGCCGTTGAAACCATCCAGCGCACCGAGCAGATAACGCAAGGTATTCCGCAGTTTACGGTACTGGTCGGCCACGCCCTTCAGGATTTCGTCACCGATGCGGTGGTCCTCAGTGAAGTCCACCGAGAGCGCCCAGAGGCGGATGATGTCGGCCCCGTTGGTCTCCATCACCTTGAGCGGGCTGATGGTGTTGCCGAGCGACTTGGACATCTTCATGCCCTTGGAATCCATGGTGAATCCATGGGTCAGCACCGCCTTGTACGGCGCATGGCCGCGCGTGGCGCAAGCCTCCAGCAGCGAGGACTGGAACCAGCCGCGATGCTGGTCCGAGCCTTCGAGATAGAGGTCCGCCTTCGGGCCGGTATAGCCCTCGGGACGCAGAAGGTCGGGCCAACGTCCTGATTCCATGACGAAAGCATGGGTCGATCCGGAATCGAACCAGACGTCGAGAATGTCGGCGACGCGCTCGTAGTCCTCGGCATCGTAGGCGTTGCCGAGCAGGTCCTGCGCCGCCTCGTCCGACCAGCCGTCGACGCCCTTTGCAAGGATCGCGGCGCGGATACGGTCGTTGACGGCGGGGTCGACGAGGTATTCACCGGTTTTGCGGTGCACGAACAGCGTGATCGGCACGCCCCATGCGCGCTGGCGCGAGAGCACCCAGTCTGGGCGCCCCTCGACCATCGCGCCGATGCGGTTGCGGCCCTTGTCGGGGACGAAGCGGGTATCGGCGATGGCCTGCAGCGCCGCCTGACGAAGCGTCGGCGCGTCCATCAGGTTTTCCTCAGTGGGATCGAGCGCCCCGCCCTCGTTCTCCCAGCGCTTGTCGGCCGGGGTCTTGGGCGAGATATGCGTCATCGCCTGGTCCATCGGCACGAACCACTGCGGGGTGCAGCGGTAGATCACCTTGGCCTTGGAGCGCCACGAATGCGGGTAGGAATGCTTGTAGTCCGCCGAAGCCGCCAGCAGGCCGCCCGCTTCGCGCAGGTCAGAGCAGATCGGGCCGTCGGGGGCGTTGAACTTCGGATTGATGACCGAGCCCTGCCCGGCCAGCCACAGCCAGTCCTCGCGGTACTTGCCGTCGGCCTCGACCACGAACTTGGGGTTGATGCCGTTGGCCTTGCACAGATCGAAGTCGTCCTCGCCATGGTCGGGCGCCATGTGGACGAGGCCGGTGCCGCTGTCGGTGGTGACGAAATCGCCCGCCAGCAGCGGACGCGGCTCGGCGAAGAAGCCGCCGAGCGCGTGCATCGGGTGGCGGGCGATGGTGCCGGCGAGCTTAGCACCAGCGTAAGAACGATTGAGCACCCACTGGATGAGGTCTTTGCCGCTTTCCGGCATGTCTTCCTCATCAACTTCCTGCAGGCCAGTGCGGGCCAAGAAAGCGTCACGGAGATCTGCTGCAACCAGATACTTGCGATCGTCACTCGCATTTATCAGCGTGTAAGTAACCTCAGGCCCATAAGCCAAAGCCTGGTTCACCGGGATCGTCCACGGCGTCGTCGTCCAGATCACCGCGTAAACGCCGACCAGTTCGGGCACCTTGGATTCAACGATCTCGAACGCCACGTCGATCTGGGTCGAGGTGATGTCCTCGTACTCCACCTCGGCTTCGGCGAGGGCGGTCTTCTCCACCGGCGACCACATCACCGGCTTGGCGCCGCGATAGAGCATGCCGTTCTCGGCGAACTTGAGCAGTTCGCCGACGATGGTGGCCTCGGCCTGGAAGTCCATCGTCAGGTACGGGTTGTCCCAGTCGCCGTTGATGCCCAGGCGCTTGAGCTGCTCGCGCTGCACGTTCACCCAGTTCTGGGCATAGGCGCGGCATTCGGCGCGGAATTCCTCCGCCGGAACCTCGTCCTTGTTCTTCTTCTTCTTGCGGTACTCTTCCTCGACCTTCCACTCGATCGGCAGGCCGTGGCAGTCCCAGCCGGGAACGTAAGGCGCGTCCTTGCCCAGCAGGGTCTGGGTGCGCACGACCATGTCCTTGAGGATGTGGTTCAGCGCGTGGCCAATATGCATGTCGCCGTTGGCATAAGGCGGGCCGTCATGCAGCACGAACTTGTCGCGGCCGCGGCGGGCGTCGCGGGTCTTCTCGTAAATCTTTTCCGACTGCCAGCGCGCAAGAATGCCCGGCTCCTTCTGGGGGAGTCCGGCCTTCATCGGGAAATCGGTCTTCGGCAGGAAGACGGTGCTACGATAGTCGCGCTGTTCGGTCATAGTGGCACGCGCACTAGAGCAAATGCGGGATCGTTGGAAGTGCGAGGATTCGGTAAGGCTCGCCGTCCCCAGCCCGCGTCACCCTGAACTTGTTTCAGGGTCCATTGCGCCGCGAGCCCGGTGTCTGGAATGGCAAACCGCGAGTGCGGCCTTGTGAAGCGATAGTCCGGCACCAACCGCCCGATGGACCCTGAAACGAGTTCAGGGTGACGGGGTGTCTGGCCGCGTCGTCAGAGCCCCGCCAGCAGTTCGCGGGCCTTCACGCAGTCCCGGTCCATCTGCTCGATCAGCGCGTCGAGCGAATCGAACTTCGCCTCGGGCCGCAGGAAATGGTGGAACGCCACCTCGATCTCCTGCCCGTAGAGATCGCCTGCGAAGTCGAAGAAGTGCGGCTCCAGCAGTTCCTTGGGCGGGTCGAACGTCGGGCGGATGCCGATGTTCGCCGCACCGTGAACCACGCGGCCGTCGGGCATGCGCCCGGTCACCGCATAGATGCCGTAGAGCGGGCGCAGGTAGTTCGCCATGTCGAGGTTGGCGGTGGGAAAGCCGATAGTGCGGCCCAGCTTGTCGCCATGCTGCACCCGGCCCCGGATCGCAAACGGCCGCGTCAGCAGGCGTGCGGCCAGCTGGCAGTCGCCGGACTTGAGCGCTTCGCGGATGCGGCTGGACGATACGGTGCCGCCTGCGTCACTGACGGGGCCGACGGTACGGCCCTCAAGCCCATGCGCCGCGCCGACGTCGCGCAGCACTTGCGGGTTGCCGCCCTTGGCCCGGCCGAAAGTGAAGTCCTCGCCGGTAACGACGCCGACCGCGCCCATGTGGCGCACCAGCATTTCCTCGACCCACTGCACGGCGGGCATCGCCGCCATCGCCGAATCGAAGTGCAGCACCAGCATCGCATCCGCGCCTGCTGCTGCGAACAGTTCCTGCCGTTGCTCCAGCGTGGTCAGACGGAAGGGCTCGGCGTCAGGCTTGAAGTGGCGGACGGGATGCGGATCGAACGTGGCGACGATGGCCGGGCGGCCCTGCGCCTTCGCCCAGCTTATCGCCTCTCCCACGACGGCCTGATGGCCTTGGTGGAACCCGTCGAAGTTACCCAGCGCCAGCACGGCGCCGCGCAGGGATTCGGGAACGGGTTGGCGGTTGTCGAGGCGAATCATGGGTCGGAAGGCTATAGGGCGCGCGTGAGAGTCACGAAAGCATGTGCGGGGAACGCCCCCTCGGCGGGATGCTCCTCACGCAGGGTTTCGCGCCATTCAGGACCAGGCTCCGGCATCAGGGTGTCGCCATCGTAGGCGCCCGCGATCTCTGTCAGTTCGATGCGCGAGGCAAGCGGCAGGAACAGGGCGTTGATCTCCGCCCCGCCGATCACCGCCACTTCGCCGCCGTCATCGCCCGCATTGGCGAGCGCCAGCGCCTCTTCAACCGAATGCGCGACCTCGGCTCCCCCGGCGGACCAGCCGGTGTCGCGTGTCAGCACGATGTGGCGGCGGCCGGGCAGCGGTGAGGGAAAGCTCTCGAAGGTCTTCCGGCCCATCACCATCGGCTTGCCCATGGTCAGCGCCTTGAATCGCCTGAGGTCCGCCGGGAGCCGCCAGGGCAGCGTACCGTCGCGGCCGATCACGCCATTGGCGGCGCGGGCGTAGATGAGGAAGACGCTCTGCGCCATCAGTCGAGGATCAGCCGCGTGACATGGCCCATCTTGCGGCCCGGGCGCGCCGCGGCCTTGCCGTAGAGATGCAGATGGTTGGCCGGATCGGCGAGGATCGTCGGCCAGTCATGCGCCTCGTCGCCGATGAGGTTGCGCATTTCCACGCCCTTGGCGGCGAGGCCGGTGTCACCCAGCGGCAGCCCGCAGATCGCGCGGACGTGGTTCTCGAACTGGCTGGTGACCGAACCCTCGATCGTCCAGTGGCCCGAGTTGTGAACGCGCGGGGCCATCTCATT
Organism: Novosphingobium sp. FG90; assembly: GCF_057808725.1. Classification (NCBI taxonomy): domain Bacteria; kingdom Pseudomonadati; phylum Pseudomonadota; class Alphaproteobacteria; order Sphingomonadales; family Sphingomonadaceae; genus Novosphingobium; species Novosphingobium sp. FG90. The sequence continues at coordinate 149,851 of NZ_JBMDIO010000003.1, forward strand.
AAAGACGGGGCCGTCCTTCGTGGCGAAGAATTCCAGCGTCAGCACGCCAACATAGTCCAGCGCATCGGCAACCTTGGTGGCGAGTTCGCGGGCGGCAGGCACCTGTTCCAGCAGGTCGGCGGGCGCGGGCACGGTGCTGAGCGACAGGATGCCGCCCTCATGGACGTTGTGGGCGCTGTCGAAGAAACGCACCTCACCGTCCGCGCCGCGGCACAGGATCACCGAGAATTCAGCGAAGAACGTAACGAAGCCCTCGTAGATCAGCGGCGTGGAGGGAAGCTCCAGCGCGGCAGCGTCCTCCGGCGTCATGATGCGCCACTGGCCCTTGCCGTCGTAGCCGTCGCGGCGGGTCTTGAGGATGCCCGGCGAGCCGATCGTGGCGATGGCGGCGGCAAGATCCTCCGCACTGTCCACCGGCGCGAACGGTGCGGGCGTGCCGCCAAGGTCGGTGACGAAGCGCTTCTCGTTCAGGCGGTCCTGCGCCGTTTCGAGCGCGCGGGCATGGGCGAGCAGCGGCGTGTCGCCCAGCGCCGCGAGCGGGCCGACGGGGACGTTCTCGAACTCGTAGGTCACTACCGCGCAGTCTGCGGCGAACCGCGCCATGGCCCCGGCATCGTCCCAGGGTGCGCACGTGAACTGCGCGCAGACCTCGGCGGCGATCGAGTCCGCCTCCGGCGCGTAGACGTGGCAGCGGTAGCCAAGCTGCGCCGCCGCCATGGCGATCATCCGCCCGAGCTGGCCGCCGCCAAGGATGCCGATGGTTTCGCCGGGAGAGATCATTACGCCTTTACGCCTGCCTTGTGCCGGTGCCCTTCGACAAGCTCAGGGCGAGCGGATCTGGTGCTGAAACTTTTAAAACCCTACCTCGCTTGTGCTGAGCGTGTCGAAGCACTTCAGCAAAGCGATGGGCATCATCAAACCGGTTTTTCCGCCACGCTTGCGGTCTGCGCCGCCCGGAATTCCTTGAGTCGGCCCGCCAGCGCCTCGTCCGAGGTGGCGAGGATCGCCGCCGCAAGCAGACCTGCATTGGCCGCCCCCGCCTCACCGATGGCCAGCGTGCCGACCGGGATACCCGCAGGCATCTGCACGATCGAGAGGAGGCTGTCCTGGCCAGACAGCGCCTTGCTTTGAACGGGCACGCCCAATACCGGCAGGTGCGTCATTGAGGCGACCATGCCGGGCAGGTGGGCAGCGCCCCCCGCTCCGGCGACGATCACCTTGAAGCCCTCGGCTTCCGCACTCTTGGCGAAATCCACCAGCCGCTCAGGCGTGCGGTGCGCCGAGACGATGCGGGCATCATAGGCGACGCCCAGCTTGTCGAGCATCTCGGCGGCTTTCACCATGGTCGGCCAGTCGGACTGGCTACCCATGACGATTGCGACGGGCGCGGTCACGCTCAACGCTCCGAGAGGTAGTAGCGGTCGAGCACCTTGAGATCGTTGTCGAGCTCATAGACGATCGGCTGGCCGGTAGGGATCTCCAGCCCCGTGATCTCCTCGTCGGAAATGCCCGAAAGGTGCTTCTCCAGCGCGCGCAGCGAATTGCCGTGGGCGGCGACCAGCACGGTCGAACCGGCATGGAGATGCGGCACGATCGAACCTTCGTAATACGGCAGGACGCGGGCGATGGTGTCCTTGAGGCTCTCGGTCATCGGCACGTCGATACCAGCGTAGCGCACGTCGCCAGACAGGTCGAACTCGCTGCCCTTTTCCAGCACCGGCGGCGGGATGTCGAAGCTGCGACGCCAGATCTTGACCTGATCGTCGCCGTGCTTGGCTGCGGTTTCCGCCTTGTCGAGTCCGGTGAGGCCACCATAGTGACGCTCGTTCAGGCGCCAGTCCTTGGTTTCCGGGATCCACAGGATACCGGCTTCTTCCAGCGCCAGATGCAGCGTCTTGATCGCGCGGGTCTGCAGCGAAGTGAACGCGACGTCGGGCAGCAGGCCCTTTTCCTTCAGGAGCGCACCGGCGGCGCGGGCTTCAGCCTCGCCCTTCTCGGTGACGTCCACGTCCCACCAGCCGGTGAAACGGTTTTCGAGGTTCCACTGGCTCTGGCCGTGGCGAAGCAGGATCAGGCGAGGCAATGTAGGCTCCCTATACTGTCAGGACCGACGCGGTCTTGGCGCAGCCCCTAGCTTTCCGGGGACGATTTGGCCAGCGGCGGTTTACTGCCCTGTGATTCGCCATCCTCAACCGCCTCGCCGAGCCCGGATACGGCGCGGGCCTGCGCCTTGCGGCGGCGCAGGTTCTCGCGCAGCTTGGCGGCGAGACGCTCTTCCTTCGTGGGTTTTCGAGGCGATTGCGGCGGGTTCATGGTCCGCTGCATTGCCGCTGCGAAAAAGAAAGCACAAGAGGCGCTTGACAATCGAACGCCGCGCGGACAATAGCGCCCCCCTGTCTCGGAGGCTTCTGGCCCTGCAGACAGGTGCCCCGGTTGCGGGGCCTGGAATATGTGCTGCTGTAGCTCAGTGGTAGAGCGCGTCATTGGTAATGACGAGGTCGGGAGTTCAATCCTCCCTAGCAGCACCATTCCCCTTTCTTTCATCGAAAACAGTTCGACGTCGGGCCATCTGGTTACGGCGCGTTTTCGCGTGCTTGCCGCAATGCGGCAACTGTCATCGAACTGCCTTCGTTTCATCACGTGAGCGTCATGGAACGGGCCTACGGGCCGCCCTCAAGGACACACAACGTCGCTTCAGGGAACCATTCCAGCTATGAATCGCTCGCTCCAGCTCGTCGCAGGGCTGCTTGCCTCGGCCTCCTTCGCCACCATCGCGCATGCCGGTGAAGTTGCAGGCCATGTCAACGATGCCACCGGCACCCGTGCGCTCCAGTCCGCCACCGTGCGCATCATCGAACTGAACCGCCAGGTCGAGACCGACCGCGACGGCTCCTACGTCTTCGGTGACGTGCCCGCAGGCACCTACACGCTCGAGGCCCGCTACGTCGGCGCGGAAGTGACCACCAAGAGCGTCACCGTACCCGCCACGGGCCGCATCGACGGCAGCTTCGACCTCCCCGCGATCGGCGGCGGCGACATTCTCGTCACCGGCCAGACTGCAAACCTGACCAGCGCCCTGTCGCGCCAGAAGGCGGCGGACGGCGTCGAATCGGTCCTGACCCGCGACGCGGTCGGCCAGTTCCCCGACCAGAACGTAGCGGAATCGCTGCGCCGCCTGCCGGGTGTCAACATCCTCAACGACCAGGGCGAAGGCCGCTTCGTGGCCGTGCGCGGTCTCGATCCGAACCTCAACTCGACCTCGCTCAACGGCGTGCGCGTGCCTGCCCCCGAATCCGACGTGCGCCAGGTCGCGCTCGACGTGATCTCGGCCGACACGATCGAATCGATCGAGGTCAAGAAGAGCTTCACCCCCGACATGGACGGCGATTTCGTCGGCGCTTCGATCCAGATCAACACCACCAGCGCCTTCGATTCGAAGAAGAACCGCTACAACGTCAGCGCCGAGGGCAGCTGGAACGACTACTCGGGCAAGGTAACCCCGAAGGGCTCGTTCGACTTCACCCAAAAACTCGGCGAGGACTTCGGCGTTGCCGGATCGGTCAGCTACTACAAGCGCAAGTTCGAGACCGACAATGTCGAGATGGCCGACTGGACCGAGAACGACAATGGCGCGGTCTATGGCGAAACTCTCGAATACCGCGACTATGACGTGGAGCGCACCCGCATCAACGCGGCGCTCTCGTTCGACTGGCGCGTCTCGGACACGACCAAGGCCTACGTGCGCGGCAACTGGTCGCAGTTCGACGACCATGAATACCGCCGCCGCACCACTTTCGATTTCGGCGACTTCGGCGATGTCGCGACCGCCTCGGGCTCGACCGTCAGCTTTGACACTGCCGACCTCGATGACGGCGACAAGCTGACCGTCGAGCGCGACCACAAGGACCGCTTCGAACGCCAGCGCATCCGCACCGTCGCGATCGGCAGCGACACCGACACCGGCGTCTGGAAGTTCAACTGGCAGGCCAGCTACGCCAAGTCGACGGAGAAGGAGACCTTCTCGCTCGACCCGATGCGCTTCGCCGCCGACTTCGAGAACGATTCAGGCGCGCTCGTCACCGTCGACAACTCCGGCCGGTACTTCCCGACCTACACCTCGAGCGGCATCGATGACGCGAGCGACTACAAGTTCGACCGCCTCGAACTGACGACCCTGTCGGACAGCCAGGACGAGGAATGGGCCGCCAAGGCCGACCTCGCACGCACGTTCGCGGGCGACAACGGTGACTTCACCATCCAGGGGGGCGCCAAGGCCCGCTGGCGCACGAAGTCCTACAACTTCAACATGAGCCGCTTCGACGACTACGACGGCGACTTCACCCTCGCCGACGTCCTGGGCAAGCAGACCTATCGCCTGCTCGACATGGGACCGGTCGCCAACAAGACCGGTTCGGCCGACTTCTACCTCGCCAACAGCGCCGGCTTCGAACTGAACCCGGAAGACAGCCTGATCGACAGCTCGACCAGCGACTACAAGGTCAAGGAAGACGTCACCGCCGCCTACCTGCTCGGGCGCTGGGACTCCGCGACGCTGCGCGTGATCGGCGGCGTGCGCATGGAGCGCACCCATAACGACATGAGCGGCAACCTCGTCGCGGTTTCGGAGAACGACGACGGCGACACCGTCATCGACGTCTCGCCGGTCGCCTACAAGCGCAACTATACCAACTGGCTGCCCAGCCTGACGGTGCGCTACAGCCCGCAGCAGAACCTCGTCGCGCGCTTTGCCGGTTACAAGACCGTGGTGCGCCCGAACCTTGGCGACATGGCTCCGAGCTATACCATCAACGAGGACGGCGAGGGCACGTTCGGCAACCCGGCGCTCAAGCCCTACCAGTCGTGGAACTTCGACGCAGGGTTCGAATACTACTTCGCCAACAACGGCGCGCTGACGTTCGGGGCCTTCTACAAGTCGGTTAAGGACTACATCTACGACCAGACCTCGACCGCCAGCGGCACCTTCAACGGCGTAGAGTACACCGAAGTCGAGCAGGCGGTGAACGGCGACAAAGCCGAGATCGCGGGTATCGAACTCGGCTACAGCCAGGTCTTCTCGATGCTGCCCGCACCGTTCGACGGCCTGCTCACACAGATCAACTATACCTACACTTATGCCCGCGGCTCGGTGTTCTACGAGAACGACGAAGGTGACCAGATCGCCCGTCGCATCAACCTGCCGCAGTCGTCGAAGAACACCTTCAACGTCGTGCTCGGCTACGAGAAGGGTCCGATCAGCCTGCGCGCGGCCGGCACCTTCCGCGACAAGTACCTCGATGAGGTGGGCAACGCGGCGGACCAGGACCGCATCGTCAACCAGCACTTCCAGCTGGACCTCTCGGCCAAGTACAAGCTCACCGACAACATCCGCCTCTTCGCGGATTGGGTGAACGTGAACAACGCCAAGTACTACGCCTACCAGAACTACGCGGGCGCACAGCGTCTCCTCCAGTACGAGGAATACGGCTCGACCGTGAAGTTCGGCGCGAGGATGTCGTTCTGATGAAGCGTAACCTCACGAGCATCGCCGATGTCGTGAAGCTGGGGTCGGGAGCTTTGCTGCCGGCCCTCCTGCTTTCCGCCTGCGCGACGACGGGGACCGCCCCCGAGGCGCCGCGCCCCCGCTATCCCGCAACGGATATTCCGGCCGAGGGCGAGACCATGCCCGTAGGCACGGGCAACGCCGATGCGGCAGACGATCCGGCGATCTGGCGCAATGCGGCGAACCCGGCCGCCAGCCTGATCCTGGGCACCGACAAGAAGGCGGGGCTCTACGTCTACGGCCTTGATGGTGCAGTGAAGGACTTCTCGCCCGCCGGTGCGCTCAACAATGCGGACCTGCGCGAAGTGCGCATGGCGGACGGATCGCCTCGTATCCTCGTCGGCGCCAGCGACCGCACCGACCGCGCCGAGCCGCGCATCGCGCTGTTCGGCCTCGACGGCGCGACAGGCAAGCTGAGCGTGCTCGGCACCGAATCGTTCCTGCCGGCAGGACATGCCCCGGCCGAGGCTTACGGCTTCTGCATGGGCGCACCGCTGGTTGCAGGCGAACTGGCCCGCGCCTACGTGGTGCTCAAGGACGGCACCGTCGCCGAAAGCCGCCTCGTCGAGAAGGCCGGCAAGGTCACGGCCGAGCACCTTCGCGACGTCAAGTTCGCGACCCAGTCCGAGGGCTGCGTCGTCGATGACGTCACGAAGACACTCTACGTCGCCGAAGAGGACGTGGCGATCTGGAAGGTGCCGCTTGGCGCCCCCACTCTGACCGCCAGTTCCTACGCCCGCGTGGGTGAGGCGGACGGCCTGGTCGACGATATCGAGGGCCTCGCCATCGCGCGGCAGGCCGACGGCCGCGCCTGGCTCGTCGCCTCGAGCCAGGGCGACAACGCCTATGCCCTGTTCGACCTTGCCACCGGCAAGCCCGCGGGCCGCTTCCGGATAAACGGCGGCGCCATCGGCGGCACCAGCGATACCGACGGCATCGAAGTCGTGCTCGGTGATTTCGGACCGCAGTATCCCGAAGGGCTGTTCATGGCGCAGGACGGCGACAACGCACCCAGGGCGCAGAATTTCAAGCTGCTGTCCTGGCGCTCTATCCGTACCGCGCTGGGCATCCGGTAACCCGACTCCGCCGCATCCGCGTGTGACTCGATCTCGCGGATGCGGTAGGACGGCGACCATGGTGAGGGAAACGAATCGATGAAGCGGATTGAGGCACTGGCCGTGCTCCTCACCGTTTCTTGCGCGGCATTGCCCGCAGTAGCCCACGCGGATGTTCTGCAGATCGGCAACTCCGGCGCCGAATGGGTCGCTGGCGGCCCCTCCGCCCTTCCCTCCGTCTCCGACATCGCACAAGTTGACCAGTCATCGGGTGTCGGATTCATCGGCAGCACTGTTGCGAAGGCGACTGAGCAGGTCGAATCGACCCCGATGGAGGTCGATTCAGGGCTTCACCCGCAGTCCATTACCGAAGCGCTCGACGCGGCAGGCCCGACCCGCTGGCGTGAGCGCGTCGCCCAGCTTGCGGCCAAGTACGACATCAGCCCGACGCTGCTGGAAGCGGTCGTCTGGCAGGAAAGCCGCTGGAACGAACTGGCCCTATCGCCGGTGGGCGCGCGTGGGCTGGCCCAGCTCATGCCCGGCACTGCCGCGCAGATGGGCGTCGATCCCGCCGATCCCATGGCCAACCTCGAAGGCGGCGCGCGCTATCTGCGCATGCAGCTCGATGCTTTCGGCGGTGATCTGGAGAAGGCGCTGGCCGCCTACAACGCCGGTCCTGCTCGCGTGCTCAAGGCCGGCGGGATTCCCAATATCCGCGAGACCAGGGCCTACGTCGCCTCGATCATGGCGCGGCTGACCGATCCGGTTCGGCAGTAAGGAAAGAATTCCTCCCCGAGCTTGTCTCGGGGAGGTGGCAGCCCGTCAGGGCTGACGGAGGGGGAATCTCGTGATCCATCCCCTCCACCACTCGCTTCGCGAGCGGTCCCCCTCCCCGAGGCAAGCTCGGGGAGGAATTTACGTTCAGCCCAGCAGCTTCTGCGCGATGGCGCGCACGTCGTCGCGCATATCCGGACGGTCGAGCGCGATCGCCAGCGTCGCTTCCACGAAACCTACCTTCGAACCGCAGTCGAAACGGCGGCCGTTGAAGGTCACGGCATGGAACGGCTGCTGGCCGATCAGCTTGGCCATCGAATCGGTCAGCTGGATCTCGCCGCCCGCGCCCTTGCCCTGCGTTTCGAGCAGGCCCATGACTTCGGGCTGCAGGATGTAGCGGCCAGAGACGATCTTGTTCGAGGGCGCCTCTTCCACCTTGGGCTTCTCGACCAGGCCCTTGACCTCGGTGAGATTCCCCCGGCTCTCGCCCGGCGCGATCACGCCGTAGCTCGACACTTCCTCATGCGGCACTTCCAGCACCGAGACGAGGTTGCCGCCCACTTCGTTGTAGGCCTCGATCATCTGCTTCATGCAGCCGGGCGAGCCGTACATCAGTTCGTCAGGCAGGAAGATCGCGAAAGGCTCGTCGCCGACGACCGCGCGCGCGCACCACACCGCATGGCCCAGACCCATCGGCACCTGCTGGCGCACGGTGACGAGATTGCCGGGCTGGATGCGCGTCGGTTCGAGCGGATCGAGCGACTTGCCGCGCCCGGTCATCGTCGCTTCGAGTTCGTAAGCTGTATCGAAATGCTCGACGATCGCGGTCTTGCCGCGGCCGGTCACGAAGACGAACTCCTCGATCCCGGCTTCGCGCGCCTCATCGACGGCGTACTGGATCAGCGGACGGTCGACGACCGGAAGAAGTTCCTTGGGGATCGCCTTGGTGGCGGGAAGGAAACGGGTGCCGAGACCGGCGACGGGAAAGACGGCTTTTCGGACCGGCTTGCGGAATTTCGAGTCACTCATGGGTCTGGATAATGCCTCGCTCATGTTGCGGTTGCGTTTAAAGCCCGGAAATAGTCTTAGCGCAACAACCCCATGTTAATCTTACCGAACCCTTAATCCGGCGCGAAATTGCATCCGATCCCGTTGAAGGACGCGCGTTTGGCGCTAAAGGACGGTGATGGACAAGATCATCATCGAGGGCGGCAAGCGCCTTTCCGGCACCATTCCCGTTTCCGGCGCCAAGAACGCCGCGCTCACGCTGCTGCCCTGCGCGCTGCTGACCGAAGAACCGCTGACGCTGCGCAATCTGCCGCGTCTGGCGGATATCGACGGTTTCCAGCACCTGATGAACCAGTTCGGCGTCTCCACCGCGATCGCGGGCAGCCGTCCGGAAGACTTCGGCCGCGTCATGACCCTGCAGGGCACGCGCATCACCAGTTCGGTCGCGCCTTACGACCTCGTGCGCAAGATGCGCGCCTCGATCCTCGTCCTTGGGCCGATGCTGGCGCGCATGGGCGAGGCGACCGTGTCGCTGCCCGGCGGCTGCGCCATCGGCAATCGCCCGATCGACCTGCACCTCAAGGTCATGGAAGCGCTGGGCGCGACGATCGAGCTGGCCGCCGGCTACGTGCGCGCCATCGCCCCTGACGGCGGGTTGCCGGGCGGGCGCTACTCGTTCCCGGTCGTCTCCGTGGGCGCCACCGAGAACGCGCTGATGACCGCCGTGCTGTGCAAGGGCAAGTCCACCCTGCACAATGCCGCGCGCGAGCCCGAGATCGTCGATCTGTGCAACCTGCTCGTCGCGATGGGCGCACAGATCGAGGGTATCGGCACGAGCGACCTCACCATCCACGGCGTCGACCGCCTCCACGGCGCGACCTACATGGTCATGCCCGACCGCATCGAGGCCGGCTCCTACGCCTGCGCCGCCGCCATCACCGGCGGTGAAGTGCTGCTCAAGGGCGCGAAGATCGAGGACATGGAAGCCACCGTGCAGGCGCTGCGCGATGCAGGCGTCCACGTCGAGCCCAAGGCCGACGGCCTCCACGTCGCCTCGGACGGCAAGCTCAAGCCGGTGACCCTTTCCACCGCGCCCTACCCTGGTTTCGCCACCGACATGCAGGCGCAGCTGATGGCGCTGCTGTGCATGGCCGAAGGCTCCAGCGTGCTGACCGAGACGATCTTCGAGAACCGCTACATGCACGTTCCCGAACTCAACCGCATGGGCGCGCGAATCGAGACCAAGGGCCGCACCGCGATCGTCCACGGCGTACAGGGCCTCACCGGCGCCGACGTCATGGCGACCGACCTACGCGCCTCGATGAGCCTCGTGATCGCCGGTCTCGCGGCGCAGGGCCAGACGCAGGTGCACCGCCTCTACCACCTCGATCGCGGCTACGAGCGCCTCGAAGAGAAGCTGGCGCTGGTCGGCGCGCAGATCGAACGTGTCGGCGGCGACTGAGGAAACCGCGAAGGCCCATGGCGCGTTTGCTCCTCGAACTGCCGAGAGGAGAGACGAACATGGGCCTCATCAAGTTGGCGGCCGCCGGAGCGGTCGGCTACGCCCTCTACAAATACGCGACCGAGAAGAAGCAGGAAGCCGAGTTCGCCGGCGGCGTGCGCGATTCCGGGCCGGAACACATGAGTTCGCCGCCGAGGAACTGGGACAAAACCGACGAGGCGGTCGACGAGAGCTTCCCGGCGAGCGATCCTCCATCGACATATTAATCACCGGTCGTGGTCGCAAAAAAGGGCGGGAAAAGCAAAGGCTTCCCCGCCCTTCTGCCATCCGTCGCAAATTCGCGCGGACTGCCTGATTCTCCGCATTCCAGCTGGAACGAATTGTTTACCTAACCCGTTGAAACCCTTGTCGGAGCGCCGGGGCGGCCGCTTCCGGGACGGGAAGAAGACGATGGCGATCCACTTTGTCGCGGACCTGAACTTCAACGGCGAAAGCGCCATCCACGCGATTCCCTACGGCTTTCCCGATAGCACCGAGATGACCCGCCGCATCTGCGAAGTCTGGCGCGCCCGCGTGGCCGACGACGACAATGTCTGGATCCTCGGCAATGTCGGAAACCCCGTCCACCTCGGTGGTCTGCCCGGCATCAAGCACCTAGTGCGCGGCGCAAGCGATCCGCAGCCCTGGAACTGCCTTGCTACAGGCCGCTATGCCAGCGTCTGCGACGTGCACCGCCTCGATACGGCCCACGGCACCCTGACCCTCATCAACGACCCCACGAAAGCTCCGGAAGACGATGCGCTCGTGCTGCACGGCCATACTCGGCAAGCATGGCGCCGCCCCGGCCACAACTGCGTGGCCGCGCACGGCCTCGGATGGGGGCCGGTCAGCCTCGACATGCTGCTGCGCAAGCCCGCAGAGTTGAGGCTCAGCCGCGCAGCCTGACAGCCGCCTCGCCAATACTCCCCTTCGTCATTGCGAGCGGGATTGCTTTAGCGTAGCGCCGACGTCGCCAGCCAGACCCTGACCGCCCCGGCCAGCCCGGGCGGCGTCTCGGCTTCCAACCGCTCCGCATCGATCCGCGCCACCAGCGCGTTCACCGGCACCCCCTCCTGCCCGGCCGCCCGCTTGAGCAGTTCCCAGAACACCGGCTCGAGGCTGATCGAGGTCTTGTGCCCGGCGATCTCAACCGAACGCTTGACCGGAGGATGATAAGGCGTGGTCATCACGCCGCAGCCTAGCCGTCCTCCTCAGCGCGGAAAACCCCGGAAATCAGCCGCAATCCATTGACCGATACCTATCGATAACAAGGTATCTTGCCTCGAACTGTACTTTTCTAAACAAGGTATCTTGCAACACACAGTAGCTGGCTATACACAATGGGCATCCGCAGGAGATGATTCGATGTCCGAAATCGAAATCCAGTTGAAGAAAGGGGTGCTGGGACTCTGCGTCCTGGCGCTGCTCTCGCGGGGAGACAGCTACGCCTACGAGATCGCGAGCCGCATGGCCGACGCGGTCGATATGGGCGAAGGCACGATCTACCCGCTGATGCGCCGCATGCAGTCCGAAGGCCTGGTGAAGACCTACCTTGAGGAATCGCCCTCCGGCCCGCCCCGCAAGTACTACAGCCTCACCGAAACCGGCCGCTCGCGCCTTGCCGAGCAGGTCGCCGAATGGCGCGGCTTCACCAAGGCCGTGGACACGCTGCTCGACGATGCCGCAGAGCCGACTGCCGTTCAGGAAGGCCCGATTCAGGAAGGAGAGCCCAGCCATGATGCGTAACGAATTCATCAAGCGCCTGAAGGCGGGCCTCAAGGGCATGCCGCAGGACGCCATCGACGACATCGTCGCCGACTACGAAGAGCACTTCGAAGCCGGCCTTGCCGAGGGCCGCAGCGAAGAGGAGGTTGCGACGGCCCTCGGCAACCCGAGCCGCCTTGCCCGCGAACTGCGCTTCGAAACCGGCTTCCGCAATTGGAAGAGTGATCGCACGCCGTCGTCCGCCTGGGGCGCGATCCTTGCCTTCATGGGCCTCGCCACGATCGACATCCTGATCCTGCTGCCGATCGTGCTGCCGGTTCTGGGCGTGGTCTTCGGCCTGTTCGTGGCGGTGCTGGCGGCCTTCGTCGGCGGCGGCTTCATGCTGATTGCCGGGCCTTTCTCCGGCTTCCCCGGCGGCCCGCTGATCGCGATCCTGCTGGGCCTCGGCACCATGAGTGCTGCGGTCGGCATCGGCGCCCTGCTCACCATCGTGGGCATCGGCGTGGTCAACGCCCTCATGTGGTTCGGCCGCCTGCACTACCGCGTGCTCGAACCCGCCATCCATCCCGAAGACTGACGACGACAAGGAGGACCAAGTGATGCTCAGGAAACTGCTCATCGTATTCGCCAGCGGCCTGATCCTGTCGATCGCCGCCTTCGCCCTCGCCTGGACTTTCGGCGGCGAGAAAATGAAACAGGAATTCGAGACGAAGGGTTGGTACTTCGACGGCGGCGACGATCACCACGACCAGGGACCGCGCAAGACCCGCGTGTTCGCCATCCAGTCGGGTAGCCAGCTCGCCATGGAAGTGCCGGTGGACCTCGAATTCACGCGTGGTGACAAGGCCGAGATGACCGTCGAAGGCCCCGCCAGCGTGGTCGACCGGCTGGTCTGGGCAAACGGCCGCCTCTCGCTTAACGGCAGCGCCCGGATCCATCGTGGCCTCAAGGTGCGAATCACCGCTCCCGAGATCGCCGGGCTGGACCTCGATGCACCGGGCGACGTGGATCTCCACGGTCTCGACCAGGAATCCTTGCGCATCAACGCTCGCGGCGCCATCGACCTCGACGCATCGGGCAAGGTCGCCCGGACGTTCGTGACCTCCGACGGCGCGGGCAACATCGACCTCGGCAAGGTTCAGGGCCGCGACGCCACGATCCGGATCAATGGCGTGGGCGACGTGACCATCGGCGCTACCGGCGTGGTTGACGTGGAGATCAACGGCGCGGGCAACGTCACCCTCGTCCGCAAGCCCGAGACGCTGCGTAGCCGGATGAACGGCATCGGCGATATCGACCACGATTACTGAGAAACGTTCCACGTGGAACATGCGAGGCCCGTGCCGTCACTCGACGGTGCGGGCCTTCGTTACCCGCCTTGCCCGGCTGCCCTTGCCCCCTCGTCATTGCGAGCGCAGTGAAGCAATCTAGGCCAGTCTCAAGCCGCCCTGGATTGCTTTGCTACGCTCGCAATGAAGAAGAGTGGGAGAAGATGGCGTGATGCCTCAGGCCGCGGCGCGGCGCAGGCGGTCGTTTATGGCAGCCCCGATATCGCCCTCGGGGATCGGCGCCACGGCGATGCGCGGCTGCGCTGCAGCGGCTCCGGCATGGAGCAGCGCATAGAGCCGCGAGGCCGCCTCGATCAGATCCCCGCTCGCCGACAAGGTCACCTCCCCCTTCACTGCGCCGAAACCGATGTGAAATTCGTCTGCCGCTGCCTCCACCGCATCGAGCCGCACCGGCTTGCCCGGCGCATAGTGGCTGGCAAGCTGCCCCGGCGCCTCGATGGCCTGCGAAGTCACCGGCTCGCTCGAAATACCCAGGACAGCGGCGATCCGATCCTCCGGGATCGGCCCCGGACGCAGGACCTGCCAGCGCCCCCCTTCCCGCAACGCGACGATGGTGGATTCGAGACCCGCCTCACAGGCGCCGCCATCGAGCACCGCATCGACATTCGCCCCGAGCGAGGCGACGACATGCCCGGCTTCGGTCGGGCTCACCCCGCCGCTGCGATTGGCGGAGGGTGCCGCGATCGGTAGTCCCGTCGCCGCGATGACCGCCCGCATCACCGGATGCGCCGGACAGCGCAGCGCGATCGTGGGCAGCCCGGCGGTGACCGCAGCGGCAATCGGCGCGCCCTCGCGCAGCGGCAGAACCATGGTAAGAGCACCCGGCCAGAACGCCTCCGCCAGCGCCAGCGCACGATCGTCGAACTCGGCCAGCATCTGCGCCGAAGCCAGATGTTCCACGTGGACGATCAACGGATTGAAACTCGGCCGCCCCTTGGCGCGGTAGATCGCCGCCACGGACTCGTCCCGGTCGGCTCTCGCGGAAAGGCCGTAGACCGTCTCAGTCGGCACCGCGACAAGGCGTCCGCCCCGCAACAGACGCGCGGCGGCTTCGATCCCGACGGGACCGGCTTCAAGCATCTCGGGCTGGGTGGCGTGCTCCATACCCCGCCGCTATAGCCCCACGGCGACGAATGCCAAGGACATGCAACAGATGACGACCCAGCCCGCCGAGCACACTGACGTTCTCACGCGCATCGCCGAAGCACTGGAACGCCTCGTGCCTCCCGCGCCCACTGCGACCAACTGGCTCGCCCATCCCGCCTACGTCTGGACCGGCAGCACCGCGAGATCGGTCGAACAACTGGACGCCCCTGCCCTCGCCCTGCTGCGCGGCATCGACACCCAGAAAGACCGCGTCGTCACCAACGTCGAGCGCCTTGCCGCAGGCCACGCCGCGCACGACATGCTGCTCTGGGGCTCGCGCGGGATGGGCAAGTCGGCCCTGCTGCGCGCCGCCGTCCGCTCCGCCGACGCGGCGCACCCGGGCCGCATCGCGCTGGTGCAGGTGGCGCAGGAAGCCCTCTCCGGCGTGACCGACCTCTTCGCCGCACTCGGCAAGGTGGACCGCAGCTTCCTCGTCTTCATCGACGATCTCGGTTTCGAGGAAGGCGACGGCGCCGGGCCGCGCATCCTGCGCTCGTGGCTGGAAGGCGGCGTCGAGGCACGCCCGGCGAACGTGCGCCTCGCCGTCACCTCGAACCGCCGCGCCATCGTCGGCCGCTCGATGTCGGAGCAGGACGATCCCATCAACGCCCGTGACGCGGTGGACGAAAAGCTGGCGCTGGCGGATCGCTTCGGCCTCTCGATCGGCTTCCACAACTGCGATCAGGATTCCTACCTCGCCATCATCGGCGGCTATGCCGGGGAATTCGGTCTGGAGTGGGAGCCGGCGGACGCGCTGGAATGGTCGCGGCGGCGTGGGGCTCGCTCGGGGCGCGTGGCCTGGCAGTATGTCAATGAATTGGCTGGAAGAGCAGGGAAAGCAATATAAACGCAGGGGTTAACACCCCTGCACCCCATTACCGTCGTCGCTGTGCGCGCATCACCGTAGCTGCACGCACGACGACGACAGTTTGGGGGTCTGGGGCGATGGCCCCAGGACTTCCTTCTTCTTACTGCGGCAGCAGCCTGTCGTCTTCCTTCCGGAATCCCCCCATCAACTTCGCCGCTTCTTCCGGAGAAGTCGGATCCTTGATGTCCTCACGCGGCTTCATGTGCTCGGTGACGACGGGCTTGATCGCCGCAGAAGGCTGTGCCCCCGGCGACACCACGCGCCAGACGATCCCCGCCGTATCGTCGCTGACGAGCAGCGCGCCGCCCTTGTCCCACGTGACCCAGGTAGGACGGCCGTGCGTATCGCCGTTGTCCTTGAGGAAGCCGGTCAGCACCGGCTGCGGCTTCACGTCCTTCGGATTGCCGTTGGCGTCGAAGGGAATGAACACTACGTCGTAACCCGCCGAGGGGCGGCGATTCCACGAACCGTGACGCGCGATAAAGACGCCGTTCTCGTAGCCCTTGCCCATGCGGTTGCCGCCATTGGCGAAGGTCAGCCCCAGTGCCGAGACATGGGCGCCCAGCGCATACTCGGGCTTCCGGGTATATTCGATCATGTAGGTCTGCATCGGCCACTGGACGCGCTCGTCGAAAGTGTCCTTCCAGTAGACCCACGGCCAGCCGTACTGCGCGCCGACCGGAACGTTGGTCAGATAATCCGGCACGAGATCCGGGCCGAGCATATCGCGCTCCTGCACCGTCGCCCACATCTCGCCGGTCGAGGGGTTCCAGCCCAGGCCGTTGGGATTGCGCATGCCCACCGCAAACTGGCGGCGGCGGGCGGTAGCGACGTCGATCTCCCAGATCATCGCGCGGCCGGTCTCTTGCTCCATGCCGTTTTCGGCAATGTTGCTGGCCGAGCCGACCGCGACGTAGAGGTGCTTGCCATCCTCGCTCAGCAGCAGGTTGCGCATCCAGTGATTGCCGGCGGGCGGCAGGTCCATCATCGTGCGCAGCGGACGGCCTTCCAGCTTGGTCTGGCCGGGCGTGAAGGCGAATTCCAGCACCTTGTCGTGGTTCGCCACGTAGAGCTTGCCGTCGCGATAAGCGAGACCGGAGGGCGAGTGCATGTCCTCGCTGCGCAGCGTGGTCTTCAGTTCAGCCTTGCCGTCACCGTCGGCGTCACGCAGCAGGACGATGCGGTCGGGCGAAGCAACTCCGGCGCCAACGCGATTGAACATCAGGCCCATGACGAAGCCGGTGATCCCGCCCGGCTTGTTCCCGGCCGGCGCATTCGTCTCCGACACCAGCACGTCGCCGTTGGGCAGCGTCAGCATGGTGCGCGGATGATCGAGCCCTTCCGCAAAGCGGGCAACCGTCAGTCCCTGAGCCGCCTTGGGCGCCTCGCCCGCAGCCCAGCCCACCGGCTTGGCGAGCTTGATGCTGGGGATCCACTGCGCCTTGGCCTCGACCAGCTGCGGGTTCTTGCCTGCAGTCGCATCGCTCGGCAGGTCCGAGGTGTTGGAGTTCAGGCCCCAGTACACGAACCCGGCGGCAGCCAGGACGATCACGGCGGAGGCGATGGCGGTCTTCTTGACGATCGGATTCATGCGCCAAGAGATAGAGCCGCACCGGCTGGCCGACAACAAAGACTTGCGCTAAATGCGCCGCATGTACGACTTTGCCGCAGACGCCGATCTCCCCAAGCCCGAACTCTACAGCGCCCTCGCCCGCGCCGCCGATGCGCTGGTGCAGGGAGAACCCGATCCCATCGCCAACATGGCCAATCTGGCGGCGGTGATCTGGCAGTTCGTGCCCGACCTTAACTGGGCCGGTTTCTACCGCACGGTGGAGGACGAACTGGTGCTCGGCCCGTTCATGGGCAAGCCCGCCTGCATCCGCATCCCCTTCGGCCGCGGTGTATGCGGTACGGCGGCAGCGCTCGGCACCACGCAGGTCGTGCCCGACGTCCATGCCTTCCCCGGCCACATCGCCTGCGACGCCGACAGCCGCTCCGAACTGGTGGTGCCGGTCCTGCGCGACGGCAAGCTTATCGCCGTGATCGACCTCGACAGCCCCACCCCTGGCCGCTTCGATGACGAGGACGCCGCCGGGCTGCAGCTTCTCGCGCAAGTCGCCTCCCTCGCCATTTGATCTCTGGCCATCCGAGCCCGCACCAAAACGGGACACCGACAGTGCATCCGCGCAAGACGCTTGGTTTTGCGCGGATCACGATGCTAAATTTTGCGTTAACTGACGGGGCTGACTTCGTGGCCTCCGCATTTCTCGCGAAAGGGTGCCCTCGATGCGTCTTCCCCTGCATGCCGTCGTCATCGCGACGCTGTCCCTGGCCGCATCTCCGGCCCTCGCCCATGACGCGCCAGACGGCCGCCCCTACGGTTATGATCGCGGGTATGATGCCCGTGGATACGACGCGCGCGGCTACGATCCGCGCGAAGCATGGCTCGCGGATTGCCGCCAGCGCCTGTCCTCGCGCGACTCGGGCGTCGGCGGTGCCGTCATCGGCGGTGTGGTCGGCGGTGTAGCGGGCAACCGCATCGCCGGACGCGGCAATCGCACGGTCGGCACGGTGGCAGGCGCGGCCGTGGGCGCCGTGGCCGGAGCCGCAATCGACAAGGCCGAAGATCGCGGCCGCAATCGCGACGAATGCGAAGCCTATCTCGACGACTATTATGCCCGCTACGAGCGTGGCGGCGCTTACCCCGGTTACGCACCGCAGGGCTACTACCCCGCCTACGGCTACCCGGCGCAGGGTTGCTGCATGGCTCAGCCCATGATGATGGTCCCGGTCGCTCAGCCCCAGCAGAACTGCACCGAGACGGTCGAGTACGTCTACGAGGACGTGCCGGTGCGCCCCGCCTACCACGTCATCCCCCGCCGCAGCAAGGTGGTGCCGGACAAGCGCGTGAAGATCGTCCCCGACAAGCGGGTCCCCATCAAGTAAGCCGAAACGAAGAGACCCGGCGCGGCATTAGGCCGCCCCGGATCTTTTCCTTTTACACGCAATGACGAGGCAAGATTCAGATCGCGCCGCCGGTCAGGCGCTGGCAGATCAGATCGAGCTGATCGAGCGTCGCATAGCGGATCGTCACGGTGCCGGTCGAAGGATCGGCATCGGCGCTGATCTTCACCGGCAGGCCGAGGAATTCCTCGAGATGGTTCTGCACCGCCGCGATGTCCGCATCCTCCGAACCACTGCGCGCCGCGCGTGCGGAACGGCGGGGCGCCACGTCGCCGCGCTGCTTCTTGCGCACCAGCTTTTCCACGTCGCGCACCGACATCTGCTTGGAGACGGCAGACACCGCTATGTCTTCGGCGTCGTCGCAGCCGATCAGGGCGCGGGCATGGCCCATCGACAGATCGCCCTTTTCGACCAGCAGGATCACGCCGTCAGGCAGAGCGAGCAGGCGCTGGAAATTGGCGACATGGCTGCGGCTCTTGTCGACCATGCGGGCGATCTCGGCCTGCGTCATGCCCTCCAGTTCGGCGAGGCGATTGTAGGCGCGCGCCTCTTCGATGGGGTTGAGATCCTCGCGCTGGAGGTTCTCGATCAGCGCCAGCGCCATGACCTCGCGGTCGGACAATTCGCGGACCAGCGCCGGAATCTCGTGAAGCTGCGCCTTCTGCGCCGCGCGCCAGCGGCGCTCACCAGCGACCAGCTGATAGCGCCCGTTGTCGAGCGGGCGCACGATGATGGGCTGGATCACGCCGCGCTGGGCGATCGAGGCGGCGAGTTCCTCCAGCGCCGATTCCTCGAAGTAGCGACGCGGCTGATGCGGGTCGGGCTTGATATCGGAGATCGACAGCACCGCCAGGCCACCGCGCGTCGGAACGACCGTGCCGCCCTCGCCCGTCGCCGGCACCGGCTCCTCGCGTCGGCTTTCGCCCAGCAGCGCGCCGAGGCCACGGCCAAGACCCTTGGGCTTCTGCCCGCCCGCCTTGGGCTGGGGTACGCTGAAGCGCACGATGGAATCGTCGTTCATGCCGCTTTCCTCTTTTCGGGCAATCGGGTGATCAGCTCGCGGGCGAGCGCCATGTAGGCACGGCTGCCTGCGCAGGCATGATCGTAGATCAGCGCCGGAACCCCATGGCTCGGCGCTTCGGAGAGGCGCACGTTGCGCGGAATGACGGTCTCGAACACCAGCTTGCCCAGCACCGATCGCACGTCGTCGGAAACCTGCTCGGTCAGACGATTGCGGCGATCGTACATGGTCAGCGCGATGCCGATGATGCCAAGGTCGGGGTTGAAGCGCTGCTGCACCCGCTCGACCGTCTGCAGCAACTGGCTGAGCCCTTCGAGCGCGAAGAACTCGCACTGCAGCGGCACCAACAGGGTATCGGCGGCATTGAGCGCGTTAAGCGTCAGCAGGCCCAGCGAAGGCGGGCAATCGATCAGGCAAACGTCGTAGCCGAGGTCCGGCGTCAGCGTGCGCTGCAGGCGATGCGCGCGATCGTCGGCGCTGACCAGTTCGACTTCGGCGCCCGACAGGTCCACCGTCGCGGGCAACAGATCAAGATTGGGAATGCGGGTGGGCATGACGCACTGCGACACCGGCACCTTGTCGACCAGCACGTCATAGGACGATGCCTCGCGTTCGGAAGCGCCGACGCCGATGCCGGTGGAGGCATTGCCCTGCGGGTCGATGTCGATCAGCAACGTCTTCCAGCCGGTGGCCGCCAGCGCGGTCGCGATGTTGATTGCCGTCGTCGTCTTTCCGACGCCGCCTTTCTGGTTGGCGATGGCAATGCGAATCACCCGATCTTACCCTTCCCGCCGGCAAGCGTGCCGACAATGATGCCCGCCTGCGGGTCCGTCAGGGACTGTTCCACGTGGAACACATGCCGCCACTTGCGAAGGTCTGCCAATTCTTGACCGGCAGACCGCCCTTTGGGCAACAGGAACACGGTGTCACTTGTGGAAAATCGCGCGGATAACGTCAGCAATTTGTCGAGAGGCGCAAAAGCACGCGCGGAGATGACTGCTGCCTGACGACTTTCGACCAGTTCGAGACGTTGTCCGGCAACCGAAGCGCGATCGAAGCCCATCGCGATTCGCGCCCGGTCGAGCCATTCGATTCGCCGCGCGCGCGATTCGACCATCACGACTTCGCATTCGGGCCGAAGCGCCGCGATCACTAGTCCAGGGAATCCCGCGCCGGTTCCGAGATCAATCCAGGGCGTCGATGTTTCACGTGGAACATGCGGCAGCAGCTGCGCGCTGTCGACGATATGCCTCAGCCAGACCTGATCGAGACTGGCGGCCGACACGAGGTTCTGGCGCTGGTTCTCTTCCGCCAGCATGGCGACGAGCAGTTCCAGTCGCTCCATCGCCGCCGCATCGCATTCGGGCAGCGCACGCAGCCATTCGCGCGCCTCTTCTTCGGTCGTGATCACGCGGCCTCCCTGCGGGCATGGACAAGCAGCGCCGCCAGCGCCGCCGGAGTGATTCCCGGAATCCGCCCTGCTGCCGCCAGGGTGGCAGGACGCGCCCTGGTCAGCCGCTCGACCATCTCGCGGGAGAGGCCGGCGATCCGGTCATAAGGAAAATCGTCGCCAAGGCTCAGCGCTTCGCTGGCGCGCAGATCACGCAGTTCGCGCTCCTGCCGTTCGAGGTAAGGCGCGTAAGCCGCGTCTTCAGCCATCTCGTCAAGCAGTTCGGCATCTGCGCGCAAGGCGGGATCTAACCACGGCTCCAGACCGGCAATGTCGACACCGCCGAAGCGCAGCCATTCGCGCAGCGGCAATCGCCCGACATCGGAGCGCACCGGCAGTCCCGCCGCCGCCAGCTCGGTAGAAGCCAGGGTCGCATCGAATGCTTGGCCCAGTGCCGCCCTCGCCTCCTCACGCCGCGCGAACCATTCGCGGCGAGCGGGGCTTGCCGCTCCGACCTCGATGGCCAGAGGAGTCAGGCGCGTGGTGGTATTGTTGGCGCGCAGCCGCAGACGATACTCCGCGCGGGCGGTGAGCATGCGGTAGGGCTCGCTGACACCATGCAGCGTAAGGTCGTCCACCATCACCGCCATGTAGCTGTTCGCCCGGTCAAGAGCGGGAGGCTGGCGACCGATCACTTCGGCCGCCGCGTGAAGACCCGCGACCAGACCTTGCGCCGCCGCTTCCTCGTAGCCCGTCGTGCCGTTGATCTGCCCTGCGCAGTAGAGGCCTGGAATCTCGCGCAGTTCTAGACTGGAACGCAGGGCGCGCGGATCGATATGATCGTACTCGACGGCATAGCCGGGCACGACCATCTCCACCGTCTCCAACCCCTCCATGGTGCGCAGCATTTCGAGCTGGACGTCGGCAGGCAGAGAGGTGCTGACCCCGTTGGGATAGACGAGGTGCGTGGTCAGCCCCTCAGGCTCGAGAAAAATCTGGTGCCCTTCGCGGTCGGCGAAGCGATGAATCTTGTCCTCGATCGAAGGGCAATAGCGTGGCCCCTGCGCCCCGATCGCGCCGGAGAACAAGGGCGAGCGGTGGAGGTTGGCGCGGATGACATCGTGGCTGCGCGGGTTCGTGCGGGTGATGGCGCAGAACACTTGCGGCACGGTACGCCGCTGCTCCATCGGCGACATGGTCCAGGCCTCGCCATCCGAGGGTTGCTCGTCGAGCCGGGACCAATCGATTGTCCGCCCATCGAGGCGAGGCGGCGTGCCGGTCTTGAGCCGTGCCATCGGCAGCGCCGCATCGCGCATCTGGGCTGCGAGCCGCTGCGCCGATGCTTCACCGATACGTCCTCCGACCAGACGCTCTTCCCCCCGGAACAGGGTGCCGCCAAGGAAGGTGCCGGTGCACAGGATCGTGGCAGGCGCAATCAGCCGGCTACCATCAGCGAGATCGACACCGACCGCACGCCCGCCTTCAAGCACCAGTGCCGCCGCCTCGCCGGCGACCAGCGAAAGATCGCCCTGCTCTTTCAGCAGCCGCTGGATCGCCGCCTTGAACAATACGCGGTCTGCCTGCACGCGCGGCCCCTGCACCGCGCTGCCCTTGGAGCGGTTCAGCATCCGATAGTGGATCGCCGCGGCATCCGCAGCCCGTGCAATGAGTCCGTCGAAGGCATCGACTTCGCGCACGAGATGACCTTTGCCCAAACCACCGATAGCAGGGTTGCAGCTCATCGCACCGACCGCATCGAGGTCGAAGCTGACGAGCGCCACGCGCGCGCCCATGCGGGCGGCCACGGCCGCCGCCTCACAGCCGGCGTGGCCGCCGCCGATCACGATCACATCGAAGGAGTGCATCCGCCGCCTTTACCGCGTCGCGGATTTCACGTCAAAGTGCCTCAACGTGTTCCACGTGGAACATTGCTTATTTTCCGATGCAGAACCGGCCGAACAGCGCATCTAGCATATCCTCGGTGGTGGCGCGGCCGATCAGACCGTCGAATGCCACTCGCGCCCGGCGCAGGCATTCGGCGACGAGGAGCGGATCGCTTTCATGTCCCGCGGCGCGCAGCGCATTTTCGGCGTCAGCGAGAAAAGCATATTGCCGAGCATTCAGGGCGGCATCGCCCGGACGCGGCATGGCCTGCCGTGCCGTCTCCACAAGGTCATGCCGCAAGCCGTCGAGCCCTTCGCCGCTTACCGCCGAGATCGCATGGCGCGCGTTCGGGCTCGGTTGCACGGAAGGCATATCGATCTGCGGCGTGACTTCCCATGCCTCTTGTGGCCCTAGACCTGGGTCGCCCAGCCAGAGCACCAGATCGGCGCGATCGAGTGCGGCCTTGGCCCTGTCGATGCCGATGGCCTCGATCACGTCGTCAGTCTCATCCCGGAGCCCTGCGGTATCGGCGAAGACAAATGGCACCCCGCCAATCGCAACGGCGCGGGTCAGGACGTCGCGCGTCGTTCCCGCCACTGGTGCGGTGATCGCGGCCTCGTCCTCGACCAGTGCATTGAACAAGGTGCTTTTGCCGGCATTGGGAGGACCGGCCAGCACCACGCGAAACCCTTCACGCAGGGTTTCGGCGCGAGGACGGGCGAGCCAGTCGGACACTTCCCTGGCCAGGCCATCGATGCGGGATATGAAATCAGCCGGAAGATCAGCGACGTCATCTTCATCCCCGAAGTCGAGCACGGCCTCCACCGATGCCGACGCCGCGAGAACGCGGAACCGCCAGTCGTCGACCTGGCGGGACAAGGCCCCGCCCGCCATGGCGATCGCGCTGCGGCGCTGCAGTTCAGTCTCGGCGGAAAGCAGGTCCGCCAGCCCCTCGGCCTCTGCAAGATCGATGCGTCCATTGGCGAAAGCGCGGCGGGTGAATTCACCCGGCACGGCTCGCCGCAAGCCTGGGATATCGCCCAAGGCCCCCTCCACTGCGGCGACCACCGCCTTGCCGCCATGGAGATGCAGTTCGGCAAGATCTTCTCCCGTGGCGGTGTTCGGGCCAGGGAACCACAGGACGAGAGCATGGTCGAGAACTGTTTCACGTGAAACACTCAGCGGCCGGTAGCTGGCGTGACGAGGTTGCGGGATACGTCCGGCGAGTCGGGAAAGCGCCTCCCCCGCCTGTGGCCCACTGATTCGGACCACGGCGATGGCGGCAGGCGGCGAGCCACTCGAAAGCGCGAAAATCGTATCGTCCATTATGCCCCCCTAGAGCGTTTTCACATGGTGTGAAAATGCTCCGACAGGGAGCAGGACCGATTCTACTCGCTGTCCTTACGGGGCTTGGTGCCGCTCATTGCCATGGCCACGCCATTCTCGAGGAACTGCTGGAACAGCTTAAGACCCATCTGACCCATGGGCGCGACCTGTTTGGCCAGTTCGTTCATCTGGTCGAAGTTGGTCGTACCCTGCATCGCGTTGGTCAGAGCATCGACGTAAGCCTCGTTCGCCCGGGTCACGTCAGGCAGACCCAGAAAACGGCGCGCCTCCTCAGGGGAGCATTCGACCTCGACATTGACTTTCATCGCGCGGCTCCCGCTGATTTATCGCATCATGACTGACACATGCGCTTGGCAAAGTCCATTGCAAGTGCCTTACTCGGCCCAAAGCGAACAGGAGAAGAGACATGGCCACGAACACCGGGATTCCCAGCCTCGACGGTGACGGCACGATCCCCGCCTATGTCGCCGTCCCGGAGGGGACCCCGCGCGGTGCGATCATCGTGCAGCAGGAGATTTTCGGCGTGGACGAAGGCATCCGGCGCAAGGCCGACGAATGGGCCGCCAGAGGCTACCTCGCCGTCGCACCAGACACGTTCTGGCGCCAGCGACCGGGCATCGAACTCAGCCCTTATGTCGAGACCGAAATGCAGGCCGCACTTAACCACATGATGAAGCACGACTTCGATCTCGGGATGCGCGACATCGAAGCGGTGATCCACTGGGTCCGCCGCGAAAAGCGCGTCGACAAGGTCGGCTTCGTTGGCTTCTGCATGGGCGGCAAGATTGCCTACATGACCGCCGCGCGCACCGATATCGATGCCTCGGTCGGCTATTACGGCGTCATGATCGACCAGATGCTGAACGAGAAGCACGCCATCGCCCGCCCTCTCATGCTGCACATTCCTACCGCCGATCACTTCGTGGACGAGGCGGCCCAGAAAGCGATGCACGACGGGCTGGACGATCACCCCAAGGTCACACTCCACGATTACGAAGGGCTCGACCATGGCTTCGCGGCCGAGATCGGCGCGCGCCGTGACGAGGCGGGAGCGAAGCTGGCAGACGGTCGCACCGAAGCCTTCTTCGCTGAGCATATCGGCTGAGGATACCGGACATGACCAGCAGCTATCGCATGATCGTGCGCGCCCATGGCGGCCCGGAAGTCATCGAGCACGAGGACTTCGCCATCCCCTCTCCCGGTCCCGGAGAAGTGGTGATCGAGACCGAGGCGGTCGGGCTCAACTTCATCGACACCTATTATCGCAAGGGTCTCTATCCCGACGCCCTGCCGATCAGCCTCGGCTCCGAGAGCGTGGGGCGCATTGTCGCCGCAGGTGACGGCGTCGCCGATCTGACGGTGGGCGATCGTGTCGGCACCACGCAGAACGGCGGCGCCTATGCCACGCACCGGACGATCCCCGCGGCCAAGGCCATGCGTATTCCCGAAGGCATTGCCCCCGAAATCGCCGCCGCCGTCATGCTCAAGGGACTGACAGCCTGCTATCTTGCCGAAGATACCTTCCCCGCCAAGGCCGGAGACGTGGCACTCGTCCATTCCGCTGCGGGCGGGGTGGGCTCCCTGCTGATGCCCTGGCTGCTGGACAAGGGCGTGACGGTGATCGCGCATTCGGGCAGCCCCGAAAAGGCCGCGAAGGTGCCGGGCGACCATTCGCTGCACTGCCCCTTCGCCGAGTTGCCTCAAGCCATCCGGGAAATCACCGGCGGGGCCATGTGCAACGTCGTCTACGATGGCGTCGGCGCCGCCACCTGGGAGGCGTCGCTCGCTTCGCTGCGCCGGCGCGGAATGATGGTAAGCTACGGTAATGCCTCTGGCGCGGTGCCGCCGATCGCGCTGCTCGACCTCATGCGTGGCGGGTCGCTCTATGTGACGCGGCCGACGCTGGCGGACTACGTCGCAACACCCGAATTGCTGGCAGCCAGCGCGAAGAAGCTGTTCGACAGGATCGCTTCGGGCGTACTCGAACCGAAGATCGGGCAGACCTTTGCTCTGAAGGATGCAGCGGATGCGCATCGGGCTCTGGAGAGTCGGTCAACGACGGGATCTACGGTTCTGGTTCCGTAGGAGCGGGAAGGGTAAATCTGGGACTATGGCCTCAGATTTACCCTAAATCTCAAAAAAGCGTGACAATTCCAAGGGTTGGATCAGTCCACCCCTCATAGATCATCTTGACCGCAACATAGAGGATGACGGCAAGCCCGACCCATCCGATCCAGCGATACCGCTCGATATACCGCGCAATGAAATTCGCGGCGAGGCCCATCATCGCCACCGCCACGATCAGGCCGACGATGAGGATACCGGGATGCTCGCGCGCCGCACCGGCCACGCCGAGCACGTTGTCGATCGACATCGACACGTCCGCCACCGCCACCGAAATTGCCGCCGAGGCAAAGCTTTTGGAAGGCGCGAGACCGGAGCGTTCGTCGCCTTCGATCTCGGGCGAGCCGACGGAATGTTCGCCCACGGGGCTATGGTGCAGTTCGCGGTACATCTTCCACGCGACCCACAACAGCAGCAGGCCGCCTGCGAAGACGAGGCCGACGATGCCCAGCAACCAGGTCACAACCAGCGCAAAGCCGATGCGCAGAACCAGCGCGGCGAGGACGCCGATAGCGATGACCTTCTTGCGCTGCTCCGCCGGAAGTCCCGCCGCCAGTGCGCCGACGACGATCGCGTTGTCCCCGGCAAGGACGACGTCGATCATCAGCACCTGGAGGAACGCGGAAAGCGCCGCCGGGGTGCCGATGTTCGAGAAGTCGGTGACGATGTGGTGCCAGATCTCCGCCGGGCTCTGGATTCCCGGTGCTCCGGCGAGGATCGTGAGAATATCCAACATCGTCTCCTTCGACGCTTACTGGTTCATCGTGGCAAAGAAGTCCTCGTTGGTCTTGGAGTCCTTCATCTTGTCCAGCAGGAACTCCATCGCATCGACGGTGCCCATCTGCATGAGGATGCGGCGCAGCACCCACATCTTCGTGAGTTGGTCCTTGGGCACGAGCAGTTCTTCCTTGCGGGTGCCGGACTTGCCCACGTCGAGCGCCGGGAAGATGCGCTTGTCGGCCACCTTGCGGTCAAGGACGATTTCCGAGTTACCGGTGCCCTTGAACTCTTCGAAGATGACTTCGTCCATGCGGCTGCCGGTGTCGATCAGCGCGGTGGCGATGATGGAGAGCGAGCCGCCCTCCTCGATGTTGCGCGCGGCACCGAAGAAGCGCTTGGGGCGCTGCAGGGCGTTGGCGTCGACACCGCCGGTCAACACCTTGCCCGAGCTGGGCACCACGGTGTTGTAGGCGCGGCCGAGGCGGGTGATGGAGTCCAGCAGGATGACCACGTCGCGCTTGTGCTCGACGAGGCGCTTGGCCTTCTCGATCACCATTTCGGCAACCTGGACGTGGCGCTGCGCGGGTTCGTCGAAGGTGGAGGAGATGACCTCGCCCTTCACGGAGCGCTGCATGTCGGTGACTTCCTCGGGGCGCTCGTCGACGAGCAGGACGAGAAGGAACACCTCGGGATGGTTGTCGGTAATGGCCTTGGCCATGTTCTGCAGCAGCACGGTCTTACCGGTGCGCGGCGGTGCGACGATCAGCGCGCGCTGGCCCTTGCCCTGCGGCGAGACGAGGTCGATCACGCGGGCCGACTTGTCCTTGACCGTGGGGTCGAGGGTGTCGAGGCGCAGGCGCTCGTTCGGATAGAGCGGCGTCAGGTTGTCGAAGTTGACGCGGTGGCGCACCGCGTCGGGATCGTCGAAGTTGACGCTCATGAGCTTGGTGATGGCGAAGTAGCGCTCGCCCTCCTTGGGGGCGCGGATTTCGCCTTCGACGGTATCGCCCGTGCGCAGGCCCCATTTGCGGACCTGGTTGGGCGAGACGTAAATGTCGTCGGGGCCGGCGAGGTAGTTCGCCTCGGCGTTGCGCAGGAAGCCGAAACCGTCGGTCAGCACTTCGATGGTGCCCTGCCCGATGATTTCCTCACCGTCTTCAGCCACTTCCTTGAGGATGGCGAAGATCAGGTCCTGGCGGCGCAGCGTGGAGGCGCTTTCGACGCCCAGTTCCTCTGCCATTTCGACCAGCTCGGCCGATGACTTCTTCTTGAGTTCTTTGAGATGCATTTCTTGAAATTCCAGATGGATTTGTAGTGTCGGCCAGATGATCGTTACGGCGGGATCGATGGGCTTGGGGAAAGCGGATCCAGGCAGGAGAAAAGGCTCGCGCCCTGTTGCCGGAACGCCGCTCAGATAAGCGTTCGCGAGGGCTCGGTCAACGAGTCAATCCGCGAGATGGGACCGGGGCGGGGTGAGTCGAGGAAAGCCCACCCCCAGCCCCTCCCGCTTGTGGGAGGGAACGGGACTTGGCAGTCTGCTGCCCAGTCGCAGCGGGGTGGGCCTAGCGCGCACCCTCGTATCTTCCCTTCCAAGCATCGAAGTGCGCCGCAAGCGGATCCAGTTGCGCGTGGCAGCGGGCCTTGTCAGCCTCGTAGGCCTTCTTGTCGTATTCCGGCGTGCTCACGATCGCCTGTAACGCGGCGGCGATGTCCAGTTGCGGATCACTCGCCTCGATCCGGCCGAAGTAATACAGCGCCCCGCCCTCGACCTTGCGGCGCGTCTCTCCATCCACTTTCCCTGCCGCCACCGAAAGATAGGCGAGGCAGTGGATATCGTCTTCGGTCTGAGGTGACAGAAGTAGCGCTGCAGCAAGCAGGGTAACGATCATCACCTTACTCCATTCAGAACGGTTTCACGACCACCAGAATGACGATCACCACGGCGGCAAGGCCGGGCACTTCGTTCAGCAGGCGCAGCTTTTTGCCAGTCAGCGGTCGCTCACCGCGTGCCAGCTTCTTCGCATAGCCGACCAGCCAGCCATGATAGCCCGAGAGAGCCACCACGAAGAGCAGTTTGGCATGGAGCCACCCTTCGCTGAAGGCACCGATCGAAAGCGCTGTAAGCACCCCCAGAACCCAGGTGAGGACCATCGAGGGGGTCAGGATGATCTTCCGCAGCTTTGCTTCACGATCGACCCAGCGTGCCTCTTCCGCCGAACCAGGATCGCTTTCCTGGTGATAGACGAAATAGCGGGGCAGCATGAACAGCCCGGCCATCCAGAAGATCACGAAGATGACGTGCCCGGCCTTCAGCCAGGGATAGAGACTCTGAAGGATACCCATGATGCCCCTCTAGCGGGTCGACGATCCGGCCTCAACGCTCCCAGTTGCGAACGGTGGCGAGTAACTGCTCGACATTCGCGATGGGCGTGTGCTGGCCGATGCCGTGGCCGAGATTGAAGACGTGGGGACGGTCCGCGAAGGCGTCAAGCACCGTGCGGGCCTGCCGGTCGAGATCGTCGCCGCCCGAAAGCAGGAGCAGCGGATCGAGGTTCCCCTGTACGGGAAGCCCTTCGGGAAGTTCGCGCGCGGCCCAGATCGGGTCGATGGTCTCATCGATTCCGACTGCGTCGACCCCCGTCTCACGGGCATAGGCCGGAAGCTTCTCGCCCGATCCCTTCGGGAAGCCGATGATCGGAGTCTGCGGATGGCGGGCCTTCACCGCTTCGACGATCACCGCGTTGGGCGCGATGACCCAGCGTTCGAACTGCGCCGGAGACAGGCTTCCTGCCCATGAATCGAAAAGCTGCACCGCCTCTGCGCCGGCTTCGATCTGGCCGCACAGATATTCCACGGTCACCTGAATCACGGAATCGATGATCGCCGCGAAGGCCTGCGGGTCCCGATAGGCCATGGCGCGGGTGTCGTGCTGGTCGCGGCTGCCTTCTCCCGCGACCATGTAGGTGGCGACGGTCCAGGGCGATCCGGCGAAACCGAGCATCGTCTTGTCCGTGGCCAGTTCGGCACGGACTTTGCCGACTGTCTCATA
The DNA here is from genome assembly GCF_057808725.1 of Novosphingobium sp. FG90. Lineage (NCBI taxonomy): Bacteria > Pseudomonadati > Pseudomonadota > Alphaproteobacteria > Sphingomonadales > Sphingomonadaceae > Novosphingobium > Novosphingobium sp. FG90. The sequence goes on from NZ_JBMDIO010000003.1 coordinate 179,336, forward strand.
GATCGGCGAGAGGCGCCCGGGCACCTGAGTCAGCCCCTCGAGCGCATTGTCCACAAGCCGGGGACTCAGTTTCGGCCCTTCTCCGGCGAGGAACTGGAGGTCCTGCCCCATGGCGTAAGGCACGATCAGGATATCGGAAAACAGGATGGCACCATCGAATCCGAAACGGCGGATCGGTTGCAGCGTAATCTCGGCGGCTGCGTCGGTATCGTAGACCAGCGCAAGGAATCCGCCCTTTTCGGCGCGCAATTCGCGGTATTCCGGTAGGTATCGGCCTGCTTGCCGCATGAGCCAGATCGGTCGCTTCCGCGTGTTCGTACCGCGCAGTGTGTCGAGGAGAATTCCGGGCATCGCGTCACGTCCCAACAAAAAAATAGAATTTTTATAGAAGGATGATGGAGTCTGTTGGCCCTGTGGATATCGGGGACGAGCGCGCATTGCCCGATTTGTACCCGGTTGAACAGGTCGAAGAGTCATATGCGACTCTTGGACGAGAGTGAGTCAACGAAAGGTTGTCCGCCTTGTCCACAGGGTGTGGGAAGAGTCGGTTGCCCTGTCCAGAAACTGACTCGGTGAATCCCGGTAACGGGCAGGAAAAGTCCGGAGCGAGTTGTCACCAGCCCACTCCCATGGTTTATGCCGCCACATATCCACACCCCTTCCCCTTCCGGAGGCCCTGAGCCGGCATGGCGCGTTTCCACCTGCACCTCCTGTCAGATTCCACCGGCGAAACGCTGGAGATGATCGCCAAGGCGGCCCTCGCGCAGTTCGACGACAGCGACGTCCTGCGCCATTTCTGGCCGATGGTGCGCTCGCAGCAGCATCTCGACCGCATCATGGGGGAGATCGCCGCGAACCCGGGGCTGGTGTTCTTCACCCTGGTCAATGAAGAGACGCGGGGGCGGCTCGAGGAAAAGTGCCAGACGCTCGGGCTTCCGGCGATTGCGGTGCTCGACGGCGTGACCGATGCGCTTGAGGCGCTGCTCGGACAGGAGGCCAAGGGCCGTCCGGGCCGCCAGCATCGGCTGGACGACGCCTATTTCGCGCGCGTCGATGCGATCCAGTTCACCATTGCCCACGACGATGGCGTCCTGTGGGAGGAATGGGAAGAGGCCGACATCGTCCTGGCGGGTGTGTCGCGCACCAGCAAGACGCCGACCTCGATCTACCTCGCCAATCGCGGGTACAAGGTTGCGAATATCCCGATCGTCGTCGAGAGCCCGCCGCCCTCGCTCCTCTACGGGCTCAAGCGGCCGCTGGTGGTGGGGCTGACGACGGCGCCCGACCGGCTGATCCAGATCCGCCGCAATCGCCTGCTCTCGCTCAGCCAGTCCCCGGACACCGACTATGTGGCGAGTGACAAGGTGGAGAGCGAGCTTAAATATGCACGGCGCATGTTCGCCGACAATTCCTGGCCGGTGATCGACGTGACCCGTCGCTCGATCGAGGAAACGGCCGCAGCAGTCATCAACCTCTACAACGAACGCAAGGCCGCCGGTCAGTCCGGGCAAATCGGCCCCAAGCCCATCTAAATGCGGCCCACCTTATACCGGCCTATCTGACAGAGTTATCCATGATCGTTCTCGCATCCCAAAGCGGCTCGCGCCGCGCCATGCTCGAAGCGGCAGGCATTGCGTTCAAGGCCCAGCCCGCACACGTGGACGAACGCGGTATCGAGGCAGCGCTTGGCGATGCTCCGGCGGCAGAGGTCGCGCTGGAACTTGCCACAGCCAAGGCGCTGAGTGTTTCACGTGAAACATCGGGCGCGGTAGTGCTCGGCAGCGACTCCCTCGTATCCTGCGGCGGCCGCCGCTTCGACAAGCCGGCCAGTCGCGCAAACGCCGCCGAGCACTTGCGCTTCTTTTCGGGCAAGGTAATGGAACTGCACAGTGCTGCCGCCCTCGTGCGCGATGGCGAAGTGCTCTGGGCGCAGAATGCCATCGCCGAACTCCATGTCGCCGAGTTGTCCGATGCTTTCATCGAAGCCTATCTTGATGCCGAGTGGCCCGAAGTCGGCGCCTGCGTGGGCGTTTTCCGCATCGAGGGTCGCGGTGTGCAGCTGTTCGAGAAGATCGATGGCGACTACTTCACGATCCTGGGCATGCCGCTGCTCAAGGTGCAGGCGGCGCTCCGCCAGCTTGGAGTCCTGACGCAATGAGCACGTCCTCGGTACAGGACCTTCGACCGGGTTCGAAACAGGCTTATGCCGAAGTCATCGGAGACCCGATCGCGCAGTCGAAGTCTCCGGCGATTCATAACTTCTGGCTGGCCGAACTGGGGCTCGAAGGGCGCTATGATCATTGCCTGGTCAAGCTGGAGGATCTCGGCGCCTATCTTGCAAGGCGCCGCGCAGATCCGGACTGGCGTGGCTGCAACGTGACCATGCCGCACAAGCTGGCGATCGTGCCGTTGATGGATCGGCTCGATCCCCTCGCCGCGCAGATCGGTGCAGTGAACACGGTGGTGCGCGAGGCCGACGGCACGCTGACGGGCTACAACACCGATGCGCCGGGTTTCCTCGAGCCGGTGCGGGAGGAACTGGGCAAGACTCACCTCTTCCGCATGGCGCGTATTCTCGGCACCGGCGGCGCGGCGCGGGCTATCATCGCGGCGCTGGCCAGGGAGCACTTCGTCATCGTCCTGGCCGGGCGCGATCCGGCCAAGGCCCGCGCCATGCTCGACGAACTCGCCCCGAACGGTGAGCATCACGCGATCGGTCTGGAGCATTTCGCCGATGCCACCGATTTTGCCTTCGACGATCGCGAGCAGTGTTTCGACCTGGTCGTCAATGCTAGTCCGCTCGGCATGACGGGGCAACCGCCGCTTTCCTTCGATTTCAGCCATGCGCCGCCGCGCAGCGTGGTTTATGACATCGTGACCAGCCCGCTCGACACGCAGTTCCTGCAGGATGCCCGTAGCGCCGGGTTCGATACGGTGGACGGTCTTGCCATGCTCATCGGACAGGCGGATGCGGCTTTCACGCATTTCTTTGGTGCTCGCCCTCCCCGCGAACGCGACGGGCGCTTGCGCGAACTGATCCTCAAATGAAGATGCGCCTGTGAAGATTCTGGGCCTCACCGGATCGATCGGCATGGGCAAGTCGACCGTCGCGGCGATGCTGCGCGAACTCGACGTGCCGGTCTTCGATGCGGACGCCGCCGTTCACGAACTGCAAGGCCCGCACGGCGCCCTCGTGCCGCTGATCGAGACGGCCTTCCCCGGCACTACCGGCCCTGCAGGGGTCGACCGTCCCAAGCTCGGCGCGGCAGTGTTCGGCGACAGGGACAAGCTCGCGACGCTGGAACGAATCGTCCACCCCGCCGTCGCCGCCATGCGGGGAGACTTCCTGCGCGACAATGCGCAGGCGCCGCTGGTCGTTTTCGATATTCCGCTGCTCTACGAAAAGGGAAGCGACAAGGGGTTGGACGCGGTGGCGGTGGTCTCCGCTCCGGCCGAGGAACAGCGTCGCCGGGTACTTGCCCGGCCCGGCATGACGGCCGAGAAATTCGAGCATATTCTGGCACTTCAGGTGCCCGATGCACAGAAGCGGGCACGGGCCGACTATGTGATCGACACCGGCACATCGCTCGATACCACACGCGAACAGGTGGCTGGTATCGTGCAGGCGCTGAGGCGAACCGAATAATCCTCGCCAGCCCCTTGCACATGCGTGCGCACAGGCAGATATGGAGAGGGATGAGAGAGATCATCTTCGACACCGAAACGACCGGCTTCGACCCGAAAAACGGGGACCGCATGGTGGAAATCGGCTGCATCGAAATGGTCAACCGGGTGCTGACCGGTCGTACCTACCACGCCTATTTCAACCCCGAACGCTCTATGCCCGCAGAGGCCGAGGCCGTGCACGGGCTTTCCGATGCGTTTCTGGCCGACAAGCCGCTGTTCTCGGCCTGCGCGCAGGAATTCCTCGACTTCATCGAGGACAGCGCGATGGTGGCGCACAACGCCAACTTCGACTTCAACTTCATCAATGCCGAGCTGGCGCTCTGCGGCCTGCCGCCCGTCGCCATGACGCGCATGGTCGATACCGTGGCGCTCGCCAAGGTGCGCCATCCCGGCGCCAAGCTGTCGCTTGATGCGCTCTGCAGCCGCTATGGAATCGACCGCAGCCATCGCACCAAGCACGGCGCGCTGCTCGACTCCGAATTGCTTGCCCAAGTTTACGTGGAACTGCGGGGAGGCCGCCAGATCGGTCTCGAACTTTCCGCAGAAACCACTGAGATCGTGACGGAAATCAAGGTTCTCAACACGAAGAACCGTATTTTCCGTCAGCCGCGTCCCCACGCGGCTACCGAGGCGGAACTCGTTGCGCACGCAGCGTTTCTTGAATCGGTCGATACCCCGCTCTGGGGTGCCTGAACTCTAAGTCTAAGGAGAAACGCCCATGGATATCCGCGTCTCTGGTCACCAGGTCGAAACCGGCGAGGCCCTGCAGGTCCACGCCAACGACAAGCTCACGGCGATCATCGAGAAGTATTTCAACCGGGCGCTGTCGTCTCACGTCACCTTTGGCCGAGCGCCTGCCGGGGCGTTCAAGTGCGACATCATCATGCACGTGATGCAGAACCTCGTGCTCAAGGGCAGCGGTATGGCGCAGGACGCGCACGTCGCCTGCGACCAGGCTGCCGAGAAGATCGACAAGCAGCTGCGCCGCTACAAGCGCCGGCTCAAGGATCGCTCCGAACAGACCGCCCACGCCAGTGCGGCGGAAGATGCGGCCTATACCATCTTCGAGGAAAACGTCGCCGACAACGACACCGATGACGTCGAAGCCGATGCTCCGGTCGTCATCGCCGAAACCCGCGTCGACGTTCCCGAAGCCACCGTTTCGGACGCGGTGATGATGCTCGACTTGCGCAATACTACGGCGCTTTTCTTCAAAAACGCTGGCACCGGGCGGCATAATATGGTCTATCGCCGCGGTGACGGTTCGATCGGCTGGGTCGAGCCGCACTGACGCTTTTCGCGCGACACTTCTGATCGCAATGAGAGGAAGAAACGAACCCCCGGTTTTCCGCCGGGGGTTTCGGAGCATGCAATGTTGGCAACCGGTCAAGTATCAGAAACGCAATGAGTGGGCTTTTTTCGCTGGCGCCCGAGGCTGTCATCACCCTCGACGCGGACAGCAAGGACATCATCCTGGACCGCCTCGCGGCTCGGTTCGCCACGGTCTATGGTCTCGACCATCAGGCTGTGCTCGCGCGCATCACCGAGCGTGAGCAACTGGGCAGCACCGGGTTCGGCCGACGCATCGCCATCCCCCATGCGCGCATGGCCGGGCTGACGCGGCCTGTCGCCGTGTTCATCCGGCTGGCCTCGCCGGTCGAATTCGAGTCAGCCGACGGTATGCCGATCGATCTCGTGTTCGGCCTGCTCTCGCCCGAGGGCGCGGGTGCCACGCATCTCCATGCCCTCGCTGCGATCTCGCGCATGATGCGCGACGAGCGCATGCACGAGGCGCTGCTCGCCGCTCCGGGCACCGAGGCGCTTTACAGCCTGTTGAGCAACGTCATCGACCGTGATGCCGCCTGAAGACACGGCCGACGGTATTCACACCGGTGGTGGGGGCGGCGCCGGGCTTCACTGGCGTGCGCTGGAGGGGCTTTACGCTTCGGCCCCGATCAACCAGATGTTCCGCTCGAAGCTGGAGATCGTCGGCGACGGGCATTCGCGCATCACGTTCCTCGTCGAACCGGACTGCTTCCACGCGGCGGGCGCAGCGCATGGGACCATCTATTTCAAGATGCTCGACGATGCGGCGTTCTATGCCGCCAACACTCACGTCACTGATCGCTTCCTGCTGACGACCTCTTTCAATCTGCACTTGTCCAAGCCCATCAAGGGCGGCCGCATCGTGGCCGAGGGACGCTGGGTGAGCGGTCGGCGGCGCGTGATGGTGGCAGAGTCCTGGCTCACCGACGAGGACGGAGACGAGTGCGGGCGCGGCACCGGCACCTTCATGCGATCGCGCATCGCCCTGTCCAGCCTGCCGGGCTATTCGATCCCGCAAGGCTGATGGAAGCCCGCCTCCCTGCCCATCTCGAAGTCTCCGGCCTGATTCGCCGCTTCAACGCCGAGGGCGCATTCGCCACGGTGCTGGCCAGGGGCGAACACGACGCCGGGACGATTCTTGTCGTTCTTTCACACAACGGCAGGGACCTGCGGCTCTACGAGCGGATGCCCCAACTCGACGGTACCCGGCCCTGGCGTTGCTCCAAGACTCAGGCACCTGAAAACCCATTCGAATTTCAGGAATACCTCGACCGCCGCAAGCGTCAGGACCCTGACGTGTGGATCGTCGAACTCGATGGCGCAGACGCCGAACGCTTCATCGGGACTTGAATGTGCGCGGGTTGACACATCCCGCGCACAGCCTAAAGGCCCCCTTCACTGACGCGAAAGCGGCTCGGACAGCACTTCGGCTTGTCCGGCTAGCACGCAGACGGGGGATCGTCGGCAGGCTCGACGGACACTGAACGCCACAAAATGGCTTTCCGTTCCAGCCTGTGCAGACCGGTTCACCGCCTTTGATCAAGTTTGAATGCGAAAGAAAGTTGAGTGGGCGAGCGCGATTGCGCTGGCCGCGACGGTTCTCACCGCTCTTCTAGGCGCCACGGGCTCGGGCGCCGCCGCATCGGATTTCATTCCGACGCTGGTAGAAACGAAGCCCACCCCGCAGTTCGTTTCCGAACCGGTCGTGCAGGCGCTTCCCTCCGCCGAAACCGAGACCGAGGAAGCCGACGCCCCCGATGCGGATTCCCTTCAGCAACTGGTGTCTCAGCAGGAGACGCCGGACGACATGTCGCGCGACATGCGCTGCCTTGCCGGCGCGATCTACTTCGAAGCACGCGGTGAATCGCTGGAAGGCCAGCTCGCCGTGGGCCGCGTGATCGTCAATCGCACCAAGTCGGGCCGCTTCCCGACGAGCTATTGCGGCGTGGTCTACCAGCCCTCGCAGTTCTCGTTCATTCGCGGCCGCTCGATGCCTGCCGTGCGCGAGAATTCGCCCAGCTGGCAGGAAGCCGTGGCCATCGCCCAGATCGCCGACGACGGCGCCTGGAAGAGCAAGGCCAAGGGCGCGCTGTTCTTCCACGCCAAGCGCGTCTCGCCGCGCTGGAGCAAGCTGACGAAGCTGGCTCAGGTGGATAACCACATCTTCTATCGGTAATTGCTGATCCTCCCTGTTGCGTAGCAATGGGGAGGTGGCAGCCCGCAGGGCTGACGGAGGGGTTTCTCCGCCTCCACCACCGACTTCGTCGGCGGTCCCCCTCCCCATCGCTTCGCGACGGGGAGGATTTTTGTTTCAGGCGGCCTTCAACTCGACCCACACAGGCGCATGATCGCTGGCCTTTTCCCGCCCGCGATGAACCTTGTCGACACCGCACGCCGCCAGCCGGTCCGCCAGTTCGGGCGAGAGCAGCGAGTGGTCGATGCGGAAGCCGTGGTCGCGCTGCCAGGCGCCTGCCTGATAGTCCCAGTAGGTCCACACCCCGCCGCGCGGGTTGTGCGTGGCCAGCGCGTCGGTCCAGCCGTCTCCGAGGAGGCGGAAGTAGGCATCGCGCGATTCCGGCTGCATCAGGGCGTCGGCAGCCATTGCAGGCGGCGCCCAAACGTCGCGGTCGGTCGGGATGACGTTGTAGTCGCCGGTGATGATCGCGGGGACTTCCTCCGCCTTGATTGCGTCCATGCGGCGGCGAAGGCGTTCCATCCAGCGCAGTTTGTAGTCGAACTTGGGGCCGGGGACGGGATTGCCGTTGGGCAGGTAGATGCACACCACCCGCACGCCGAAGACCTGCGCCTCCAGATAGCGCGAGTGTTCGTCCTCGGGCTCGCCATCGAGGCCGCGCTGGACTTCGACGGGCATTTCCCCGTCGGCGAGGATGGCGACGCCGTTGAAGCCCTTCTGGCCGTGCCAGATGCCCTTGTAGCCCAGCTTCTCGAACTCGGCGATCGGGAAGCCTTCGTCCTGCGTCTTGATCTCCTGCAGGCAGGCGACGGCGGGACGGGTTTCCTCGAGCCATTCGAGCAGACGGGGCAGGCGTGCCTTGACGCCGTTGATGTTGAAGGTGGAGATCCTCATACCGAGAAGCTGGACCCGCAGCCGCAGCCTGCGGCGGCATTCGGGTTTTCCACCCGGAACGCCGCGCCGCCCAGCGATTCCACGAAGTCCACGACGCAGCCTTGCACCAGGTCCAGGCTGACCGAGTCGACGAGGAGCTTCACCCCGTCGGTCTCAGCCACGCTGTCGTCCGCCTCAGGGGCGTCGGCGAGGCCGAACTTGTACTGGAAGCCCGAGCAGCCCCCGCCTTCGACGGCAAGCCGCAGAATTGCGGGCTTGCCCTGCTTGCTCGCGATCGCGGCGACGCGCGCGGCGGCCGAGGGGCTGAGAGTGACGGTTTGCTGTTCCATGCGCCCGATGTAGGCTCGGCGAGGGGGCGCGGCAAGGCGTCGGCAAAAAGCCTCTCTCCCCTTCAGGGGAGAGGGCTGAGGTATTACGCCGTCTGGATGTAGTCCCGCATGGCCGCCGCTTCGTTCTCGATCTTGTCGATCCGGTATTTCACCAGATCGCCGATCGATACGAACCCGACCATGTGCCCGTCCTTCACCACGGGCAGGTGACGGATCCGGCGGCGGGTCATCAGCGACAGCGCCGCCATGACCGAGGTTTCGGGCTCGATGGTCACGGGCAGCGCGGTCATGATGTGGCCGAGCGGCATGTCGAGCATGTCGGCGCCCAGTTCGCGCAGTTTGTAGATCACGTCGCGCTCGGAGAAAATTCCGGCGATTTCGCCGTTTTCCATCACCGGCACCGCGCCGATGCGTCGTTCGGCGAGGATTCCGGCGGCCTCGCGCACGGTCATGGCAACGTCGCAGGTGACTACGGCATCGCGGCCTTCGATAATTCGACCGATGGTCATCGTCAGCTCTCCCTGTTCCTGAAAGGAGCCTCTGTTCCCGCAGCTTGCCCCCGGGGCGGAGCGTATCACAGCCGCGTCGGCCTCGTCACGTCATGCTTGCGATGAGGCGCCGTCAGGCCCAGATAGGGCGCGATGATACCGTCCTCGCCCCTCGACGATCCCGGCAAGGCCGCCCATGCCTGGGCGCGCTATCTGCGCATCATGCGCTGGATGATGACGATCACGGTCGGGCTGGTGATCGGATCGATCATCCTGCTGTACCGCTCCAATGGGATGGTCTCGATCCACTTCTACATCGCGACGGCGCTGGGCATCGGTTTCACCATGCTGCTGGCCTCGGCGCTGATGGGCCTTGCGTTTCTTTCGAGCGGGACCGGGCATGACGATGCGGTCGTCGATCCGCTCGAGGACGACGACCCTTACAAGTAACCGCGCTCAACCGCCCGGTGCGTGCAGGCGAAATTCCTCCACCGGCTCGCCGCCGATGAGATGCTGCTGGATGATCTGCTCCAGCACGTCCTCGTTGCAGGAGTGATACCACACGCCGTCCGGCCACACGACCGCGACCGGCCCGGCGTGGCAGATGCGAAGGCAGTCCGCCTTGGTACGGGCGATCCCGCCGCCCTTTTCGGTTATTGGCCCGTCCAGCCCCAGCTGCTTGAGGCGCTTCTTGAGGAACTTCCACGCCGCCTGCCCCTTCTCGGGCGAGCAGCATTCGCCCTTCTGCGGTTCGGCGCAGATGAAGATGTGGCGGCGGATCAGGTCGCTGCCGGTCTTGGCGAAGGCTTCCTCGGCCTTGGCGATGGCATGGTGGCTCATGGGCGCAGTTTCCATTGCTCGATCTGGTCGGCGAAAGTGGCAGGCATCGGGGCGGGGCCGTCCTTGCCGACCGTTACCATGGTGGAGCGCGAGAAGGCGACGATCCGGTTGTCCTGCGTCACCAGCTGGATGAGGCCGTGGCTGGTGCGCCCGACATGCTCGACCGCGCTGTGAACGGTCAGCGCATCGGGATAGTGCGCCTCGCCGAGATATTCGATGCCTATGCTGACGATCATCGAGGACAGGCCGACTAGTCCCTCGCGATAGCGGCTGGCACGGTGGAACCGCACGCGACCATCCTCGAGGAATCCGGCCATCGCCACATTGTTGATGTGCATGTTGACGTCGAGATCGCCGAAGCGTGGCTCGATGCGGCAGGAAAACGGATAGCGTGCGGGATCGAGCAGCGCGGGGTCGGGTTTCGGCATACCCGGTGAACGTAGGAAGCGCGGGCCTTCAGGTCCAGCCCCGGTTGTCAGCCCTTCTTGCCGACGATCCGCGCGATTTCTGCGGCGACGAGGCGTTCGACCATCGCCGGCAGGTTGCGGTCCAGCCATTCGGTCAGCGCCGGGCGGAGCAGTTCCTTCGCCAGCGCCTCCAGCGAGGTTTCGCCCGAGCGGACGATCTGCGGCTGCGCGCCGGGTTCGGACAGCATGGCGAGAGCGGCCAACGATTCGCGCATCGAATCGCGCGCCTGATCGTGCAACAGCGGACCGTCGTCGGTCTCGGCGGCTACGGAAATCTGCGCGGCCTCCTGAAGTTCGAGGATGTCGTCCTCATCTTCGTCGGCGTAGATCGGCTCCGGCTCGCGCATCAGGCGTTCGGTACGGCTGGTGCGGGTTTCGAGGCGGGAATCGCGCGCGATGACCTGCTTGATCGACTGGAGGATCTCCTCGACCGAAGGTTCACCGTTCTGACGCATCTGCCTCTAGTCCCTGTTTCCCGGCCTCGTGCCGGCGCATCCAAGTCCTTATCCCTAAACGGGATCAGGGCTCCTGCGAAGCGGGAATCTTGCCGTCCTGAACCGGCGTGTCAACGGTGCGCGTGGACCGGGCCACCGGCGCATCGTCGTCGTCCCAGTCGAAGAACTTGCCGCGCACGCGCTCATAGTTGAGGTTCGGATCGTAGAGCGCCCCGCCATCGAGACCGAGATCGCGCGCCTCGGCCTTGCCCATCGCCGCCAGCAGGGTGAAGCCCGCGACGTAGGCATTGCGCCGCGCCGTCACCAGCGTGACCTGCGCGTTCAGCAATTCCTGCTCGGCATTGAGGATGTCGAGGATCGTGCGCCGACCCACCGAATTCTCCGCCCGCACGCCTTCGAGACTCAGCGTCGCCGCATCGACCGCGACCTGCGAGGAGCGGATCAGGTCGTTCGAGGCGACATACGAGGTATAGGCCGAGCGGACCTGTGCGATCACGTCACGCTCGGTGGCGATCTCCTGCTCCAGCGTGGCCGAAGCCGTCGCCTGCGCCTGTCGGCGCTGCGCGGCGGGAAGGCCGCCCTGGAAGATCGGGATCGACAGCTGGGCACCCGCCTGCGCTGCGGAATCGCTTTGCGAGACGTTCGCGTTCACTGCGCCGCGCGCCAGCGTGTTGAAGTAGTTGTTGTAAGTGCCCTGCCCGAAGAGCCGCAGCGTCGGCAGGCGGCTGGCGCCCGCGACGTCGATGTCCTTGTCCGCGGCCTTGCTGCGTTCGCGCGCGGCGAGGATGTCCGGGTTCGAATCGAGCGCGATCGTCGCCGCTTCGCTGGCGTTGGCGGGCAGGTTCGGCAGGGGCGGCGGGGCGTCGAGCGCTTCGGGCGCATGGCCGACGAACCGGATGTAGGTTTCGCGCGCGGCGGCAAGATTGGCTTCCGCCGTCAGCAGGTCGCTCTGCGCCGTAGCAAGGCGCGACTGCGATTGCGCGACATCGGTGCGCGTGAGGTTGCCGATCTGGAACCGGTCGTTGGTCGCATCGAGGTTGGTCTTGAGCACCGCCACGTTCTTGCGGTTGAGCCCGGCGATCGCTTCCGTGCGGATCACGTCCATGTAGGCCGCGACGACCTGCGAGAAGACCGAAGCCTCGGTGCCGCGCAGATCGGCCTGACCGGCGCCGACGCGCAGCTTGGCAGCCTTGACCCGGTTCCTGACCGCGCCGCCCGAATAGATCGGCACGCCCAGCTGGGCATCCGCCGTGAAGATCTTCGACGGCGCCGTCAGCGAGTTTTCGCTCTGCTTCAGGTTCTTGGTGTAAGTTTCGGTCGTGCTGAGGCTGGGTAGCCCCGCAGCCCTGGCGATCGGTACGCCTTCATCCGTGGCGCGCTGCTGGGCGCGCGCCGATTCCAGCGTGGGATTGGTCTGATAGGCCGAAACGAGCGCGTCGCGCAGGGTGTCGGCCCGCGCAGGCGCGCCGGCCGTCAGTATCAGACATCCCCCCGCGAGCAGCCCGGAACGCCACGCGATCCGGGCCATGCTCAGAAGCTCCAGCGTTTGGGAGCGGCGAATTCGGAAAGCACCGGAATCCCCAGCTCCGCCAGCGGCAGCAGCGAGGTCACGCCGCCTGCCTTGGTGCCGGCGGCAAGACGGGTCACGCCGCGCTCGGTGACTCCGGTGACCACGCGGCCGCCCTCGGCGAGACGCGCGGAGAGGGCATCGGGGAGCACTTCGATGGCGCCGTCGATGACGATGAGGTTGTATTCACCGGCAGCGGCCTCGGCGGCAGCGGCAGGCGCCACGGCGTCAAGCGAGCCGACCAGCGGACGCAGCAGCGTGGCGAGGTAGCCTTCGCCGTCACCCACGATCAGCGCCTTGTCGGTCTTCGCCGGAGCGGCTTCCTGCAGCATCTTGCCCTGCACCAGCGGGGCGCCGAGGAACCTGCCCTCGCCCAGCGGCACGGCGCGGTCGATGTAGGCGGCGTCGCGCAGTTCGGCGGGCACGAAGTTTTCACGTGGAACACCGGCCATCGCTTCCAGCACCCAGGGCTCGTTCACGCCGCTGGTGCGCAGCTGGCTGACGATCATGGCACGGCGGGCTGCGGAAAAGTCGGTGGCGGTTGCCGACCGGTCCTCGGTCAAGGTCATTCGTGTATTCCCTCACTCGCTCGCGGGGCTTGCGGCAGATCGCTGCAATCGCGAAGACGACACTATGGGGCCGCTTCTATGCGAACCCGCCTCTCAGGCCAAGCCCCATGAAACAACGCCCGTCGATCCGATCAAGCACTTTGACGATCACGCCCATGCGGCTTATGGAGCGGCAAAAATCCGACGTTATCCGCCAGATCGGGCCAAGAAGACCGGAGAATTCCATGACAGAAATGGTGACCATCCGCGAAGAGGACCTCATCGAGTCCGTCGCCGACGCATTGCAGTACATCAGCTACTATCACCCGATGGATTACATCCGCGCGCTGGGCGACGCCTACGAGGCGGAGCAGGGACCGGCGGCGAAGGACGCCATCGCCCAGATCCTGACCAACAGCCGCATGTGCGCCGAGGGTCACCGCCCGATCTGCCAGGACACCGGCATCGTCAACGTCTTCATCGAGTGGGGCCAGAACTGCCGCCTCGAGTCCGACCGCAGCTTGCAGGAAGTGGTCGATGACGGCGTGCGCCGCGCCTACAACCACCCCGAGAACAAGCTGCGCGCCTCGGTGCTGGCCGATCCCGCCTTCACCCGCCGCAACACCAAGGACAACACGCCGTGCGTGCTGTCGGTGGAGATGGTGCCGGGCTCGAAGATCTCGGTCGACGTCGCTGCCAAGGGCGGCGGTTCTGAGAACAAGTCCAAGTTCAAGATGATGAATCCCAGCGATTCCATCGTCGACTGGGTGATCGAGATGCTGCCGCAGATGGGCGCCGGCTGGTGCCCGCCGGGCATGCTGGGCATCGGCATCGGCGGCACCGCCGAGCATTGCGTCAAGCTCGCCAAGCAGAGCCTGATGGAGCCGATCGACATGGCGCAGCTGAAGCAGCGCGGCCCGCAGAACGACATCGAGGCGCTGCGCATCGAGATCTTCGACAAGGTCAACGCGCTGGGCATCGGCGCGCAGGGCCTCGGCGGTCTGGCGACGATCCTGGACGTCAAGATTCTCGACTGGCCGTGCCACGCTGCGGGCAAGCCCGTCGCGATGATCCCGAACTGCGCCGCCACCCGGCACGCGCACTTCACGCTCGACGGTTCCGGCCCGAGCTTCCTCGAAACGCCGAACCTCGACGAGTGGCCCAAGGTCGAGTGGAAGCCCAGCAAGGAAGCGATCAAGGTCAACCTCGACACGCTGACCGCTGAGGAAGTCCAGAGCTGGAAGCAGGGCGACCGCCTGCTGCTCAACGGCAAGATGCTGACCGGCCGTGACGCCGCGCACAAGCGCATCGCCGACATGCTGGCCAAGGGCGAGGAACTGCCGGTCGATTTCAAGGGCCGCGTGATCTATTACGTCGGACCCGTCGATCCGGTGCGCGAGGAAGTCGTCGGCCCCGCCGGCCCGACCACCGCGACCCGCATGGACAAGTTCTCCGACACCATGCTCGACCTCGGCCTGCTTGCCAGCATCGGCAAGTCCGAGCGCGGCCCGGCGGCGACCGAGTCCATCGCCAGGCACAAGTCGGCCTACCTGATGGCGGTCGGCGGCGCCGCCTACCTTGTCGCGCGCGCGATCAAGGAAGCCAAGGTCGTCGGCTTCGAGGATCTCGGCATGGAGGCGATCTATGAGTTCACCGTGCAGGACATGCCGGTGACCGTGGCCGTCGACAGCGAGGGCAAGAACGTCCACACGCTTGCCCCGCCGGTGTGGAAGACCAAGATCGCCGAGGAACACCTGCTGGTGTAACCGATTGCCCCCTTCTCCTGATGAGGAGGGGGCTTCGATGCTTCGGCAAGCTCAGCACTCAGCCTGACCCTTCGACAGGCTCAGGGTGAGCGGAAGTCGCGCCAGACTTCCAAATCCCGCTCAGGCTGAGCTTGTCGAAGCCCCTCGGCCAAAACCACTCCCCCTTCGACCAACGACAATCTCCGTCCGATGGATGGTGTAGTGCGACGAGCCGTTTTCGCGCTAGACCGGGCAGTAATGTCCGATGCAGCATCCCCTCCCCGCGTTCCGGCGCGCCTCGTCCTCCTGTCGCTGGCGGCCCTGTGGGCCTGCTACTTCATCGTGGCCTCCCTGCGCGGTCTGGTCATGGGGTTCGACCTCGACTGGTCGTTCCTGTCGCGGCGCCTGACGATCTGCATCGTCTCGATGCTGGTGATGGCCGCCGTCTGGCCCTTGCTGCAGCTGCTGGACCGCAAGTCCGGAGGCGCGCGCTTCGCCATCGTGCTGATCGCCGCGCTGCCGCTGTCGCTGGTGCTCAGCATCGTCAACGACGTGATCTTCGCGGACATCGAGCGCCCGGCGGCCTACGGCAGCGAGGAAGACGCCGCCAAGGTCGCGGCGGGCAACGTGCGCATATCGCAGGACGAGGCGGGCAACATCCTCGTCGACCTGCCCAAGATCCCGGTCCCTCCGGCGCCCCCTGCCCCGCCTGCGCCCGATTCCAGCGAAGTGCCGGACGAGGCGTCCGACACGCCGATCGAGGAGGCAAGCGAGGAACAGTCGGGTTCCTCGGCGATAACGATCAAGACAGGCTCGGTGCTGGGGCATAACCTCGGCCGCTGGGCGAATATCGCCGACACCGCGTTCGGCCGCTATTTCCTCGTGCTGGCATGGGTGGCGCTCTACTTCGCGCTCGCCAAGGCCGAGGAGGCCCGCGCGGCCGAACGGCGCGAGGGGGAATACCGCCGCGCTGCCGAGCAGGCCGAGCTGCGTTCGCTGCGCTATCAGGTCAATCCGCACTTCCTGTTCAACACGCTCAACTCGCTGTCGGCGCTGGTCATGGTCGGGCGGCAGGACGATGCCGAAGAGATGATCCAGACGCTGTCGACGTTCTACCGCCGCACTTTGTCGGGTGATCCCACCAACGATCTTTCGCTGGTTGACGAGATAGAACTGCAGCGCCTTTACTTCGCGATCGAGGCGGTTCGCTTCCCCAATCGATTGCTAACGCATATCGATATTGACGAGGCCGTTCTCGATGCGAAAGTTCCGGGCATGATATTGCAACCGCTCGTCGAGAACTCCGTGAAGTATGCCGTTGCCGCCACCCAGCGGCCGGTGACAATCGCCATCGAGGCCCGGCGCGAGGGCGGCCAGCTCGTCGTCGCCGTCCACGATGATGGACCGGGTGAAACAGGCGGCGAACTCAAGATCAAGACCGAGGGCTGCGGCATCGGCCTCAACAACGTGCGCGACCGTCTGCGCGCCCGCTATGGCGAGGCGGCGACGATCACTTACGGCAAGCGCCCGAACGGCGGTTTCGCGACGATCCTGCGCATGCCGCTGGAGGCGGGGAATGTCTGAGCCCGAAGGCGCGGCGCCCGCCGCTCCCCTGCGCACCCTGATCGTCGACGACGAGCCGCTGGCGGTCGAGCGCATGCAGGTGATCTGCTCCCGGATCGAGGGAATCTCGGTGATCGGCACCGCCAGCGACGGCCAGGCCGCGCTGCGCCTGATCGATGCGCTGACGCCCGATCTGGTGCTGCTCGACCTGACAATGCCGGAGACGGACGGGCTGACCGTGGCGCGTACGCTCGGCGGCCGGGCCACTGCTCCGGCGGTGATCTTCGTGACCGCGCATGACGAGTTCGCGGTCGAGGCGTTCGATCTCGATGCCGTGGATTACGTGCTCAAGCCCGTGGCGCCCGATCGCCTTCAGCGCGCGGTCACGCGGGTGGTGTCGCGGCGGGGGGAACGGGCGCAGGCGCCGGTGGCAAGCGAGTGGCTGGACGAGTTCTGGGTGCCGCACCGCTCCGAACTGGTGCGCGTGCCCGCCGCGGAGGTCCAGCGCATCGATGCCGAACGCGACTATGTGCGCCTGCACGTGGGGACTCAGAGCTACCTGCTGCTGCAGACCATCACCAGCCTGGAGGAACGCCTCGATCCCGAGCGGTTCATCCGCATCCACCGCAGCTGCATCCTGCAACGCAGCCACGTGTCGGGCCTGAGGCACGAGGGGCTCGGCGTGTGGTCGGCGGAAACCGCGGACGGCGAGGCCCTGCGGATCGGCCGGACCTATCTTCCCGGCGTAAAGAAAATGGCGGGCCGCTAAGCCCGCCATCAGGAGTTTTTCCGGGCCTTTTCTTCTTTTGGGACCTGGATTGATGGGGTTTGGAGCATTCTGAAGTCGGCTGGAACAGCCGACGGCTCGCAGAATGCGGCAAGCAAAAGGAAATGGAGCGTCATCCGATTCAACCGGATCGGATGACGCTCAAACCTCAGCCGCCGAGGCGGGTGTCGTCGGCCTTGTCGATTGCGGAGGCGACCTGCTCGCGCACGTTCAGCCGGGCCTGGCGGTAGCACTGGATATCGACATTGCTGTCGATGTGGGTGCCGGTGGTCGGGCGGCTGACGCGGCAGACGTTGCGGGCGGCCTTGTCGATGCGCTTCTTCAGCATGTTCTGGCCTTCGGTGGTGCCGAGGTCGAGGTCCTTGTAGTGAACCTCGATGCTCTTGGCGAAGGCGGCCGGGGCCGAGAACAGGCCAACGGTGCAGAGGGCAGCGGCAGCAAGCATGGCGGTCTGGGTGGTCTTGAACATGGTATTTTCCTCCTCACGGTGTGAGCCGTGGGGAAGAACTGTGTTCCGTCCGGCTCGATGAGTGTGATGTGCCTCACTCTCCCCGGCCGATCACGCGAAGGTCGATTGCAAGCAGAAGCGATCCGACGAAGGCGTAGACTGACGGACCAACGACATTTGTAATCGACGAACGACATGCAAGATGATGACGCACCGTGTGCCATGCACGTTCGAATCGTGCGCAAGTCGGTGGCGCTGCTGCCGCGCAGTCGATAGACTGGCGGCACATGACCCCCCTGATCCTCGTATTCTGTCTCGGAATCGTCAATTTCGCCGCGCACAAGGCGCTGCTTGAAAGCAACCACCCCATGTTGATGCATGTGCCGTGGTTCTTTCAGGCGCTTGGCGGGCGGCTCAGCCTCATCGTCGAGTTCGTGATGCTGGTGGGGGTGATGATCGTCGCGGCGGCGGGATCGACCGGCTGGGCGCTGCTCTATGCGCTTTATACGGCGCTCAATGGCATATCCGCGTGGCTGATCTTCAGCGGGCGCGTTTGAAGGGAGCTGCGGCGGGGAACCCTGCCCCCGCTCGGGCGCTTGTGCGGGCATGACTCCACACGGCACCCCTTCGAAGGTCTGGCTCGTCTGCAATGCGGCCAGCGGCAGCAATAACGATGCGGCGGTGGAGGACCTGCTCGCCGCCTTCGCGGCGGCCGGTCTCGCACCTGACCGGGTCCTGCGCTTCCCTGACGATCCAGCGCCGGACCCCGGCGATCTCGATGCTGCGGGCGTGACCATGCTTGCGGTCTTCGGCGGTGACGGGACGACGCATTCGGTCGTCATGAAGGCTTACGGCTGGGGCGGCGCGGTGCTGGTGCTGCCGGGCGGGACGATGAACCTGCTGGCCAAGCGCATGCACGGCGACGTACCTGCGCCCGAGATCGTCGCGCGGCTTTCCGGCGCCCCCCTGAGCACCGTGCGCCCGCCGGTGATTGTCTCGCGCCACGGCATCGGCCTCACCGGCGCGCTGGCCGGTCCGGGGACGGTGTGGAACGAAGTGCGCGAGGCGATGCGCGCGATGAACGTGATCGATTTCGTCGCTTCGACGCGCGAGGCGATCGCGCAGTCCGCGAACGGCCCGAAAGTCATGTGCGCCGACGTCGGTGGCAGGGAGGTCGACGGGGCGCGCGAGGAAGGCTATGCCGCGATCACGGTTGTTCCCAAGGACGACGGCTTGCGGGCGAACGGCTATTATGCCGAGTCGCTGGGGGACTACGCCGGGCAAGGCATCGCCCTGCTCAACCGCAACTTTCGCGACGGCCCGCACGACGAACTGGGCCGTCACCCCAGGCTGCGGCTGGTCTGCCCCACGGGCGAGCCGATGGGCCTGCTGATAGACGGCGAGCCGTTCGACGGCGCTGCCGAGGAAATTTTCGAACTGGGCACCTGCGAGGTCGACCTGGTGACGACAAAGGAGTTCGACGGATAATGCACGGCAAGACGGCCTCGATGTACAACGGTCCGTTGCGGTTGTTCCACCTGAGCGACATCCATTTCGGATTGGTCGATCAGCACGCGATCGACTGGGCCAAGGCCTGCATCGAGCGCGAGATGCCGCATGCCGTCGCGATCACCGGCGACCTCACCATGCGTGCCCGCCACCCCGAATTCCAGGCCGCCTGCGAGTGGATTCAGGGGCTCGACGTGCCGGTGACGGTCGAGGTGGGCAACCACGACATCCCCTACTTCAACCTCTACCAGCGTTTCTTCGACCCCTACCGCCGGTTCAAGGCGATCGAGCGGATGGTCGAGACTCAGCTGGACCTGCCCAACCTCGCCATCGTGCCGCTGCGCACGACCACGCGCGCGCAGTACCAGCGCTTTCCCTGGTCGAACGGCTGGGTGACCGATCATGCCCTGAAGCAGACGCTGGCGCAGATCGACGCCCTGCCCGAAGGCACGCGCGTCCTCGTCACCTGCCACCACCCGCTGCCCGAGCGCCGCGCCGATGGCAAGCTGCTGACCATCAACGGCACCCGCACGATGGAAGTGCTGGCCGGGCGCAAGGTCATGGCGGTGCTCTCTGGCCATATCCACGACCCCTTCGACCTTACCGAGCAGACGCCCGCAGGGCCGCTGCGCATGATCGGTGCGGGCACGTTGTCGAAGCGTATCCGCTCTACTCCGCCGAGCTTCAACGAGATCGTGATCGACGGAGACCAGATCCGGGTGACCGCGCGCAACCTGGAAAAGGTGCCGACCCCGGCGATGCAGATCGACGAAGTGCCGGAAAACGCCCTGCCCCCGCGCGACCCTGGCGAGCCGGTGTCGCCGGTCGGCAAGGTGCCGCCGGTCGATCCGCCGGTGCATTGATAGCTGGAGCTTTCCTCAAGCTCAGCGGTGACCCTTCGACAAGCTCAGGGTGAGCGGGGGTCGCTTAAGCCTCGAGGCGAAGGGTGTCATGAACCTCCGACCCGCTCATCCTGAGCCTGTCGAAGGATGGGAGCAGCCTCCGCCCTCCCCGCGCGATCAGATCGCCTTTTCGCGCAAGTCCTGCATCGCGCCGTAATCGTCGCGCGCACGGTCGCAGGCAGCTTCGGAGCCGCGCTGGCAATCGCGGGTGTTCTTTTCGTAGCTGCGGTTGAGCTTGCCGAGTTCCTCGTCACGCTTGCGCAGGGCACGGCCGCGCTTTTCGTCGGATTCGGATTGGCTGGTGGTGGTCCAGTCCACTGCCTTGCCTGCCACGCGCACCGGCGCGGTGACGATGCTGGCGGCCGTCCTCACGCAGCCCGAGAGCATCGGCAGGGCCATCACAATGGCAACGGGCAGGATAACGCGCTTCATCCCTGCAGCTTCACACGCGCCGGATGACAGCGCAATGAACAATCGCCGCGAAAACGCCGGACTACAAACGACAAGGGGCCGCTCCCTTGCGGAAGCGGCCCCATGGTTCCACGTGGAACGCCTGAGGATCAGGCGGTCTCGGCGGAGTCGTAATACTTCGGTGCGTGCTCATTGAGGATCGCGAGGATCTTCTTGAGCGCGGCCGGCTCGTCGGTCTTTTCCATCGCCGCGAGTTCGCGGGCGAGGCGCGAGGACGCCGCTTCGAAGATCTGGCGCTCCGAATAGCTCTGTTCGGGCTGGTCGTCGGCGCGGAACAGGTCGCGGGTCACTTCGGCGATCGACACGAGGTCGCCCGAGTTGATCTTCGCTTCGTATTCCTGGGCACGGCGCGACCACATGGTGCGCTTCACCTTGGGCTTGCCCTTCAGGGTATCGAGCGCCTCGCGCAGCGTCTTGTCGGACGACAGCTTGCGCATGCCGATCGATTCGACCTTGTTCACGGGAACGCGAAGGGTCATGCGTTCTTTTTCGAAACGCAGTACATAAAGCTCGAGCTGCATCCCGGCGATTTCCTGCTTCTGCAGCTCAATAACCCGACCAACACCGTGCTTCGGGTAAACGACGTAATCTCCAACATCGAATGCATCGATCCTGGTTGCCATGTATCGTCCTTTCACCTGCAGGGTTCCAGTTTGTTCGAATCGGGAGATAACCGGGGGTGCGACAGGGAGACGATTCGTCTCCACGCCCGGTCAGATCACTCTCCCAACCGTCTGCTTTCGAACCCTGCCTCGCAATGAAAATGCCTGCCGAACGAGCAGAAGGCTCGGGCAGTTGAACGATTATATAGCAGCAATATGCCAAAAAATCCAGAGGCGCGTAAACGTTTCCGTTTCGCGCCTCATGGTTCGGTTGCGCGACGCGCAATCCGCAGGATTCCAAAGGTCTTTGCGACAGGGCGGATGCCCTGCCCCCTTGGGTCAGTCGCCTTCGCCGGGCTCCGGCGAGAAGTATTTCTCGAACTTGCCTTCCTCGCCCTTCATCGCGTCGGCGTCTTCCGGCGCGTCCTTGCGGGTGGTGAGGTTGGGCCATTCGGCCGAATACTTGGCGTTGATTTCCATCCACTGCTCGAGGCCGCTTTCGGTGTCGGGCAGGATCGCCTCAGCAGGGCATTCAGGCTCGCACACGCCGCAGTCGATGCACTCGCTGGGGTTGATGACCAGCATGTTCTCGCCTTCGTAGAAGCAGTCCACGGGGCAGACTTCCACACAGTCCGTGTACTTGCACCTGATGCAGGCGTCGGTGACGACATACGTCATGAGTGCGTTTTCCTTCCTTCAGGCGTCATTCGATTCCGGCGCTGCTATGGGATGGACGGCCCTGCCGTCAAGCACCCTGTAGCACGCTTGCGCTTCGCTATAAGGTCCGCGCCTGTCAGGCAAGGATAGGACTTCTATCACCCGCACTCCGCCAGCTACTTGCCCGCCTACCGGAACCGTAAGCACGTCGCCCACCGCGATCTTCTGGTGGGCGCGGTCGATGCGGCGGCCGTTGAGCCGCATGTGGCCTTCCTCGGCAAGGGCCTGCGCGATCGGCCGGGTCTTGGCGAGGCGCAGGAACCACAGCAGCTTGTCGACCCTCATCGCGCCTCCCTAACGCACCATGTCCGCCAGCGCTGCGAAGGCGCCGCCCTGCCGCACCGGGGCGGCGCGCTCGGGCTCGGCCTGGCGGCGGGGCGGACGCCAGCGCCAGCGCACCGGGGCGGGCGGGCCGTGCGCCCCTTCCGCCAGCGCGCGCGGCATCAGGGGCTGGAACCCGCCGAGCCGGAGCAGCCGCGCGTAGCTGGAGGTCGTCAGTCCCATCGAGACCGCCCGCGCCGGATCGAGCGCGAAGCTGCCCCGCTTTTCCGCCGCGCGCAGCTCATGCGCCTCGCGCAGCAGCTTTTCGGCCATGTCGAGGCGCAGCAATTGCTTGCCCAGTGCGCGGTAGCCCGGCGGCGGGCGGTGGTTTCCGGCAGGCAGCACCGGCGGCATATCGGGAGCGGGCGCGCCGCCCTCCTTATTGCCCGAAACTTTCGCCAGCTGCCGCCACAGCGCGATCACCGGGCTGCGCAGCATGGCGGGCACGAAGAGGTCGAGCGCCCCTACCCGCACCCCGAGCCGCGCCAGCATCGTGCGGCGCGGCTTGTCGAGTCGGTCGAGCCCCGAATCCTCGCGCGCGGTCATGCCGCCGCGCTCGACCAGGGTGATGAGCAGCGCGCGCAAGTCGGAACCGGCGTCGGTCGCGCGGCTTGCCTCGTCCAGCTTGGCGAGCGGGGCGAGCGGCTTCAGCGCGGCCTCCAGCCAAACTTCCAGCGCGGCGACGAGCGCCTTGCGCGACACGTCCGGCACGGCATCGAGCGCGCGATCGGGCACCATCACCGGTGCCAGCAACGAGCGGCCGGGCGCGAGGCTCGCCAGCTTCTGCCCGTCCCATACCAGCGCGCCGTCGGCCAGGGTGATCGCGGCGGTTCCCTCGTGCATGCCCGTGACCAGCGCATCCGCGCGGGTGCCGAGCAGCGTGGAGAGGTGCTTTTCCGCCGCCGCCAGCAGCAGCTTGCGGTCCGACAGGCGCGCGCCGGGATCGACCTGAAAGGTGAAGCCGCGCAGAGAGCCGATGTGCTCGCCCTCGACCAGCACTTCCTCGTCTTCCAGCCGGACCGAGAGCAGTCCGGTATCCGGTCCCAGCTTCTTCATCAGAACGGCCGTCCTGCGGTTGATGAATCGTTCCGTCAGCTTTCCGTGAAGTGCGTCCGAAAGTCGAGCCTCAACCGCACGGGCGCGGGCGGCCATTTCATCGCGCGCGAGTACCCAATCGGGACGCTGGGCGATGTAGGCCCACGAACGGATCGCGGCGATGCGGCCCTGCAGGGTGTCGATGTCGCCGCCGGTGCGGTCGAGCTGGGCGATCTGCGCCGCCACGAAATCGGCGCCGAGTTCGCCGCTGCGGAGGTCCTGCCACAGCCGCGCGACGAAGCGCGAATGCGTCTCCACCCCCTGCTGGCGGAAGTCCGGCAGGCGGCACACGTCCCAGAAGCGGCGCACCTGCCCGATGCCGCGCACGGTGTCCGCCACCGGCCCCTCGTCCGCGAGGCGCTTGAGCACGGCGAGGTCGATCGCCTCGGGCGCAGGCGCGAGCTCGGGGCGCAGCGGCGGGGTTTCGAGGTCGGCGATCAAGGTGGCGAGGCTGTCGAAGCGGGGCTCGGGTTCGCGCCAGAACAGCTTGGTCAGCGGCGCGAAGCGGTGTTCCTCGATCGCGTAGATTTCTTCGGGGTCGAATTCGGAATCGTGGCCGCCCGTTCCCGTCAGCGTGCCGAAGCTGCCGTCCTTCTGGTGGCGCCCTGCCCGCCCGGCGATCTGCGCCATCTCGGACGGGTTCAGGCGGCGGTGGCGGCGGCCGTCGTACTTGGACAGCCCTGCGAAGGCGACATGCTCGACATCGAGGTTTAGGCCCATGCCGATCGCGTCGGTGGCGACGAGATAATCCACCTCCCCCGACTGGTAGAGCGCCACCTGGGCATTGCGCGTCTGCGGGCTGAGCGCGCCCATCACCACCGCCGCGCCGCCCCGGAAGCGGCGCAGCATTTCGGCGATGGCGTAGACCTGCTCGGCCGAGAACGCGACGATCGCGCTGCGCGGCGGCACGCGGCTGAGCTTCTTCGCGCCCGCATGGGTCAGCGTGGAGAAGCGCGGCCGGGTGACGATCTCGGCCTCGGGCACCAGTGCCTTCACCAGCGGCTCGACGGTGGAGGAGCCGAGGATCATCGTCTCCTCGCGCCCCCGTGCATGCAGCAGGCGGTCGGTGAAGACATGGCCGCGCTCGCGGTCCGCCGCCAGCTGCGCCTCGTCGATGGCAACGAAGGCCATCGAGCGTTCGCTCACCGGCATCGCCTCGGCCGTGCAGAGGAGGTAGCGCGCGTTCTTCGGCTCGATCCGCTCCTCGCCGGTGATGAGCGCGACGCTGGCCTCGCCCTTGATCTTGACCACGCGGTCGTAGACCTCGCGCGCCAGGAGGCGCAGCGGGAAGCCGATCATGCCGCTGGAGTGGGCGCACATCCGCTCTATCGCGAGGTGTGTCTTGCCGGTGTTGGTGGGGCCAAGCACCGCCTTCACCGCGCCGGGAGCGTCCTTTTGTGCCGAGCCGTTCCGGTGCTGAACCATTATGCCGGTGAATGTGGCACCGCAGCCCGCCGCTCGCAAGACTCGGGGTATCCCGCAGACCCCCCTGAATCCACAGTCTTAGGATGTTCGTAACCTTGTTCGGGCAGGGAAATTGCGCGAGGTCCGCCGTGCGGGCCGAAGGGTTGCAACGAGGGAACCGCGCGAAGGTGTTGAAGCCGCAGCAGCGCGATCGCAAGGATCGCGCTGAAACTCAGAACCCGGACGGGCTGACGCCTGCGGCCACGCGGCGCGACGATGCCGTGCTTCTGGTGTTTCCCGCCGAGCAAGGCCGTTCACGGCCAGCGGTCCCGGATCAGGTCCGGGACGACGAAGTTGCCCCCCGCCCTTCCCTGCGCGCCCGGGTCGAGAGCTGGTGCGACCGTATCGAGCTGGCCCCCGATCTTGCCGCCGACATCGGCAGCCGCAAGTGGCTACGCGGGCTCGCCACGATGCTGGGCCTCAGCGGCGCGGCGCTGGCCCTGCTCCCCGGTTTCAGCGCGGTCGAGGCTGCGGCGACGATGCCGCTCGACGCCAGCCAGCAGGGCGAATTCCGCAGCCAGTCGATCGCCCCGCTTGCTCTCGGCGCCGACACCGGCCGCCACATGGGTGCGACGCCGCTGGTCAGCCCGCTGACCGGCGTGCCCGAGCGGCCGACCGTGCAACTGACCTCGACGCTGGGACAAGGCGACACCCTCCCCGGCCTGCTCCAGCGCGCCGGGCTGGGATCGGCCGAGGTGGCGCAAGTGACGCAACTGGTCGGGCAGGTCGTGCCGGCCGGAGAAATCGGTTCGGGCACCCAGTTCGACATCACGCTGGGCCGCCGCCCTGCCGAGGGCGCGGCGCGGGCGCTCGATTCGCTGTCGTTCCGGGCGCGCTTCGACCTCGATCTTTCCATCGAGCGCGGTGCCGGTGGTCTGATGGCGGTGCGCCATCCTATCCGGGTCGACGAGACCCCACTGCGCATTCGCGGCACCGTAGGCTCCAGCCTCTACCGCTCGGCGCGCAATGCCGGGGCGCCGGTAGGGGCGATCCAGTCGTACTTGCGCGCGGTGGACAAGTATCTCAGCCTCGACAGCGACCTGCGCTCGGGCGACGAATTCGACATGATCCTGTCCTACAAACGCTCGGCCAAGGGCGAGCGTGAGGTGGGCGACCTGCTCTATGCAGGCGTCGCGCGGGGCGGGAAGCCGCAACTGCAGCTGATGCGCTGGGGCAACGACGGGCAGATGTTCGCCGCCAGCTCCATCGGCCAGCCGCGCGCGGTGCCGATCGGCCAGCCGGTGGCGAGCACGCGGATCACGTCGCCCTATGGCGGGCGGCGCCATCCGATCCTCGGCTACGTGCGGCTGCATGCGGGGATCGACTTCGGCGCGCCTTACGGAGCGCCGATCTATGCGGTGGCGGACGGCGTGGTGACGTTCGCCGGGCGGCATGGCGGGCACGGCAACTACGTGCGGCTGCAGCACGGCGGCGGTCTCGGTACCGGTTATGGGCACATGAGTCGCATCGCCGTCAGCAATGGCACGCGCGTGCGGGCCGGGCAGGTGATCGGCTATGTCGGTTCCACCGGGCTTTCGACCGGGCCGCATCTGCACTTCGAGGCGTATCGCGGCGGCCGCACCATCAACCCGGCTGGCATCGCGGTGATCCAGCGGCCCGAGATCGACGGGCGCGAGCGTGATGCCTTCAAGGCGCGGCTCAATGCGCTGCTGGGCGTAACGCCGGGCGCGGCGCTGGGTTCGATAGAGCCGGTTGCGAGCGATCCGGTCGAGACCACACGCGAGATCGACAAGCTGGGGCGCTGATGCCTTATCCTCCCCGTTGCGCAGCAATGGGGAGGGGGACCGCCGACGCAGTCGGTGGTGGAGGGGGGAGCCGGCCCCCTCCGTCAGTCGCTGCGCGACTGCCACCTCCCCATCGCTTCGCGACAGGGAGGATAAGGTAATCCCACGCACCCAGCCCCGCGCAAATCGCAACCCTCCCCCGATTGCCCCCGCCCCCGTTTTCCGGCAATCACCCCGCCATGACCGGCACATATCCCCACACCCGCCTCCGCCGTACCCGCGCCACCGCCTGGAGCCGCGCGCTCCACCGCGAGACGGTGCTGACCCCGGCGGACCTCATCTGGCCCCTCTTCATCACCGAGGGCGAAGGCGTGGAGCAGCCCATCGCCGCGCTGCCGGGCGTGTCGCGCTGGTCGGTGGACCTCATCGTCGAGCGGGCGAAGGAAGCGGTGGACCTTGGCATCCCGGTGCTCGCGCTGTTCCCGCACACCCAGCCCGATCGCCGTAGCGAGGACGGGGCCGAGGCGCTCAATCCCGACAACCTGATGTGCCGCGCGATCCGCGCGATCCGGGCGGAACTGGGCGACAGGATCGGCCTGCTCACCGACGTGGCGCTCGATCCCTACACCAGCCACGGACAGGACGGGCTGATCGACGATGCGGGCTACGTCCTCAACGACGAGACGGTCGAGGCACTGGTCGGCCAGTCGCTCAACCAGGCCAACGCGGGTGCCGACATCATCGCCCCCTCGGACATGATGGACGGCCGCATCGCCGCCATCCGCGACGCGCTGGAGGACGCGGGCCACATCAACGTCCAGATCATGAGCTATGCCGCCAAGTACGCCTCGGCGTTCTACGGCCCGTTCCGCGACGCGGTCGGATCGCGCGGACTGCTCAAGGGCGACAAGAAGACCTACCAGATGGACCCCGGCAACACCGAGGAAGCGCTGCGCGAAGTCGAGATGGACCTCGCCGAGGGCGCCGACACGGTGATGGTGAAGCCGGGCTTGCCTTACCTCGACATCATCCGCCGGGTGAAGGACACTTTCGAGGTGCCCGTCTTCGCCTATCAGGTCTCCGGCGAATACGCGATGATCGAGCACGCCGTCGCGGCGGGCGCGGCGGATCGCGACGCCATGGTGCTGGAGACGCTGACCGCCTTCAAGCGAGCGGGCGCCTCGGGCGTGCTGACGTACCATGCGGCCCATGCGGCGCGGCTGCTGCGTGGCTGAATTTCGTATCGAAACCCAGCGCCTGATCCTGCGCGACTGGGGTGAGGGCGACATTACGCGCTTCGCCGAGGGCACCAATACGCCCGCCGTCATGCGCCATCTCGGCGGAGTGATGGACGACGCCAAGGTGGCGCTGTTCGAGGAGCGGGTGCTGGGCTTCCAGCACCGTCTCGGCCACACCTTCTGGATCGTCGAGCGGAAGACCGATGGCGACGTGCTCGGCTTCTGCGGCCTCAAGGTGATCGACGCGCCGGGGGCGACGTTTCTCGGCGAGATGGAGATCGGCTGGCGGTTTCGTGAGGATTCCTGGGGGCAGGGCTATGCGAAGGAAGCCGCCATCGCCTCGCTCGATGCCGGGTTCGGCCGGTTCGGGGCGGCGGAGATCTTCGCCATCACCAACCTCGAGAACACCGCCAGCTGGGGCCTGATGCTGCGCCTCGGCATGGTCCGGCGCGAGGAGCTGGATTTCATCGACACCCGGTTCGCGCCCCCGGTCGGCGATACGATCGTCCATTCGATCACCGCCGAGGCGTGGCAGGGCGGTACTGTGCGGGACGGTATTGGGCGGGCAGGGCGCTAACCGCAGGTCATCACCACCCATTTCGTCATTGCGAGCGCAGCGAAGCAATCCAGGGTCGTCTTGAGCCACCCTGGATTGCTTCGCTGCGCTCGCAATGACGAGTGAAGGTCTATCCTTCCCTGCCGGCACCACGTACCTGTCTTGCCGCAATGACCGATACCGCCGAGCACATGCTGCAAACCGCCCGGACAACCCCGCCGCGCCGCGGGCTGTTCGTCGCCACGATCCTCGTCGGCAGTTTCCTGCTGTTCCTCGTTCAGCCGATGGTGGCGCGCATGGCGCTGCCCCGGCTCGGCGGCGCGCCGAACGTGTGGAACAGCGCGATGCTGGTCTATCAGGCGCTGCTGCTGGCGGGGTACGCCTATGCGCACTGGCTCGGCCGGTTCGCGCTGAAGCGGCAGGCGATGATTCACCTCGCGTTGCTGCTGGTCGCCGCGCTGACGCTTCCGGTCGGCCTCATCGACATGCCGCGCATGGCCGGGCTGCCCGAGGCCGCATGGGTGCCGTTGCTGCTGGGCGCGAGCATCGGGCCGGTTTTCTTCGTCGTTTCCGCGCAGGCGCCGCTGATGCAGCGCTGGTTCGCCGCCTCGCCCGAGGCGGGTGCACCTTGGGCGCTCTACGCCGCCTCCAATCTCGGCAGTTTCGCAGGGCTGATCGCCTATCCGCTGCTGGCCGAGCCGCTGCTGAGCGTGCGGCTGCAGAGCCTCGCGTGGTCGGGCGGATTTGCCGTGCTGGTGGTGCTGATCGCGCTCGCCGGGTTCAGCCGCCACGATGCTCCTGCGCCAGTTACGCCGACCCATGCAGTCGAGCGCATTCCCGGCCGCACCATCGCCCTGTGGCTGGCGCTGTCGGCGGTGCCTTCGGGGCTGATGCTCTCGACCACCACGCATCTCACCACCGACATTTTCGCGATGCCGCTGCTCTGGGTGATCCCGCTCGGGCTCTACCTGCTGAGCTTCGTGATCGCCTTCTCCGACCGGCGCGGCTTGGCGATCGTAATCAGCCGCATCGCGCCGATCGTGGTGCTGTTCATGGGCAGCTACGCGATGCTGTCGAACGGATCGGGCACCCTGTGGGCCGTGGCGGGCACCTGCCTGCTGCTGCTCTGCGTGGCGACGACGCTGCACGCGCGGCTCTACGACCTGAGGCCGGGAGAGGCGCAGCTTACCCGCTTCTACCTCGTCATGTCGGCCGGCGGAGCGCTGGGCGGCGTGTTCACTGCGCTGATCGCGCCGCTGGTGTTCGACTGGGCCTGGGAGCACCCCTTGCTGGTTCTCGCCGCCGCGCTGCTGATGCCGCTGCGCCCACTGCTGAACTGGCGCGACAACGCCGACATGGAGCCCGGCATGGCGCGCATCGCGCTGGGCGTGGTGCTGGCCTTCGCGGGTTTCCTCGGCTGGGAATTGCTGGAGACGATGCTCGACCCGGAAGAGGCGCTGTTCAGCCTGATGCTGACGGTGTTCCTCGTCGGCCTCGGCATCATGGTCATGGCCTGGCGCTGGGGCTTTGCGGCGGTGCTGCTGATCGCGATGGTCGGGCAGGGCGGCTTCTGGACCATGCGCGCGACCTTGGAGGGCGAGCGCACCCGCAGCTACTTCGGCATCTATACCCTGCGCGACGATGCCGAAGGGCGGTTCCGCACACTGGCGCATGGCACCACGCTGCACGGTATGCAGGCGCTGGACCCTGCCCATGCCCATGATGCGCTGACCTACTACGGCCCCGGCTCGGGCGTCGCCCTGGCGCTGGCGGCAGTGCCCGCCATCGAGGGGGCGCATGCCCGCGTCGGCGTGGTGGGCCTCGGCACCGGCTCGCTCGCCTGCCGTTCGCAGCCGGGGCAGGACTGGACCTTCTTCGAGATCGACCCGGTGGTGCTGCGCTTCTCCACGACGCGGCAGTTCACCTTCCTCAAGGACTGCACGCCCAAGGCCCGCGTGGTGATCGGCGACGCGCGGCTGGAACTGGCGCACGTCGCGCCGCGCAGCTTCGACGTGCTGGTGATCGACGCCTTCTCCTCCGACGCCATCCCCATGCACCTGCTGACGACCGAGGCGCTGGCGGTCTACCGCCGTGCGCTGACGCCGGGGGGCCTGCTGATCCTGCACATCTCCAACCGCTACATCGACCTCGCGCCGGTGGTCGGCGCCAATGCACGGGCGAGCGGCCTCATGGCGCTCTCGCGGCTGGACTTTCCCGAGGACGAAGTGCGCTACACCCCGTCGCGCTGGATCGCGCTTTCGGCGGACCCGGGCGTGCTGGGCAGGCTTGCAAGGCAGCGCCCGGATGCCCCATGGAGCAAGCTCGAAGAACGGGCGCCGCAGCCGTGGACGGACGATCACGCCTCCATCCTGCCGTATGTCCGCTGGAGCAGGCTGACGGGGAATCCATGACCGACCGTAACGACATCACAATCGCCGCCTTCAACGGCAAGGCGCCGCGCATCCATTCCAGCGCCTTCATCGCGCCTGGCTGCCGCATCATCGGCGACGTCGAGATCGGGGCAGACGTCAGCATCTGGTACAACTGCGTGATCCGCGCCGACGTCAACCGCGTGGTCATTGGCGCGCGCACCAACATCCAGGACGGCACCGTCGTCCATTGCGACAGCCCCAAGCCCGCCCGCCCCGAAGGCTACGCCACGATCATCGGCGAGGACGTGCTGATCGGCCACATGGTCATGCTGCACGGCTGCACGCTGGAGGACCGCGCCTTCATCGGCCTCGGCGCCATCGTGATGGACGGCTCCCATGTCGAGAGCGACGGCATGCTGGCGGCAGGCTCGCAGCTGACGGGCAAGCGCATCGGCTCCCGCCAGCTCTGGATGGGTCGCCCCGCCAAGTACCTGCGCGATTTGACCGACGAGGCGATCATCGCCAATCAGGC
This sequence comes from Novosphingobium sp. FG90, assembly GCF_057808725.1. NCBI lineage: Bacteria > Pseudomonadati > Pseudomonadota > Alphaproteobacteria > Sphingomonadales > Sphingomonadaceae > Novosphingobium > Novosphingobium sp. FG90. The sequence goes on from NZ_JBMDIO010000003.1 coordinate 210,198, forward strand.
GGGCGTGAAGGGATACGTCGTCAACGGCCGCCTGCATGCCGAGGCGCTCGGGCTGAAGGGCTGATGGCGCGGCCCAGGGCGATGCTGCCGGATGCCGAGGCGCTGCGGGCGCTAGTCGATGCAGACGGAGCCCTGGCTCTGCGGGTGACGCCGGGCGCCAAAGTCGAAGCGTTGGAAATCGCCGGGAACCGCCTCACCGCCAAAGTCCGCGCCAAGCCGGAGGACGGCAAGGCCAACGCCGCCGTGCGCGACCTGCTCGCCCGCGCGCTGGGTGTGGCGCCCTCGCGGCTGGAACTGCTGCGCGGCGCAACGTCGCGTGAGAAGCAGTTCCGGGTAGATTGACGCCAATTCCTCCCCGAGCTTGCTCGGGGAGGAATGCTACCGCCCCATCCCACGCGCCATCCGCCCGAGCACCTCGCGCATCGACGCCGCGATCTCTGCCGGCTCTGGTGCGACGTCGGTGATGGCGCGCTCCATCGCATCGGCCCACTGGTTCGCCGTCAGCGGTTCGATGGTGAAGGGGGCATGCAGGCTCATCATGCAGCGGCCGGGGTTCGCCTCGAACCAGTCGCGCGGGCCACCTGCCCAACCGGCGAGGAATTTCGGCAGCGAGGCCCGCATCGGCGTCAGGTCCGCCGCATGCATCGCGCGCAACTCGGCATAGGCCGGGTCGCTGTCCATGAGATCGTAGAAGCGGTTGGCGATCGCCTCGAATACCGGTGCGCCGCCGAGGCGGTGGTACGGTGTGTCTGGCTCGGCAGAGGGCTGTTCCATGTTGCCCCTCTAGCGCATCGTCCGCACGCGCGCATTGATCGCGGTCAATCGCGGATCAGGGCGCGCAGGGTCTCGATCCGGTCGGCCTCGTGCGCGGGCTTGTCGGCGCGGATGCGGCTGATGCGCGGGAAGCGCATGGCGACGCCGGACTTGTGGCGCTTGCTGGCGTGGACCGAATCGAACGCCACCTCGAACACCAGCGACTTGTCCGTCTCGCGCACCGGGCCGAAGCGGTTGACGGTGTGATTGCGCACATGCCGGTCGAGCCATTTCAGCTCCTCGTCGGTGAAACCGAAGTAGGCCTTGCCCACCGGCAGCAGTTCCGCGCCGACATCGGGATCGCCATCCCAGCAGCCGAACGTGTAGTCCGAATAGAACGAACTGCGCTTGCCCGAACCGCGCTGGGCATACATCAGCACGCAGTCGATCAGCAGCGGATCGCGCTTCCACTTGTACCACAGCCCGGTCTTGCGCCCCGCGACATAGGGACTGTCGCGCCGCTTGAGCATTACCCCCTCGATTGCATCGTCGCGCGCGCGTTCGCGCATGGCGGCGAGGTCGGCGAAGTCGGCGGCGGAGATCACGGTGGAGATGTCGAAGTGGCTGGCGGGCAGGCGCGGCAGCAGCGCCTCCAGCGCGCCGCGGCGCTGACTCCATGGGAGGGGGCGCAAGTCCTGCCCTTCGAGGATCAGCACATCGTAAAGGCGCACGAAGGCTGGGTATTCCTCGCGCATCTTCTTCGAGACGGTCTTGCGCCCGAGGCGCTGCTGCAAGGCGTTAAAGCTGGCCGCGCCGCCCTCTTCGCCGCCCTGATGGGCACCGCGCACCAGCAGTTCGCCGTCCAGCACGCCGTCGATATGCAGCGCCTCGGCGACCTCGGGGAAGGTGGCGGAAATGTCATCACCAGAGCGGGAGTAGACGCGCGTTTCCCCGCCCGCCCGAACCACCTGTACGCGGATGCCGTCCCACTTCCACTCGGCGGCATAGTCGGCCAGATCGACCTCGGTTTCCTCCAGCCCGTGCGCCAGCATGAAGGGCCGGAACAGCGGCAGGTCGTCGGAATTGGGAGGCTCGGCACCGTGCGCGGCCCAGTCGAACAACGGAGCATAAGGCGGTGTCTGGCCGTGCCAGTGCTCCTCCACATCCTCCACCGCGACGTCGAAAGCCTGCGCGAAAGCCGTCTTGGCCAGCCGCGCCGAAATACCGATCCGCATCGCCCCGGTGGCCAGCTTGAGCAGGGCATAGCGGCCGTTCGCATCCAGCCGGTCGAGCAGCTTCGGCAATTCCACCATGACATTGGCGCGCGTAATGCGGGAAAGCGCATCCACCGCCTCCGACACCGTAGGCGGGGAGGGTGCCTCCGCCGGTTCGGGCCAGAGCAGGCTGGCGGTCTCTGCGGAATCGCCCACGTATTCGCGGCTGAGCGTCCAGAGTACCGGGTCGATCCGCTCGGTCAGGAGATTGCGAATGGTCGAACTCTTCACCGCCGGAAAATCAAGCCCGTCCGTCAGCGCGGCGAGCGCCCAGCCGCGATCGGGATCGGGCGTATCGCGCAGGTAGTCGGCCAGCAGCTTGAGCTTGGCATTGCGGCTGCGAGTGTAGACCAGCGCGTCGAGAAGGGCGGCGAAGTGTTCCATCAGGAAAGAGAAGTCCTGGGGCCATCGCCCCAGACCCCCATACCGTCGAGGTCATGCGTGCAGCCTCGTTTCGCGCTCACTTCGAGCCGGGAGACAAATAGCCTGCGGCGCCATGTGGGGCTGAGGCGGCTGCGCTCACGAGGACGACAGTAAAGGGGTCTGGGGCGATGGCCCCAGGACTTCTCTTCAATCATCTTCATCCTCATACCCCACCAGAGCCAGCGCCCGCGCTTTCCTCTGGTTCAACTCGCACCAGCGCAGCATGGCTTCCTCGCGCCCATGGGTGATCCATGTCTCGGCGGGGTTTACGTCCACCACGGTCTGCGTCAGTTCGTCCCAGTCGGCATGGTCGGAGATCACCAGCGGCAGTTCCACCATCCGCTGCCGCGCCCGCTGTCTCACCCGCATCCAGCCAGAGGCCATCGCCGTGATCGGATCGGGCAGGCGGCGGCTCCAGCGATCGTTGAGCGCCGAGGGCGGGGCGACGATCACCGCGCCCGTCAGCTGCTCCTTGGTGGCCTCCGACACCAGCCGCAGGTCGCCCAGATCGACGCCCCATTCCTCGTACAGATGGCACATCCGCTCCATCGCGCCGTGGAGCCAGATCGTGTCGCGGTGCCCGGCGCGGCGCAGTTCGGCGATCAGCCGCTGCGCCTTGCCCAGCGCATAGGCGCCGACCAGCACGCAGCGCTCCGGGTTGGCGGCGAGGGCGGTGAGCAGCTTGGCGATCTCCTCCTCCACCGGTGGGTGGCGGAAGACGGGCAGGCCGAAGGTCGCCTCGGTGACGAGCACGTCGCAAGGGGTGACCTCGAAGGGCGGGCAGGTGGGATCGGCGCGGCGTTTGAAGTCGCCGGTGACGATGATCCGCTCGCCCGCGTGTTCCAGCAGGATTTGTGCCGAGCCGAGGACGTGTCCGGCGGGAATCCAGGTGGCATGCACGTCGCCGGGCAGGGTTATGCGCTCACCGTAGGGGACGGGCATCGCGCCTTCCTCTGTGGCGTAGCGCAGTTTCATGATGGCGAGGGTTTCGGGCGTGGCGAACGTCGCGCCGTGGCCGCCTCGGGCGTGGTCGGCATGGCCGTGCGTTACCAGTGCGCGGTCCACGGGGCGGGCCGGGTCGATCCAGCAGTCGGCGGGGACGACGTGGATGCCCCAGGGTTCGGGTCTGATCCAGGAGAAATCGCGGGGCATGTCATGAAAATGGGGCGGGAACCGCGTGGTTCCCACCCCAATGTTTCAACGTGGCGCAGACCCTTCGACAAGCTCAGGGTGAGCGGTGTTGGTGTAAGGCCGCTACCCCCTCCTCCCGCTCAGGCTGAGCTTGTCGAAGCCCCCTGAGTCGGGAAGTGAGGAATGACCATCAATCGTCGGCGTTGGTATCCGCCTGCGGACCGGGCTTCTTCGCCCGCTTCACGGGCGCCTTCTTCTTCGTCTTGGACACCTTGGGCGCCGAGGGAGTCAGTTCGAAGTTCAGCGCGTTCTCCTTGACCGAGACGTGCACTTCGCCGCCATGGGCCAGCTTGCCGAACAGCAGTTCTTCCGCCAGCGGCTGCTTGACCTTCTCCTGGATCACGCGGCCCATCGGGCGGGCGCCGTAGAGCTTGTCATAGCCCTTGTCGCCCAGCCAGCCGCGTGCGTCCGAGTCGAACTGGATGTGGACGTTCTGGTCGGCCAGCTGCAGTTCCAGCTGGAGGATGAACTTGTCCACGACCCGGCTGATGGTGTCCTTGGCGAGGTAGGCGAAGGGCACGATCGCATCGAGGCGGTTGCGGAATTCGGGGGTGAACATCTGCTTCACCGCTTCCTCGCCGGCATCCTCCTTCGAGGTGTCGCCGAAGCCGATGCCCTGCTTGGCCATGTCCGAGGCGCCCGCGTTGGTGGTCATGATGAGCACCACGTTGCGGAAATCGACGGTCTTGCCGTGGTGATCGGTCAGGCGACCGTTGTCCATCACCTGCAGCAGGATGTTGAACAGGTCGGGGTGCGCCTTCTCGATCTCGTCGAGCAGGAGGACGCAGTGCGGGTTCTGGTCGATCGCGTCGGTCAGCAGACCGCCCTGGTCGAAGCCGACATAGCCCGGAGGCGCACCGATCAGGCGGCTGACCGAGTGACGCTCCATATATTCCGACATGTCGAAGCGCTTCAGCTCGATGCCCATGATGCTGGCGAGCTGGCGCGCCACTTCGGTCTTGCCGACGCCGGTAGGACCGCTGAACAGGAACGAGCCGATCGGCTTGTCCGGATCGCGCAGACCTGCGCGGCTCAGCTTCATCGCGGTGGCGAGGAGGCCGATCGCCTTGTCCTGGCCGAACACCACGCGCTTCAGGTCACGTTCGAGGTTCTCCAGCGCCTTCTTGTCGTCGGACGAGACGGACTTGGGCGGGATGCGGGCCATCGTCGCGATGACCTGCTCGATCTCGCGCGCGGTGATGGTCTTCTTGCGGCGGCTGGGCGGCAGCAGCATCTGCATCGCGCCGACTTCGTCGATCACGTCGATCGCCTTGTCGGGCAGCTTGCGGTCGTTGATGTAGCGGGCCGAAAGCTCCACGGCGGTCTTGATCGCATCCGGCGTGTACTTGACGCGGTGGTGATCCTCGAACGCGGTACGCAGGCCCTTGAGGATCTTGATGGTATCCTCGACCGTGGGCTCGTTCACGTCGATCTTCTGGAACCGGCGCAGCAGGGCGCGGTCCTTCTCGAAGTGGTTGCGGAACTCCTTGTAGGTGGTCGAGCCGATGCAGCGGATCGTCCCGCCCGACAGCGCCGGCTTCAGCAGGTTCGAGGCGTCCATCGCCCCGCCGCTGGTGGCGCCGGCACCGATCACCGTATGGATCTCGTCGATGAAGAGGACCGCGTGCGGCATCTTCTCCAGTTCGGAGACGACCTGCTTCAGACGCTCTTCAAAGTCGCCGCGATAGCGGGTGCCCGCCAGCAGGCTGCCCATGTCGAGCGAGTAGATCACCGCCTCGGTCAGCACTTCGGGCACTTCGCCCTCGACGATCTTGCGCGCCAGGCCTTCGGCGATGGCGGTCTTGCCCACGCCCGGATCGCCCACGTAGAGCGGGTTGTTCTTGGAGCGGCGGCACAGGATCTGGATCGTGCGGTCCACTTCGGGGCCGCGGCCGATCAGCGGATCGACCTTGCCCGCCAGCGCCTTCTCGTTGAGGCTGACGGTGAACTGGTCGAGCGCCGAATCCTTCTTGTTGGCGGACGCCTTGGCCTCGGCCTTGTCCTCGGGCGTGGGCGGGGTCTCGTCGGACGAGCCCTTGGCGGTGCGATCCTCGATCCGCTTGCCGCCCTTGCCGATGCCGTGGCTGATGTAGCTGACGGCGTCGAGGCGGCTCATGTCCTGCTGCTGCAGGAAGTAGACCGCGTAGGAATCCCGCTCCGAGAACAGCGCGACGAGCACGTTGGCGCCGGTCACGGTGTCCTTGCCGGACGACTGCACGTGCAGGATCGCGCGCTGGATCACGCGCTGGAAACCGGCGGTCGGGGCGGGATCGCCCTTTTCCTCGGTCTTGAGCGACTGGTATTCCTGGTCGAGATACTGGCGCACCACGTCGCCCAGATCGCCGAGGTCCACGCCGCAGGCCTGCATGACCTGGGCAGCGTCGGTGTCGTCGATCAGCGCGAGCAGCAGGTGCTCGAGCGTCGCGTACTCGTGGCTCCGCTCGGAGGCGTGAGACAGAGCCGAGTGCAGGGTCTTTTCAAGGCTTTGGGCGAAACTTGGCATTTAGGCGACCTTCATCGTGAGGGACGGCTCTCCCGGGAGGTTCCCGGCCCGCAGGGGAGATTGGCGGGTCAGGGTTACGAGGTTGATATAGGGACGTTCAGGATGGTTGCGAGGGTGGGCATGGGGGTAAGCGCCCGAGGTTGCCCGAAGGCTGCCAGAGGAGGCTGCGATTCTCAAGATGATCGCGGCCTGAACAGGGCGTCCGCCGCGAGGCGGTGGGCCGATGATGCGTTCCGGTGCGCGCGGATGCGGGCGATCTCGGTTTCGAGAAGCGCTACCCGCGCGTCGAGTTCGTCCAGCGAATAGCGATCGAGGCTTTCACCGGCGAGGTGGCTGGCGGCTCCGAAGTCGCCCTCGGATGACCGCCGCAGAGGTCGGTCTTCTTCGTCCATTGCGGTGCAGCATCGGACTGGAATGCGGGGCTGTCAATGGGTCCTTCGACTGGCCGGAGGATATGTGTTCCGGCGCGAGGCCGGGTTAAAACTCTGTCGTCATCCCAGCGAAGGCTGGGACCGCTATGACCCTATCGCGCCTTGTCGTTCGCAGACCTCTTGCCGCAAAAGCCCAGCCCGCAGCGTTCAGCACGGCGGCCAGCGGTCCCAGCCTTCGCTGGAATGACAGGTGTGTTTGAACGGGCGCCCCGTGTTTGCGCCCCGCTCTCCACCCGCTACTTGCCGTCCACCCCCGGCTCCGCAATGCCCTTGCGCGCGCGGTATTCCGGGCTGTGCAGCGCGTCCACTTCGGCCTGGCGACGCTTGAGGTAGAAATCGCGCGTCGCCACGTAAGGGTCGGCGGCGGCGCGGTTGGCCTTGATCTGCTCGTCGAAGGCGACTCGGTCGTTCATCGACTTCACGATGCCGGTGGAGAGGCCATAAGCAGGCTTGTTGAACGGCTTGCCCACCAGGGTGGGCAACACCGCCAGATCGAGCACGCGGCCGACCAGATCGCGCGCCGTCGTCGGACCCAGCACGGGGACGAACAGGTAAGGCCCGTTGCCGATGCCGTGATAGGCGAAAGTGTTGGCGAACCCGTTCTCGCGGTAGGGCAGGCGGAACGGCTTGCGCTTGGCCATGTCGAACAGCCCGGCGACGCCGATGGTGCTGTTGATGACGAAGCGGCCCGCCGTCTCCATCGCCTTGCCCGGCTTGAACTGCAGCAGGTAGTTCACGAAGACGATCGGCTCGGCGAGGTTGATGAGGAAATTGCGCAGGCCGTTGCGGATCGGCTTGGGCACGACCCGCTCGTATGTCCCCGCGACCGGGGCGACCACGACCTTGTCGACCGCCTCCACCACCGCGAAGCTGGCGGCGTTGACGCCCGAGAACGGGTCGGCCTCTATCTGGCGGGGACTGGAACTGACGATGATGACGTTCTCGTCTTCCGCCGCAGGCACGCTGCCGGGCGGGGGCGTTCCCGCAGGCGGGGCCGGCGCGTGAATGATCGGCGGGTGGTCGGCCAGCGGCTGTGCCGCGACGTTCGGCAACGGCTGCGCCGCCACTTCCGGCACGGGAGTCGTCACCGCGCCCGGCGTCCCGATCGCCGGGTGATCCTGAAAGTTGGCCCCGCCGCCCGCCAACAGGACGGACAGAGCTATAGTCGACACGCCCACTTCCGTACTTCCTCTGATGAACCCATCCGCACGGTACGGCTGCGACCCGAAGTGGAGTGAACACCACTATCATCATAAAATCGAGAGACTTTGTCAGCGCGGCTGCATGCACCGTTCCGCTTCGGGAGACTGCGGTGAGAAAGGGAGTTCCCCACCCCCCGCATCCTGTGGCACAGGGAGGTTCATGTTAGCTGACCTTCCTGTCACAATGACCGCCGTTGGTTACGATGCACCCGGCGGCCCCGAAGTCCTGCGACCTGAAACGGTCCCGGTGCCCCGGCCGGGTCCCGGCGAAGTGCTGGTCAAGGTCGCCTTCGCGGGCGTCAATCGCCCCGATGTGGTGCAGCGCATGGGCAATTACCCGCCGCCGCCGGGCGCCTCGCCGATCCCCGGGCTGGAGATTTCGGGCACCGTTGCCGCGCTGGGCGAGGGGGTGAGCCGGCTCCTTCCGGGGCAGGAGGTCTGCGCGCTCGTTTCGGGCGGCGGATATGCGCAATACTGCATCGCCAGGGCCGGACACTGCCTGCCGGTGCCCGAGGGTCTGTCCCTCGCCGAAGCGGCGGCGCTGCCGGAAACCCTGTTCACCGTGTGGCACAACGTCTTCGAGCGCGGCTGCGCGCGTGAAGGCGAACGGCTGCTCGTCCATGGCGGCACCAGCGGCATCGGCACGATGGCGGCGATGCTGGGGCGCCATTTCGGGCTGACGGTGATCGTCACTTGCGGCTCGGCCGAGAAGTGCGCGGCGGCGCTGGAGATCGGCGCCCATCACGCGATCGACTACAAGGCGACCGACTTCGTCGAGGAAGTCGCGCGGATCACCGGCGGGCGCGGTGTCGACGTGGTGCTCGACATGGTCGCGGGCAGCTATGTCGCGCGCAACCTCAAGTGCCTTGCGCCGGACGGCCGCCACGTCACCATCGCGGTGCAGGGCGGGACGAAGGCGGAGATCAACATGGCAGTGGTCATGACCCGGCGCTACACGCTGACCGGCTCGACGCTGCGGCCGCGCTCCGATGCGTTCAAGGAGGCGGTCGCGCAGGAGATTCTCGAATGCGCCTGGCCTCTGGTCGAGGAGGGCCTGCTGCGCCCGGTGATGGACGCGCGCTTCCCGCTCGCCGATGCCGCCGTCGCTCATGCGCGGATGGAGGCCGGAGATCACGTCGGGAAGATCGTGCTGGAGGTGTGAAGGTGCGCTTGTGGCACCCTTGAGTGCCTTTGAGTGCCGTCAAATCGTGACGAAATGCGCGTTCCACGTGAAACGCATCGACGGAATGACGCAATTTTCGGCCCCTTTTGCTTGCTCCTTCGGCAAAAATTCCCTAAATCGACCCGGTGAGGCCGCTCCGCGAAGGGGCGGCCCTTATTGTTTCCGCCGGAGATAGAGACATGAGCCAGCCCACTCCGCTGATGCCGCACGCGACCGCCTCGTGGCTGGTCGACACGACCGCGCTGACTTTCGAGCAGATCGCAGAATTCTGCGGCCTTCACATGCTCGAAGTACAGGCGATGGCCGACGATCTGGCGTCCAGCAAGTATACCGGCCGCGACCCCGTTCGCTCGGGCGAGCTGACGATGGAAGAGATCGAGAAGGGGCAGGCCAACCCCGACTACAAGCTGCGTATGCACAAGGTGCCGCTCGCGCAGAACCGTACGAAAGGCCCGCGCTACACCCCGGTGTCCAAGCGTCAGGACAAGCCGGACGGCATCGCCTGGATCCTGCGCAACCACCCCGAGGTTTCGGACGCGCAGATCGGCAAGCTGATCGGCACCACGCGCAACACGATCGCGGCGATCCGCGACCGTTCGCACTGGAACATCGCCAACATCACCCCCAAGGACCCGGTCACGCTGGGCCTGTGCTCGCAGCGCGAGCTGGACGCCCTCGTCGCCAAGGCCGCGAAGAAGGCGGGCATTCAGGACACCGGCGAGGGCGATGAGCGTCTGGTCGACGATCGCCAGGCCCTGATCGACGAACTGCGCGCAGAGCGTCAGGCGCAGGCCCAGGCCGCGTCGGAAGCCGCGCAGGAAGCCGAAGTCGCCGCCTGGCTCGAAGCCAAGCGCGCTGCCGAAGCCGCCGAAGCCCGCGGCGAGTAACTTCGCTTCGGCCTGAGGGCTGAATCGAAAAGGGGACATGGGATCGGCTCCCATGTCCCTTTTTCGTGTCCGCTTTCGGGGGGCTTCGACAAGCTCAGCCTGAGCGGGATTTGAGGTTTACACTGCTTCCGCTCACCCTGAGCTTGTCGAAGGGTCACGGCTGAGCTTGCCGAAGCCCTCACTCCGCCGCTGCCGAAAGCTCCTCGTCCTCTTCCTCCGCGACGACCTCGACCGGCGGTGCCGAAGCGGGCAGCCGCGCGATCGCCGGGGGCATCTGCCCGCCGTTCGGCGACAGGCGCCCTTCGAGCCGCGCGCCCTGCTCGATGGTCAGGGTGTCGTAGGATACGTCGCCCTCGATCCGCGCGGTCTTGAGGATCACGACCTCACGCGCCGACACCGAACCCCTTATGAGGCCCGCGACGCGCACTGATTCGGATCTGACCGCGCCGGTGATCTCGCTGCCTTCGCCCTGGATCAGGGCCTTGCAGGAAATGTCGCCGTTGACGCTGCCGTCCACATGCAGGTCGGCGCTTGCCGAAATGTCTCCGCTGATGACGGTGTCGCCGCCCAGCATCGAAAAGCTCGAACTGTTGATGCTCGCACGCGAGCTTATGAAGGCCTTGGCCATGTCAGTGGTTCTCCTCCTGGCCCCTGTTGCTGCTCTTGTTCGCCCCCTGAAGACGTGCCGCTTCGAGGAACGGGCGCGGGTTGACCGGGCGGTCGTTCACGCGAACCTCGAAGTGGAGATGCGGGCCGGTCGAGCGCCCGGTGCTGCCCATTGCACCGATCAGCGCCCCGGCGTCGACTTCCTGACCCACACGGGTGCGGAAGCCGGAAAGGTGGCCGTAGCGGGTCATCAAGCCGTTGCCGTGCGTCACCTCGATGCAGTTGCCGTAGCCGGACTTCTGCCCGACGAAGGTGACGCGCCCCTTGGCAGCGGCATAGATCGGCGAGCCCATCGGTCCCGGAAAGTCGAGCCCGGCATGGAACGCCGCGCCGCCGGTGAACGGGTCCGAACGATAGCCGTAGCTGGACGAGACGTAGGCGACGTGCGCCGGACTCACCTGCGGGATCGAGGCGAGGCCGTTCTCCAGCGCGTCCATGCGGGCAAGGCTCTTGCCCATCGTCAGGAAGCGCGGATCGACGCTGCCGTCGGCCCCGGTCGCCAGCTTCACCAGCGGGCCACCCTCGGCCATGCGCGCGCGCGAAATCATCGCATTGGGATTGAGCCCCAGCTTGCGGATCGAAGCCATCGCGGCGTCCGAACGCTGGTCGGCATAGCGGGTGAGGCGATCGACCAGCGCCAGCTGCTTCGCCTCGATGTCGGCAAGGTTGCCGACGCCAGGAACGGCGGCGCTGACCTTCTTCGCGGTCGCTTCGGTTCGGGCCGTAGGTTGCCCCTCATCCGCCTCTTCAGGGACATCGTCGATATGGGCATCGACCACCTGGGTGATGAATTCCTGGCGCTGCTGAAGGTCAGCGACGACCGAATCGACGTTGCGGCGGTACTGCGCGACGCTCTTCTCGGCCTTGGCGACATTGGCCGCGCGCTCGGCGAGGGAGGCGCTTTCGCTGCCGACGGATGCCTGCGAGAGCGCCAGAGCGCCCACCGATGCGGCCCACATGCCGAGCACGCCGACGGCCGCTCCCGCAGCGATCTTCTGTGCCCGCGAGGAAACGCGGATGAAACGGACCTGTCCCTGCGACCGCATGATGAACTCGCGGTCGGGGAACGCCGTCCTGAGGCGCTGGATGAACGCCCCGGTTGACTTGGAAAGCAAAACGACCCCGCTTGAAATCTATGTCTCAGTCCCGGACCGCGCCGGTAGCAGGCGGTAGTTACCAAAGCGAATCGGCTCGGCCCGAACCTCTGCGGAATCGGGGCGAGTCGAAAACAGATAGCGGTGAGCCGAGGAACCTTACCTTTTCGCGACGGTGAAACGACATGCGAATCGATTTCACGACGATGATTTGACCGCCGCAATCCGGTGACAACTGCACGCTTCGATGGTAGTTCGCCCGCATGACTTTGCAGAGCACCCTGACCGCACAGCCCGTAGCGCTCTCGCCCGAGGCGGCCCCTGAGCAGCTCGTCGAGCAACTGGCCCGCGACGGCCGCGCCGCGCAGCGCGTGCTGGCGAAGCTGACCGACGCCGATAAGGCTGCTGCCCTGCGCGCCGCCGCCACGGCGCTGCGCGAGGCGGAAGGGGAAATTCTCGAAGCCAACGCGAAGGACATCGCGGCGGGCGAGGCCAAGGGGCTTTCGGGCGCGATGCTCGATCGCCTGAAGCTCGATTCCGCGCGGCTGGCGGGAATCGCCGACGCGGTCGATCAGGTCGCTGCCCTGCCCGACCCGGTGGGCGAGGTGATCGCTTCCAGCGAACGCCCCAACGGCCTCAAGCTGTCGCGCGTGCGCATCCCCATCGGCCTGATCGGCATCATCTACGAAAGCCGCCCGAACGTCACCGCCGACGCTGCCGCGCTGTGCCTGCGCTCGGGCAATGCGGTGCTGCTGCGCGGCGGCAGCGAGGCGATCCATTCCAACCACGCGATCCGCGCCGCCTTCGCCAAGGGCCTCGCCACCGTGGGCCTGCCCGAAGCGGCGATCCAGCTGATCCCGACGCAGGACCGCGCGGTGGTCGGCGCGATGCTGACGGCGGCGGGCCTCATCGACATGATCGTGCCGCGCGGAGGCAAGAGCCTCGTCGCGCGGGTGCAGGCCGATGCGCGGGTGCCGGTGCTCGCGCACCTCGACGGCATCTGCCACACCTATGTCCACGCCTCGGCCGATGCGGAAATGGCGCGCAAGCTGACGCTCAACGCCAAGATGCGCCGCACCGGCATCTGCGGGGCGATGGAGACGCTGCTGCTCGACACCCAGTTCCCCGAGAGCGAATCGGTCGTCGCCGGCCTGCTCGACGCGGGCTGTGAACTGCGCGGCGATGCGCGCGCGCAGGCGCTCGACCCGCGCGTGCTGCCCGCCAACGACGAGGACTGGGATACCGAATACCTCGACGCCGTGCTGGCCGTGGCGGTGGTCGATGGCATCGAGCCCGCGCTGGAGCACATCGCCGCGCATTCCTCGCACCACACCGATGCGATCGTCACCGAAGACGCGGAATCGGCCGAGCGCTTCCTCGCCGAAGTCGACAGTGCGATCGTGATGGTCAATGCCTCCAGCCAGTTCGCCGATGGCGGCGAGTTCGGCCTCGGCGCCGAGATCGGTATCGCCACCGGCCGCCTGCACGCACGCGGACCTGTCGCGCTGGAGGGCCTGACGACCTACAAGTGGCAGGTGCGCGGAACCGGGCAGGCGCGGCCCTGAGGCGGACGACAACCCGCCCCGGCCCGGTCACCGGGCTGCTCGGCGGCAGCTTCAATCCGGCGCATGGTGGCCACCGGCGAGTCACCTTGTTCACCATCGAGGCGCTGGCGCTCGACGAGGTGTGGTGGCTTGTCTCACCGGGCAATCCGCTCAAGCCCAAGACGGGGATGGCCCCGCTGCCCGCGCGGATGAAGTCCGCTCAGAGGCAGGCGCGAGGGGCGAGAATCAGGCCCACCGCGATCGAGCGCGAACTGGGCACCCGCTTCACCGTCGACACCCTCCGCGCACTGCTTCGCCGCTACCCGAAACGGCGCTTCGTGTGGCTGATGGGGGCGGACAACCTCGCCCAGTTGCACCGCTGGAAGGACTGGCGGACACTCGCCCGACTCATGCCGATTGCGGTAATCGCGCGTCCGGGGTATGATGGCGCTGCCCTCGCGAGCCCCGCGATGGCCTGGCTGGGGAAATACCGGAGACCCCTGACCAGTCTTCGCGGTCCGGAAGAGTGGAGCGCACCCGCGCTGGTGACATTGCGATTCGACCCCGATACGCGGTCGGCAACGGCGATACGCCAGGCCGATCCGGACTGGGCACGAAGGTTTTCGGATAGACCTTCGCGTGACGCAGTCACGTTCCACTTGATCTCCGGAACGGCGGAATGAGCGGCTTTCAGGCCCTCTTCCCGCATACCCGGCTTACACGGCAGACGATCGAACGCGGCAGGATGGCCTCCATCCTGCCCGGTCGGTTTTGAAAGGAGCAGAACCCAACCAAGATGCCACAGGCAGAACTACAGCCGGAATCAACCGGCGCCACCCCGCTTCCGGTCACGATCGAAAGCGATGATCCGTTGCTGAACCTCGTGCTTTCGTCGCTGGACGACGATCAGGCGCAGGAACTGGTGACGATCGACCTCGACGGCAAATCGAGCATCGCCGACTTCATGGTGATCGCTTCGGGCCGTTCGACCCGCCAGGTTGCGTCCATGGCGCAGAAACTGGGCGAGCGACTGAAGCAGAACGGCTTTGGTCATCCGCGTATCGAGGGCCTTCCGGCGGCCGACTGGGTGCTCGTCGATGCGGGCAGCGTGGTCGTCCACCTGTTCCGTCCCGAAGTGCGCACGTTCTACAATCTCGAGCGGATGTGGGGCTTCGACGGCCCGTCCGGGGCAGCCTGATCGCTGCCTAGAGGATGATCCTCCGGTCGCGACGGTGACCGGAAAATCGAAAGGAAACACGCGGGGGTCCTGCTCCGTCCCCGCGTTCCGGCTTGCTTATGCTGCTGCACATCATCGCTCGCGGAAAGATCGCCCGCTCGCCCGAGGGCGAGATGCTGGATCGCTACGCGAAGCGCATCACCTGGCCGTTCAGGCATAGCGAACTGCCCGATGTCGGCGGCAAGGTGCCGCCTCCCGTCCATACCCCGGTCCGCGAAGTCCTGCTCGACGAGCGGGGCAAGCTGATGAGTTCGGAAGAATTCGCCGCGCTGCTCGGCCGCTGGCGCGACGAGGGCGTGCGCGAATGCCGCTTCCTGATCGGCGCCGCCGACGGCCACGGCGACGAGGCGCGGGCGCAGGCCGACCACCTCCTGTGCTTCGGCCGCATGACCTGGCCGCACCTGATGGTCCGCGCGATGCTGGCCGAACAGCTGTGGCGTGCCACCGCGATCCTGGCGGGGCATCCCTACCATCGTTCGGGCTGATGAAGCGGCTGAAAGTCTTCTTCGACGGCGGGTGTCGCCCGAATCCCGGACCTATCGAGGTCGCCGTGGTGGTGCGCGGCGTGGCGCATATCTTCGAGGATTGCGGCTCCGGCACGAATAGCGATGCTGAGTGGCTGGCGCTGATTCATGCGCTCGAACTCTGCCGGGAGCAGGGTTTGGACCATGTCGAACTGATCGGCGATGCGGTCGAGATCATCCGGCAGGCAAAACGGGCCTTGCAGGACGGCCATAGCATAGAGCCGCACGTAGCGCGGTTCCTGACGCTGGCGGCACAGGTTCGTCCTGCGCGCGTACGATGGATCAAGCGCGAGCAGAACCTTGCCGGAATTGCACTGGCAGCCCGGCACCCGCGTTGACGGCCTTCTTATCCTCCCTGTCGCGCAGCGATGGGGAGGTGGCAGCCCGTAGGGCTGACGGAGGGGTTTTCCATCCGCTCGACCACCGACTTCGTCGGCGGTCCCCCTCCCCATCGCTGCGCGACAGGGAGGATCAAGGGTGCATTTCCTCTCTTTCCGGCTGACTCCCCGTGCCCTAATCACGAATTGTGAAGCCCGCCCACCGCATTCTCCTGACCATCGCCGTACTCGGCTCTGCCGTGCTTGCCACGCAGGCGCTGACGCAGCAGGGCGGGTTTGCGGTGCTCGACCCGGCGGTGGATGCGCGGGCTGCGCGGGCGGACATGATCGCTGCGCGGCGCGAGGGCGCGGCGGCAGGCAAGCGGGCGGAGAAGCTGGAGGCGCGCGCCCGGGAAGTGACCGAGCAGGCCGAGACGACCGCGCGAGAGGCTGCCGCCGTTGCCGCGCGCATTCAGGAAACCGACGCGCAGATCGCCGTGCAGCAGGCCCAGATCCGCCTGATCGCCTCGCAGCGCGAGGGTTTGCGGGCGCAACTGGCGCAGAAGCAGGGGCCTCTGGCGCGGCTCACCGGATCCTTGCAGCGGCTGTCGCGGCGGCCGCCTCTGCTCGCGCTGTTGCGGCCGGGTTCGGTGCGGGACGCGGTCTACATGCGGGCGCTGCTCGACACGATGCTGCCCGAGGTGGAGGCGCGCACGGCGGGGCTGCGCGTGGCGATCGAGCGGGGGCGGGCGCTGGAGCAGCAGGCCAAGGCCGCCGCCGCCGGGCTCTCGCAGGCACAGGCGCAGATGCGCGAGCGGCGCGGGCAACTCGCCGCCATCGAATCGCGCCAGCGGCTCGCCGGGCGCGAGGCCAGCGGCATCGCCGCGCGTGAGAGCGAGCGGGCGCTGGCGCTGGCGGAGAAGGCGCGCGACCTTGGCGATCTGGTGGTGCAGGTCGGCCGTCAGGGCGCGTTGCGCGCGGAACTGGCTGCGCTGCCGGGGCCGATCATGCGGCCCGCCCGGCCGGAGGATGCGCAAGTCATCGGCGCCGGGCAGTTCACGCCGCTGCCCGAGGGGTTGTCGAGCTACATGCTGCCGGTGACCGGGCGGCTGGTGACCGGCTTCGGCGAGGATGCGCCGGGGCAGGCGCGGTCGAACGGGCTGGTCATGGCCCCGCGCGCGCATGCGCAGGCGGTCTCTCCGGCGCCGGGGCGGGTGGCTTTCGCGGGGCCTTATCGCGGTTTCCAGAGCATCGTCATCATTGAGCACGAGGGCGGCTGGACGTCGCTCATAACGGGTCTGGCCCGGCTGGACGTGGCGGTGGGGGCGCAAGTGGTGGCGGGGTCTCCGATCGGCGTGACCGGGCCGGGCGATCCGCGCGTGATGGTCGAACTGCGGCAGGGCGGGTCGCCGGTCAATCCGCTGCAGTATATCCGGGCGTTGTGAGGGATTGTTCGGGCAATTCCCCCGATGCCTCCTATATGAACGCAAATCCTGCCGTTCCGCTGGCGTTCACCGTCATCGGACGATAGGATGACGGTCACGAACCTCCACCGGCGCCTCGCGCCGGACCGACGCATTGAAGAGGCATCACGCCCGATGAAGATCCCTTCGTTCCGCCCCGCAGCCTTCCTGCGCGCAACCCTGCTGGTTTCCGCCGTGGCCGTGCTGCCCGTCGCGACCTCGGGCCTGGCGGCGGTGGACACGCGCACCAGTCACGAATTCGACAAGCTCTTCACGATCTACCAGATCGTGAAGGACAACTATGTCGATCAGGTGAGCGACGACAAGCTGCTCAAGGGCGCGATCGACGGGATGCTGGCCAGCCTCGACCCGCATTCGAACTACCTCGACGGCCAGTCGCTGCAGCGGCTGGAGACGATGATCGACGGCAAGTATACCGGCCTCGGCCTTTCGGTGGTCGAGGATGACGGTGCGGTGAAGATCGTCTCGCCGTTCAAGGGCAGCCCGGCCGAGAAGGCGGGGCTCAAGGCGGGCGACTACATCACCCACCTCGACGGCGTGCTCTATTACGAGCGCGATCTGGACGAGGCGGTATCGAAGATGCGCGGCGAGGCTGGCTCCTCGATCCGCCTGACGATCTTCCGCCCCGGCCGCGACGCGCCGTTCGACGTCACCGTGACGCGCGGCGTGATCGAGCTTGAGCCGGTGACCTGGGAATTCAAGGACAACGTCGGCGTGATCTCGGTGAACGAGTTCTCGCGCGATGTCGGCAACGACGTGAACAACGCCATCTCCGACCTCAAGAAGCAGGCGGCGGTGAAGGGCGGCAAGCTGACCGGGCTGGTGCTCGACCTGCGCTCCAACCCCGGCGGTTCGCTGGACGAGGCGGTGGCGCTGTCCGACCTGTTCCTCGACCATGGCGACATCGTCTCGCAGCGCGGGCGCAATGCGAACGAGAACCAGTTCTACCGCGCCGAATCGGTGTTCAAGGGCGACGTCGCCAAGGGCCTGCCGGTCGTCGTGCTGGTGGACGCGGGCTCGGCCTCAGCCTCGGAGATCGTCGCGGGCGCACTGCAGGACCAGCACCGCGCGGTGATCATGGGCGAGCGGACCTTCGGCAAGGGCTCGGTCCAGTCGTTCCTGCCACTCGACCAGAACAGCGCGATCAAGATCACCACCGCGCGGTACTACACGCCTTCGGGCCACTCGGTGCAGGAGGGCGGCATTGCTCCCGACATCAAGGTGCCGCAGTTGTCCGACCCCGATGCCCGTGCCCGCGCCGAGCGCGCGGTGCGCGAATCCGACCTGCGCGGCCACCTCATCAACGAGGCGGCGCTCAAGGACAAGGATCTGGAGACCGACAAGCAGGACGATCCGCGCTTCAAGGTGACGGCTGCGGAACTGGAAAAGGAAGGCATCAAGGACTTCCAGCTGCATTACGCGATCTCCACGCTGCAGCGCACGGCGGGCAAGCCCGCGCTCGCCGCCGTTTCCAAGAACTGACGGCCGGGAGCACGAGGGGCATGGCCGTTTCCGCCGCACCGTCCGTGCGCGCCGCGCGTATGCTGGCGCTTGGCATTCCCGTCATCGCGCTCGGCGGGGCGCTGGTGAGCCAGTACGTCTTCGGGCTGAACCCTTGCGAGATGTGCTGGTGGCAGCGCTATCCGCACATGCTGGCCATCGTCTTCGCGCTGCTGGCGTTCTTCTGGCGACCGGTGCGCCCGCTGGTGGCCGTCGCGGCGCTGGCGGTGCTGGTGTCCGGGCTGATCGGCGGCTTCCACGCGGGTGTCGAATACAAGTGGTGGGAAGGCGTGACCGCGTGCACCGCCAGTCCCTTTGCGGCAGGCGGCGACGCGCTTGACGCGATCATGAAGGCGCCGGTGATCCGCTGCGACGTGGCGCCGTGGAGCCTGTTCGGCATTTCGCTGGCGGGCTTCAACTTCCTGTTCTCGACGCTGGGCGCGCTGGCGGTCTTCGCCCTCATCGGCCGCAGCGACCGAAAGGCTTGATATGAACGCGATGACGAAGACGCCGGGGAGCAAACGCAGCGAACGCATGCTGCGGGTCGATCAGGCGGGCGAATTCGGCGCGACGCGGATCTATGCGGGACAACTCGCGGTGATGGGCACGCGCGCCCCGCACTCGACCGAGGTGGCCGGCATGGCCGCGCAGGAAGCCGAGCATCAGGCCAGGTTCGACGCCATGATCGCCGAGCGAGGCGTGCGTCCCACCCTGCTGCAGCCGGTGTGGTCGGTCGCGGGCTTTGCGCTGGGCGCGGCGACGGCGCTGATCGGGCCGGAAGCGGCGATGGCCTGCACCGCCGCGATCGAGACCGAGATCGACCGCCACTACACCGAACAGCTGGAGGAACTTGGCGACGAGGACCCCGAACTGGGCGCCGCGATCGAAAAGTTCCGCGACGAGGAGCGCGAGCACCGTGACGCCGCGCTGGCGGCAGGCGCGGAGAAGGCCCCGGCCTATCCGCTGCTGTTCCGCGCGATTCGCATGGGGTGCCGTGTGGCCATCAAGCTGTCGGAACGGATCTGACCTCTCGCGGGTTGTGCGGTTGTATTTGCCGCGTTTTTCCGAGTCGTCAGGTTTCCACCTGACTGGAAAACGCTCTTAAGCTGTCATTCAACCCGCAGCCTGCCTATATCGGGTGCGACCCGATCATGACGCCTCCGGGCCTATACCTGCTGGAGCCACCGATGACCCGCCTTCTCCTCACTGCCGCAGTTGCCGCCCTTTCGATGGCCTCTGCACCTGCATTCGCACAGGATTCGGGGCTCACCGATCCGGGCGGCGAGAAGGTCAACCAGTTGATCGTCTACGGTGACGATCCGTGCCCGGAATCGGCCTCGGGCGAGATCACCGTCTGTGCCCGCAAGCCGGAGGAAGAGCGCTATCGTATTCCCGCACCGCTGCGCGGCATCGACCAGCCCCAGTCGGAGGCATGGGCCAACAAGGTGCAGGCTTACGAGACGGTGGGCCGCTTTGGCACGCAGAGCTGTTCCCCCGCAGGTTCGGGCGGCTGGCTGGGCTGCACGCAGCAACTGATCAACAGTGCTTATGCCGAAAAGGAAAACGGTTCCGAAGTCCGCTTCGGAGAACTGATCCAGGCTGAGCGCGAGAAGCGCCTCTCGACCATCGATGCCGATGCCGCTGCCGAACAGGCCCGGGTCGAGGAAGCCGAAAAGGCCTACTTCGAGCAGCAGAAGCGCCAGGCCGCAGAGCAGGACGCCAAGGAGGGGGCAACCCCGCCGCCGCCCAGCGTCAAGTAAGGCGCCACACCCTCGTCATTGCGTCGCTTCGCTAACAATGACGGCCAGGGAAGGGCGCACACAAGTCCCTCTTCACCCCCTGAAACCCGAATTCCGCTTGTCTTGAGCGGGCAAACCGGCTGGAACGGCGCCCGACAACATAAGCCAGGCAAGGATACGGGTTTCGCGATGGGCGTGACGGGTTCGATCGATTTCTTCCACGCCGTCGCAGGGCTGCTCGTCGGCCTGCTGGTCGGGCTGACCGGCGTGGGCGGCGGCTCGCTGATGACGCCGCTGCTGGTGTTGCTGTTCGGCGTCAGCGCCAAGACGGCGGTGGGCACCGACCTGCTCTTTGCCGCCGTGACCAAGATCGCCGGCTCGGCCGTCCATGGCTCGCGCGAGAGCGTGGAGTGGAAGATCGTGCGGCGCATGGCCATGGGCAGCGTGCCCGCCGCGCTGGTCACGCTGCTGATCATGGCCCGGATGGGGTCGGTCGGCAAATCCACGGAGCACGTCATCCTCGTCTCGCTGGCCTGCCTTCTGGCGCTGACTTCGCTTGCGGTCATCGGGCGCAAGTGGTTGTTCCGCCATGCCCATGACGGGGCCGCACAGCGTTCGCCGATGGTGGAACTCGGCGGCACGATCGCGCTGGGTGCGCTGATCGGCGTGGCCGTTTCGGTATCCTCGGTGGGCGCGGGAGCGATCGGGGTCACCGTGCTCTTCGTGCTCTATCCCCGCCTGCCGGTGGCGCGAATCGTCGGATCGGACATTGCCCATGCCGTGCCGCTGACGCTGATCGCGGGCACCGGGCACTGGATCATGGGCGACGTCAACGGCACTCTGCTGACCAACCTGCTGATCGGCTCGATCCCGGGCGTGGTGGTGGGCAGCTACCTGTCCTCACGCGCACCGGACAAGGTGCTGCAGCCGCTGCTGGCGGCGGTGCTGGCGGTATCGTCGTGGCAGCTGTTCGTGAAGGCCAGCGCGCCGGAGAAGGTGAAGGTGGACGTCATCGCCCCGGCCAAGGCGGCGGAAGTTCGCTGAGGGGGTGCGTGCCGCTCGTCCTTCGACAGGCTCAGGACGAGCGGGGAGGGGCTGGCGCTTATCCTCTATCGACACCGCTCATGCTGAGTCCTGAGCCTGCCGAAGAATCGAAGCACCATCGTCGTAAAGAAAAGGCCGGAGGAGAACCTCCGGCCTTTCTTGTTTCAGCCTTCAGACCAGCGCGATGTCCGGCGCGTCTTCCTGTTTCATGCCGACGAGGTGATAGCCCGAGTCCACATGATGCGTCTCGCCGGTCACGCCCGAGGACAGGTCCGACAGGAAGTACAGGCCCGAACCGCCCACGTCCTCGATCGTGGTATTGCGGCGCAGCGGCGAGTTCAGTTCGTTCCACTTCAGGATGTAGCGGAAGTCGCCGATGCCGCTGGCGGCCAGCGTCTTGACCGGGCCGGCCGAGATCGCGTTGACGCGGATGCCCTGCGGGCCGAGGTCGTTGGCGAGGTACTTCACCGAAGCCTCCAGCGCGGCCTTGGCGACGCCCATGACGTTGTAGTGCGGCACGACCTTCTCGGCGCCGTAATACGTCAGCGTCAGGATCGATCCGCCGTTGGGCATCATCGCCATCGCCCGCTTGGTCACGGCGACCAGCGAGTAGGCCGAGATGTTCATCGTCATCAGGAAGTTGTCGAGGCTGGTGTCGACGTACTTGCCGCGCAGCTCGTTCTTGTCCGAGAAGCCGATGGCGTGGACCACGAAGTCGATCGTCTCCCAGCGCTCCGTCAGAGTGGCGAAGGCGGTGTCGATCGCGTCCATGCTGGACACGTCGCAGTCGATGAGGAAATCGGAACCGAGGCTCTCGGCAAGCGGCCTCACCCGCTTGGCAAGGGCGTCGCCCTGATAGGCGAAGGCCAGTTCGGCCCCCTGTTCGCTCAGCTTCTTCGCGATACCCCAGGCCAGCGACTTGTCGTTGGCGAGGCCCATGATGAGCCCCCTCTTGCCGTGCATCAGACCGGTCATTCGTTTCTTCCTGTAACCACTTTAATCGTTGGGCCTGTCGGCCTGTGCGGGGGCTGAAGGCACACCTGTGCCCTCATTCGCCTGCGCCAGCGCAGCGTTCAACTCTGCGCCTATGACCATCCCTAAGCCCACAAGCCAGAAAAAGAAAAGCGCGATCATCACTCCGGCGAGGCTTCCGTAAGTCAAATCGTACATGAGGAAACTCTGCAACACTTTCGGCAGCGCCCAGGCGACCAGCAGCCACCACAGCGTGACGAATGCCGGCCCGGGCCATTTGCGGTAGCGCCGCTTCTGGTAGGCCGAGGGCGTGAGCAGGTAGAACAGCATGTAGATGGAGACGAAAATCCCGCCTCCGCTCATCGCCGTGGTGAGCGCCATCTGCTCGGAAAGCGTGTCGAGCCGGGGGAACAACGTCGCCAGAACCGTCTCGGCGGTGGACAGCAGCACCTGCGAGGAGAGCGAGATCAGCAGCAGCAGCACCGAGCCGAAGATCACCGCGCTCGATACGAGGCGCGAGCGCCAGAAGCGGTGGCGCTTCTTCGCGTCGTAGGCGCGGTGAAGGATGTCGCGGATGGTCTCGACCAGGCTGCCCGCGGTCCACATGCCGAGCACCCCGCCCACCCACAGCAGCCAGCCATGGCGCGCGGCGGCGACATCGTGCGCCACCGGGCGCAGCACTTCGCCGACGCGCGAGGGCAGGGCACGCAGGATCGTGTCGATCGAGGCGCCCATCTGGTCCTGCTCGCCCAGCATCGAGAGGATCGCGGCGAGGGCGATGAAGAAGGGAAACAGCGCAAGCAGGCTCATGTACGCGAGGTTGCCCGCGTGGATGAACCCGTCGTCCCAGGTCCCCGAGACGACGCGCATCACCACGCGGAAAGTGCGGGTGCCCGGTCCCGCCTTGCGCCGCAGCTTCCTGCTCAGCGCCTCATGGTCGGCATCAGACGCCAAGCTTTCCGCGCACGTCGCGGGTGTCGTGCCAGCCTTCGAGACGGCGGGCGAGTTCGGCGCCCGCTTCGGAATCCGCATCGGGCATGGCGATCTGCAACGCGATCAACTGGTCGCCGCGAGTGCCGTCCTTGCGGGGCATCCCGCGCCCCTTGAGCCGCAGGACCTTGCCGGAGCTGGCCCCGACCGGGACGGACAGCATGACCGCGCCGGAAGGCGTCGGCGCCTTGACCTTGGCTCCGGAGAGAGCTTCGTCGAGTGTGATGGGCAGGTCGATGCGCAAGTCGTCGCCATCGCGCCGGAAGAAGGCGTGCGGCTGGATCTGGATGGTGACGGTGGCGTCGCCGTTGCCGCCGGGACCGGGCTCGCCCTTGCCCGCAAGGCGCATCTGGGTGCCGTCCTCGACGCCCGCGGGCAGCTTGAGATCGATGGTCTTGCCATCGGACAGGGTGATGCGCTGGGGCTTCAGTTCGGCCGCGTCGGTCAGCGGTACGGAGAGACGGTAGGTCACGTTGGCGCCCTTGGGCGCGGCGCGGCGCCCGCCGGCCATGCCCGCGCGTCCGCCGCCGCCGAATATCCCGCCGAAGATATCCTCCAGGTCGATGCCCTCTTCGGCCCCGAAGCCGCCGCCGAAGCCGCGCTGGCCGCCGGGGCCGCCGCCATAGCCGCCTCCGCCGAAGCCGCTGCCGAACGGATTGGCCGGATTGCCCTCGGCATCGATCTCGCCCCGGTCGAACTGGGCGCGCTTGGTCTTGTCCGAAAGCAGGTCGTAGGCGCGCGTCACATCGTTGAAGCGCGCCGCCGCTGCCGGGTTGTCCTTGTTGGTGTCGGGGTGGAGTTCCTTCGCCAGCTTGCGATAGGCGGACTTGATGTCCTTCTCGCTCGCACCGCGCGACACGCCGAGGGTGGTATAGGGATCTGCTGCCATGATGCCCCTAGCTAGGTTGCGACTCGGGTTTGGACAAGCGCTCCTTCAGGTTGCGCGGGGCCAATGTGTTCCCTAATTCGCAGGGAAGACTTGTCCGCGATCAAGGTGATGCCTTGTTCAACCGGGCACTGGCGGGCGAGTTCCCTTCTTTCCAGCTCAGGACGTTCAGACCGTGACCACCGCGCATCCTACCGAAACCGACGCCCGCGAAGTGATCCCGCATGGCGATCCCTTCGCGCTGTTCACGCAGTGGTACGATGAGGCACGGGGTACGGAACCCAACGATTCCAATGCCATGGCGCTTGCCACCGCCACCCCCGACGGGCTGCCTTCGGTACGCATGGTGCTGCTGAAGGGCTACGATTTGCAGGGCTTCGTGTTCTACACCAATGGCCACAGCCGCAAGGGACGGGAGATCGCGGCCAATCCCCGCGTCGCGCTGCTGTTCCACTGGAAGAGCCTGCGCCGCCAGATCCGTATCGAGGGCACGCTCTCGCCCGTCAGCGAGGCCGAGGCCGAGGCCTATTTCCATTCGCGCGCCCGTGATTCGCAACTGGGCGCGGTGGCGTCCGACCAGTCCGCCCCGCTCGATTCGCGCGAGACTTTCCTGGGCCGCTACGAAGAGGCGCGCAGCCGCTTCGACGGGGTCGAGGTAGAGCGTCCCGCGCACTGGGGCGGCTGGAGGGTCCGCCCGCAGGCGATGGAATTCTGGCACGACCGTCCCTACCGCCTCCATGAACGCCGCCGTTTCGAGCATGGGCCGGACGGCTGGGCCAGCACACTGCTCTATCCATGAGCGAAGCGCCGATCAGTTCCGGAGCGCTCAACCGCAGCGCGGCCCTGGCCAGCATCGGCGCGGCCACGCTGCTGCTGGCGATCAAGGGCTGGGCGGCGTGGTCGACCGGATCGACGGCGATGCTCGGCAGCCTTGCCGACACCACGCTCGATCTCGTCGCCAGTGTCGCGACGCTGATCGGCGTGTGGATCGCCGCGCATCCGCCCGACGACAAGCACCGCTTCGGCCACGGCAAGGCGGAGGCGATCGCGGCGCTGTTCCAGATCGTGCTGATCTCGATCTCGGCGCTGGCCATCGCCAGCCGGGCGGTGGAGGATTTCTTCGCGGGCGCAAGGGTCGAGGCGGCGGAGACCGGCATCGGCGTCTCGGTCGCGGCGATCGTGGTGACTTTCGCGCTGATCGGCTGGCAGCGCCATGTGATCCGCCGCACCGGCAGCCTCGCGATCGCGACCGACAGCGTGCATTATCAGTCCGACCTGCTGCTCAACGTCGCGGTGATCGCGGCGCTTGTGCTCGACCAGTTCGCCGGGCTTTCGGGTGCCGACCCGCTGTTCGGCTTCGGCATTGCGTTGTGGCTGGCCTGGGGGGCGTGGAAGGCCTCGGAGGAAGTGCTCGATCAGTTGATGGACCATGAGTGGCCTGCGGAAAAGAAGCAGCGCTTTCTCGAAGTGCTCGCCCGCAACCCCGACATCACCGGCGTCCACGACTTGCGCACCCGCACCTCGGGTAACCGCGATTTCGTGCAGTTCCACGTCTGGGTCGACGCGAACATGACCGTGCGCGAGGCGCACAAGGTCATGGATGCGCTGGAGGAGCGGTTGAAGGCCGAATTTCCCGGCACCGAAATCCTGATCCATCCGGACCCGGAAGGTCTGGTGGACGAGGCAGGGGATGCCGGGCTGGACGTGCTGCCGCCGATCCGGGTGGGATGAGGTAGCTGTGGCGGCTTACGCCCCGTTGCGGTCGCTGGAGATCGGCGCTTATTCTGTTGGCATGCGCGAACCTCTACCGTCTTCAATCAGGTCTCGGCTTTCGGGTTGCTATCCGGTCATCGCACTCTATGCGGTGATCATTCTTTTGATCGCAGGATTCCAGAGCGGGAATTTTATTGAAGCCGCAGTTGTTGGATTGTTCGGCGCTCTGATTTTGGGCGCTTCATTTTTGATATTCCGTGGCTCTCGCGACTGACCGCTAACCACCCAAATCGGCCGTCACCCTGAACTTGTTTCAGGGTCCATCAAGCCGATGGCGCAGTTTCGTGATTGGCGAACCGAGATGGCAGTTTGCGACACAACGCACCGGCACCAACTGCCCGATGGATCCTGAAACGAGTTCAGGATGACGGCGTGGGGGGCAATGGCGGTTCCCCACCCCTACACGCCGTAGTCCTGAAACACCTTGGAACGAAGGGCATCGGCAGAACCGATTCTCACCTCTGCCGCAGCGCCGCCACGCAGGCGGCGCGGTCCACGTTCTGACCGTCCGAACTGCGCCGGGTTTCCACGTAGGTCGCGTGGGGCTCCTTCGACGTCGTGCTGGGATAGAGGAACACGTCGAGCACACAGGCGGTGCCGGTGAACTGCAGCTTGCGCGCGTCGCCTTCCCACACGTCGAGGCGGGGCTCCCCGAACATGCGGGTGAGTTGGCCCTGGTTGGCGCCGATCACGCCTTCGAGGCCCGGGGCCATCTGAACGGCGGCATCGCGCGGTGCGGCGCGGGTCGGCTGGCGGGTGACGGGGACGCCCTTGATCCGCTTGCCGGGGGACGGCGCAGGCGTGCTCGCCACGCTGCCGCCGGTGGACGAACAGGCCGACAGGGCAAGCGCCAGCGCAGCCGCACCGAGCGGAAGAAGGAAGCGGGGCTGCAGGGGAACTCTCCCGGAAAACGTCGTGTTCATGATCGTCTGCGGCATCGCCCGGAGGCGAGGGCAAGTCAACGGCCCAGCGCCGGAACCGGGCACATGCGCGGGGAATGGCGGCTGTCCTACAGGGACGATGCCGGGGTATCCTTGCGCCATGTTCCGGATTGCCCACTTCGCTGACCTGTCACCTTGCATGAAACGCAAGGTGACACTTGCGGCCTGCAAGGTGACACATCGCCCGTACAAGGTGACACCTTTGCGACGCAAGGTGACACGTCCGGGTTTACAAGGTGACACTTTCAGGCCCGAAACCGTCCGGAATCGCCACAAGGTGACACCTTTTCCCTCTGGACCGTGTAAACCGTGTAAACTCTGTAACCTTGCAGCGCTTCCGGCCCCGCGCTAGTCGCTCGGGCAATCGAAATTTCCGGACACTTC
Source organism: Novosphingobium sp. FG90 (assembly GCF_057808725.1). Lineage (NCBI taxonomy): Bacteria > Pseudomonadati > Pseudomonadota > Alphaproteobacteria > Sphingomonadales > Sphingomonadaceae > Novosphingobium > Novosphingobium sp. FG90. Next base: position 237,140 of record NZ_JBMDIO010000003.1, read on the forward strand.
CGGCTCCCACTGAAGGACTTACCCACCCCATGACGCAACCCCGTCTGGACGTCATCGCCATCGGCAACGCCATCATCGACGTCATCGGCAACTGCTCGGACGCGCAGATCGAGGAACTCGGCCTGGTGCGCGGCGGCATGCAGCTGATCGACGGCGATCAGGCCCGCACCCTCTACGACGCGATGGGGCCAGCCCGCGAAGTCTCGGGCGGTTCGGCCGCCAACACGCTGGCGGGCCTCGCCGCGCTGGGCGCCAAGTGCGGCTTCATCGGCCAGGTCGCCGACGACCAGCTGGGCGAGGTCTTCACCCACGACATCCGCGCCGGCGGCATCGAGTTCGACGTCCCCGCCCGCGCCGGCGAGACGCCGACCGCGCGCTGCCTGATCTTCGTCACCGCCGACGGCCAGCGCACGATGAACACCTTCCTCGGCGCCTCGCACCTGCTCTCCGCCGACATGGTGGCCGATGAGACGATCGCCGAAGCGGCCGTGCTCTACCTCGAAGGCTACCTGTGGGACCCGGTCGAGCCGCGCGCGGCGATGCGCAAGGCGATCGCGGCGGCCCGCGCCGCCGGCCGCAAGATCGCCTTCACGCCGTCGGAATCGTTCATCATCGACATGCACCGCGGCGATTTCCTGTCGCTGATCGACGAAGGCCTGATCGACCTCCTCTTCTGCAACGAGACCGAACTGGCGACGCTGACCGGCCTGTCTTCGTTCGAGGACGGCATCGCGATGCTGGCGGCGAAGGTCTCGGTGCTGGTCGTGACCAAGGGCGCGGACGGCGCCGTGGCGCTTTCGGGCGGTGAGCGGGCGGAAGTCGCCGCGCAGCCGATCGCGCGCGTGGTCGACACCACCGGCGCGGGCGACCTGTTCGCGGCGGGCTTCCTCTACGGCCACGTGCGCGGCAAGGGGCTTGAGGAAAGCCTCAAGATGGGCGCAATCTGTGCGAGCGAAATCATCTCGCACTACGGCGCGCGTCCGGAATGCGACCTGGCGGACTTCGTCGCGGCGCGGATGTAACGAAAGGAACCACCGGTTTGAGCTGTCCCGCGCTGATCGACTTCGAGGCGAGCTGCCTGCCCGAATATGGGCAGTCCTATCCCATCGAAGTCGCGGTGGCGCGGATCGACGGCTCGAACCGGGCCTGGCTCATCAAACCCGCCGAGGTCTGGCGCTACTGGGACTGGTCGGACGAGGCAGAGCAGCTTCACGGCATCACCCAGCAGATGCTCGACGACGAGGGCCTGCCGCCTGCGCAAGTGTTGGCGGAAATGGCTGAATTCGTGGCGGGCTGCCCGGTCTATGCCGACGCTGATCTCGACCAGCACTGGCTGGAAGTGCTGTGTCAGGCGGTGGGCACGAAGCTGCCGTTCCCGGTGCACTACCTCGGCGAGTTCCTGAAGGACGGCGGCTATTCACGCCCGCAGGTCGTCGCTGCGCTGGAAGAGGCCAAGCGCCTGCTCCCCAAGGAACATCTGGCGCGCGAGGATGCCAAGCGGCTGGCGATGGTGGTGAAGCTGCTGGTGGACGGCGAGGTGGGGTGATCAACAGACCCGTCATCCCAGCGAAGGCTGGGACCGCTGGCTGTCTTTAGGCGCACCTCATCGCCAAGGCGCCTCGCCGCTCGCAAGGCTGGTCACGGCCAGCGGTTCCAGCCTTCGCTGGGATGACGTTTTACTGACCGCCCCGCTGCGCCGCCTGCAACTGGCCCGCGCACTGCGCCTTCCTCTGATCCCGCGCCTCTGAAAGCGACTGCGCGGTCTGCGAGGGCAGAGCGCAGTCCTGAGCCGGGCGGATCGGATGTTTGGCAAGACAGCCACTGCGGGTGCTGAACAGGTCGTCGGCGCAGTCGTCGAAGGCAGACTGATCGGCATCGTGCATCGCTTGGCACGCCTGCGTCCAGCGCTGGCGATAGGCGCTCTCGGCCAGATCCGTGCACTGGCCGTATGCGGCCTGCGCCTCCTGTTCCCGCCGGGCGCGTTCGGCCAGCGCGCGCGATTGCTCGGCGGCCTTGGACTGCTTCTCGGCCATCGCCAGCGTCTGCTGGTGGATGTCCTGCGCGGGCAGGTAGATGCCGTAGTAATACCCGACCCCGGCACCGCCCATCAGCGCGCCGAGCGCCAGACACAGCTTCAGGATCGGATCGATATGTTTAAGCACGCTCGCGCGCCACTTCGCGCCAGCCGATGTCGCGGCGGGTGAAGCCGGTGGGGAAGTCGATCGCATCGACGGCGGCGTAAGCCTTGGCCTGCGCCTCGGTCACGCTGCCCGCGCGGGCGGTGACGGCCAGCACACGCCCGCCGCTGGCGACCAGTTCGCCGTCCTTCAGCGCGGTGCCCGCGTGGAAGACCCTGGCGCCGTTCGTTTCGGCCTCGGCCACATTGCGGATCGCGCCGCCCTTGGCCGGGGTGCCGGGGTAGCCGTCTGCGGCCATCACCACGGTCAGCGCGACGTCGTCGGAGAAACGCGGCGGCTCGATCGCGGCGAGGCGGTTCTCGGCGCAGGCGTGCAGCAGTTCGACGAGGTCCGATTCGAGCCGCATCATGATGACCTGGCATTCCGGGTCGCCGAAGCGGCAGTTGTACTCGATCAGCTGCGGCCCCTTGGCGGTCAGCATCAGGCCGAGGAACAGCACGCCGGAATAGGGCATGCCCTCGTCGGCCAGCGTCTTGACGGTCGGCGCGATGATCTTCGTCATCGCCTCGGCCTGCAGCTTGGAAGTCAGCACCTTTGCCGGGCTGTAGGCGCCCATGCCGCCGGTGTTGGGTCCGGTATCGCCGTCGCCGACGCGCTTGTGGTCCTGCGCCGAGGCGAAGGGAACGATGGTAGAGCCGTCTGTCAGCGCGAAGAAGCTGGCTTCCTCGCCTTCAAGAAATTCCTCGATCACTGCTTCCGCGCCCGCTTCACCGAAGCGCCCGGCGAAGATGTCGCGCACTGCCGCTTCCGCTTCGTCCATGGTCATCGCCACGGTGACGCCCTTGCCCGCCGCGAGGCCATCGGCCTTGATGACGACCGGGGCACCGAACTTCGCCAGCGCGGCCATCGCAGTGGCTTCGGAAGAAACGCGCTCGTAGCCGCCGGTCGGGATGTTCGCTCGGGCGCACAAGTCCTTGGTGAAGCCCTTGGAGCCTTCCAGCTGCGCCGCTGCCTTGCTGGGGCCGAACACCGCGAAGCCTTCGCCCCGCAGTGAGTCGGCGAGGCCGTCCACCAGCGGCGCCTCGGGACCGATGACGACGAGGCCGATGACGTTCGCCTCGCAGAAGGCCAGCACGGCGGCGTGGTCGGTCGCGTCGAGGTCGATGCACGTCGCGAGGCTCGAAATGCCGGGATTTCCGGGCGCCGCCCACAGGGCATCGCAGCGCGGGGATTGCGCCAGCTTCCAGGCCAGCGCATGTTCGCGGCCGCCCGAGCCCAGTAGCAGGATGTTCATTTCCCGTGCCTTCCGATCAGTTCTTCTACGATGATGACTATAACGACGGTCGTTCTGGCGGGCTGGTAGCGAAGGACACGGCCGGGGACAACGCCGCGCCGCTCTCGATCAGTGAGATTTCGAATCTCCTCAAGCGCACGGTGGAGGACCGCTTCGGCTTCGTGCGCCTGCGCGGCGAGCTTTCGGGCGTGAAGCGGGCGGCCTCGGGCCACCTCTATTGCGCGCTCAAGGACGACAAGGCGGTGATCGACGGGGTGATGTGGAAAGGCGGCGCCCAGCGCCTCGCCTTCCGCCCCGAGGATGGCGTCGAGGTCATCGCCACCGGCAAGCTGACGACCTATCCGGGGCGCTCGAAGTACCAGATCGTCATCGAGACGATGGAGATCGCGGGCGAAGGCGCACTGCTGGCGCTGCTGGAAAAGCTGCGTGCCCGCCTCGCCGCCGAGGGCCTGTTCGCGCCCGAGCGCAAGCGTCCGCTGCCCTATCTCCCGCAAGTGATCGGCGTGGTGACCTCGCCTACCGGCGCGGTTATCCGCGACATCCTGCATCGTCTGGCCGACCGCTTCCCCAGCCGGGTGCTGGTCTGGCCGGTGCTGGTGCAGGGCGAGGGCGCGGCGGCGCAGGTGGCGGGCGCGGTGCGCGGCTTCTCGGCCATCCAGCCCGGCGGGCCGGTTCCCCGCCCCGACCTTGTGATCGTCGCGCGCGGCGGTGGTTCGATCGAGGACTTGTGGAGCTTCAACGAGGAGATCGTCGTGCGCGCCGTCGCCGATTCGACGATCCCCGTGATCTCGGCAGTCGGGCACGAGACCGATACGACCTTGTGCGACCATGCCGCCGACCGCCGCGCGCCGACCCCTACCGCCGCTGCCGAGATGGCAGTGCCGGTCCGCGCGGAACTCTCGGCCCAGCTGGCAGACCTCGCCATGCGCAAGCGCCGCTGCGCGCTGCGTCCGGTCACGCTCGGTCGCGAGCGGCTGGAAGCGCGCGTGCAGCGCCTGCCCAAACCCGAAGCGATTCTCGCCGCCAAGGCGCAAAAGCTCGACGAACTCTCCGAACGCCTGCGCCGGGGCCTGCAGGACCGCGCCACCGCCAAGGGCCGCGCGCTGCAGCAGGTCGCGGGCCGTCTGTCGTTGCCGCTGTTGCGGCACCGCGTGCAGGTCTGCGACGAGCGGCTTGTTCGCGTGGGCCTCGCCCCGCGCCTGCTCGAACGCCGCTGGATGCTGGCGCGCGATGCGCTGGCGCCGGTGAGCCGCGTGTTGCCGCAACTCGACCCGCGCCTGCCGCTGCAGCGGGGCTATGCGCTGGTGAAGTCCTCTGCGGGCGCCGCGCTCACCACGCGCGAAGCCGCGCTGCGCGAGGGCAGTCTGGTGATCGAGTTCCGCGACGGCGAACTGCCGGTCACCACGCGCGAGGGCGCTGAGGCCGCTACGCCGCGCCCAGCGCCGGTCAAGCCCGCGCGACAGTCTTCAAACCCGCCGCGACAGGGCGATTTGTTCTGAGGCGGCGGCTCTGCTAGGATCATCGCCATGTTGATGTCCTCCGCAGACCGCCCCGCCAAGCTCGCTTACGGCCCGAACGGCTTTCGCGTGCTCAGCCCGGGTCACTACGTCACGTGCGCCGTGACCGGTGAGCAGATTTCGCTCGAAACCTTGCGCTACTGGAGCGTCGAGCGCCAGGAAGCTTACGCTACCGCTGAAATCGCAACGAAACGTTTGCTCGGCCAGGCCTGAACCTGACGCCATGAACCGTCGCGCGCAGCGCTTCGCACTGCTGGTGGCCATCGCGGCAGGCAGTACCGCCGTTGTGCCTTTGGTGGCGCTGAGAGCCGCGCAGCCTGTAGCACCGGTGGCTCCCGCCGCGCCGCCGCGGGCCGTCACCCTGCCGTTCGTCGGCGAGTTGACGCAAGGAGGCTGGCTGCGGGGCACTTTGCCGAAAGGCGTGCGCTCGCTTTCGCTGGACGGCATCCCGGTCAGGGTCGCGGCCGATGGCGGGTGGTTCGTCGCCTTCGATCGCGATGCGGGGCCGCAGGCGGTGCTGCGCGTATCCTATGCAAACGCCACGATCGGCGAGCAGCGCATCGCCGTCGCCCCGCGTGCGTGGCGGATCGAGAACGTCAACATCGCGCGCAAGCCCGGCGGTCCGTCGGAGGCGTTCATGGCGCTGCGCCGTCCAGAACTCGCGAGGATAGAGGCGGCGCGCAGTCTCGCCACGGACGCGCAGGGCTGGCGGCAGCATTTCGTCTGGCCGATCAAAGCACGCATCTCCGGCCGGTTCGGCTCGCAGCGCATCTATCGCGGGGAGCCGGGCGCTTACCATTCCGGGCTGGACCTGGCACCCGGGGGCAGCGGAGCGACGTTCGTTGCTCCGGCCGACGGCGTCGTGATCCTGGCGGCGGAGAAGCCGTTCACACTGGAGGGCAACCTGCTGATGCTGGATCATGGCATGGGCCTTAACAGCGCATTCCTGCACTGCTCCCAGATCCTCGTGAAGGAAGGCGATCATGTGAAGCAGGGCCAGATCATCGGCCGCATCGGCATGACCGGGCGCGCCACCGGGCCGCACCTGCACTGGTCGATCAAATGGAACGAGGCGCGGCTGGATCCGCTGTTGTTCACAGGGCCGATGACCTGATAGCCCGAGGTCCGGTTGCCATTCCGGAAAGATGACCTAAGCACGCCTGGTGCGCCGCAGCATTCCTCTTCTGGCCCTCGCCGTTCCGCTTTTGTGGGTGACATGGGGGCGGACGGCCGTGCCGCCGGCCGGGCATACTCCGATAGCGGCGCTCGAAGTTGAGCGACAGGTCCTGCCGCCAGATGAGGTCCTCGCACGTTACCTTGGTCCATTCCGGATGGAAGCGGCCTGGCAATATCGATCGAAAAACCCTCGGGTAGCGGGCTATTCGGCTCTCGTGGCGAAGCCTGGCGGGAGGCTTCTTGCCTTTAGCGATGCAGGCGGCGCTCTCTATTTTGCTCCTCCTGGCGAGCGGCCGGTAGAAGCGCGAGCCTTGTGGCTGATGTTCAGCTCGTCCGGAGAGGAAAAGGCTGGTCGGGACGTGGAATCCGTTGCGACCGATCCTGCCACCGGTCGCTATTGGGTCGCGCTTGAGGGCAGCAATCGCATCGTCCGGCTTTCCCCGATCCTGAAGGAGACGGGGCAGGTTGCCCCTCACGCCATGGCATCGTGGGGCATAAATACCGGTGCCGAAGCCATGACCCGCCTTCCGGACGGGCGATTCGTCGCGATCCGGGAAATACCGCCTTCGCCGGGCGAACCGCGTCTCCATGAAGCGGTGCTGTTTTCCGGCGATCCGATCGAACATCCGGATGCGCGCAGGTTCCTCTTCGACGGACCGGACAACTTTTCGGTCGTGGACATGGCGCTGCTACCCGATGGGCGCGCGTTGATTCTGATGCGGCGGTTGCTGTGGCCGATGCCGATGCGGTTCGTCGGGCGGATCGTCATTGCCGATACCGCCCGGATCCGGCCGGGCAAGGTCTGGCACTCGGCGCCCCTGGCCTCGCTCGCTTCCGTCCTGCCGGTCGACAATTTCGAGGCGATCGCGGCGGTGCCCCGGGCCGACGGGCGGATCACCGTATGGCTGATGTCGGACGACAACGCCATGCGGGTGCTGCAGCGCACGCTTCTGTGGAAGCTCTCGGTCGATCCGAAGCAGTTGCCCTGGCCGAAATAAGAGACCTGACTAGAACGCGAAAAAGCGTGCGAAGCATAGCCTCGCACGCTTTTTCAAAGCCCGTATTCCCGATGCGCTCCCCCGTCAGGAGGAGCGGGCGATCAGGCGGCCTGGGTCTTCTTGAGGTCGCGCTTTACCTTGACGGCGCGCGGCGACAGCTTGGCGTCCGAGGTCTTCAGCAGCCAGTTGTCGAGGCCGCCGTTGTGCTCGACCGAGCGCAGGCCGTGCGTCGAGACGCGGAACTTGAAGCTGCGGTCCAGACCTTCCGACATCAGGGTGACGTTCTGGAGGTTGGGCAGGAAGACGCGCTTGGTCTTGTTGTTCGCGTGGCTGACGTTGCAGCCAACCTGGCGGCCCTTGCCAGTCAGTTCGCAGATGCGGGACATAGTCTTTCTCGCTCGAAAATTGCTTGCCGTTAAGTACGGGAAGGCGCGCCCTTACCGATTCCCCCTCCGAAGGTCAAGTTGCACACAGGTTTTTGACGGGCTAGCGCGTTCGAATGACTCGCTGGCCTCTTCCCGAACCCATGGCGCTTGCCCTGCAGGAGGCGCAGGCCGCCGCCGATTCCGGTGAAGTGCCGATCGGCGCAGTGATCGTCAAGGACGGCCGTGTGATCGCCACTGGCCGCAACGCCCCGCGCGAACGCCACGACCCCACCAGCCACGCCGAGATCGAGGCGATTCGCGCCGCCGCCCGGATTCTCGGCAACGAGCGGCTGGAAGGCTGCGAGTTGTGGGTGACGCTGGAACCCTGCGCGATGTGCGCGGGCGCCATCGCTCATGCGCGAATCGCGCGGGTCTATTACGGTGCATCCGATCCCAAGGGCGGGGCGGTGGAACATGGCGCGCGGGTCTTCGAGCATCCGCAGTGCCTGCACCGGCCGGAGGTCTATGGGGGGATCGGGGAAACGCAGGCGGCGGAGATGCTGCGGGGATTCTTTCGGGCGAAGCGGTAACGGGGAGGTCTTGTGCCGCGCCGATGGGGCTTCGACAGGCTCAGCCTGAGCGGAATTTAAAGACCTGCTTTCAAAACCGCTCAGGCTGAGCCTGTCGAAGCCCCATCGGCTCACAATCCACGCCAGATCTTCAGAAGAGCCGAATCGCTTGGACCATATTGCCGCGCCGCGCATCGCGCCGGGCGGAAGTCCTTGCCGTAGCAAAGCTGCACCTCGCGCAGCCAACCGCTGCGGCTGATCTCGACGCCTACCGCCTCGCGCGGCCAGCCTCGATTCGCGGCGACAAATTCCTCGCGCAGGTCGCCCACCGTCAAGTCGCGTTTGCGTGAGAGTCGATCGGCATCGGGCCAGTGGATCGAGCGCCACAGGATCGCACTGACGCGGAAATACTTCTGCGGGCTGGCGACCATGCAACTCCCGTGCTTGGCCCACTCATGCGCCAGCAGGCCGGGCGAGGGGGTCATGCACAGGTTCTCGCGCAGAACCTGCGGCGAGGGCACGCTCTGCGCCCCGCACCACTGCGGCGAGGGGCCACGTGCCGCTTCGGGCCAGAGGCCATGCAAGATGAAGCCAAAACGGCCATTGGCCCGGTTGCACTGCATAGAGCGCGTGTCGCCGCTGGTCTTGCAGTAGTCGGGGGACCAGCTGGCGGACAGCGTGTATCCGGCGATCGTTGTGCGCCGTACCGGGCCGTCCGGTGTCAGCGGCTGCACAGGCGCGATCTGGCGCGGGACGGAACACTGATAGGCCTGCGCCCATGCAGGCCCCGGAAACACGGCCAGCGCCGCTATGACGGCGGCCGCCAGCCTCACAGGGGCGTGAAGTCCAGCCCGATGTCGGCTGCGGGGGCGCTCTGGGTCAGGCGGCCTACCGATACGTAAGTGACACCGCTGGCGGCAATGGCGCCGATAGTCTTGAGGTTTACGCCGCCCGAGGCTTCCGTCGGCACCCGGCCCGCTACCAGCGCTACCGCCTCGCGCAGCATGTCCGGCCCCATGTTGTCGAGCAGCAGGTGATGGGCTCCAGCCGCGATGGCAGGCTCGATCTGGTCGAGATGATCGACCTCGCAGATGATCTGCGCCACTCCCGCCGCCTTCGCGCGCGCCACCGCCGGGCCGACACCGCCCGCGACGAGCACGTGGTTGTCCTTGATCATCGCCGCGTCCCACAGGCCCATGCGATGATTCTTCGCGCCGCCCATGCGGGTTGCGTACTTCTCCAGATGGCGCAGGCCGGGGATGGTCTTGCGGGTGTCGAGCAGGGTGGCGTGGCCACCCATGGCGTCCACGTACTCGCGGGTCATCGTGGCGATGCCCGAGAGATGCTGTACGGTATTGAGGGCGCTGCGCTCGGCCGTCAGCATGGCGCGGGCGTTGCCGGTGAGGCGCATCAGCTGCGTTCCGGGAACGACCTGCGCGCCTTCCTCGACGAGAATCTCGATCTCCATCGCCGGGTCCAACTGGCGGAAGAACGCCGCCGCGATCGGCAGGCCCGTGACGGTGATCGCATCGCGCGAGTCCATCACGCCGGAAAAGCGCGCGTCGGCGTCGATCACGCTTTCCGAGGTGACGTCACGACCGCCGCCGGGAAGACCTTCGCCAAGGTCCTCTGCCAGAGTGGCGGTGACGAATGCGGGGAGGTCGAAAGCCGGAAGCGCGAACTGGGTCATGGCCGGGTTCTTTGCGCTTTATCTGCGGGTTGTCGAGTGAAGAAAAGGGAAGTCCTGGGGCCATTGCCCCAGACCCCGGAACTGTCGTCGTCGTGCGTGCAGCGGCGTCGAGGCATGGTCGATGGGAACGATAGCCTGCGGCGCTTCCAACTCATTTCGTCATTGCGAGCGTAGCGAAGCAATCCAGTGCGGTTCAAGACTGTCCTGGATTGCTTCGCTACGCTCGCAATGACGAAGATTGAGGTGTGCACCCCAGAAAGCGGCGCGCACAACGACGATAGTAATGGGGGTGCAGGGGGGCTATGCTCCCCTGCCTTTACCCTTCGATCCTTAGTGAACGAACCGCGCGATCACATCGCGGTAAGAGCGCGAAACCTTCACTTGCGCGCCCGAATCGAGCACGAGGAAGCATTCGCCGTTGGTATGCGGCTTTACCTGACGGACCTGATTCAAATTCACGATCGTCGAGCGATGCACGCGCTGGAACACGCGCGGGTCGAGGCGACGCTCGAGGTCCTTCATCGTCTCGCGCAGGATCAGCGAGTTGTCGGCGGTGCGAATGCACATGTAGTCGCCGGCGGCTTCGATGTGTTCGATGGAGTCCACGTCGATCCTGAAGATCTGGCCGCGGTCCTTGATGTTGATGAGCTTTTCGTAGCGGTCGGCGCCCGGGTCGGTTTCCTCGGGAATCTGGTCGACCGCATCGGGAGCGACTTCGGCGAGGACCGTCTTGAGCTTTTCCGCTTCCTCCGAGCTGCGCTTCTCGGACAGGCGCTGGCGCACGCGGGCGAGGGTATCGTCCAGCTTGCTTTCGTCCACCGGCTTCATCAGGTAGTTCACCGCGTTCGCCTCGAAGGCGCGGACGGCGTGTTCCTGATAAGCGGTGACGAAGACGAACAGGGGAGGTTCGATCTCCATCACGCCCTTGACGACGGAAAATCCGTCGAAGCCGGGCATCTGGATGTCGAGGAAGACGAGATCGGGCTTTTCCGTCTTGATCTTGCGGATCGCCTCGCGCCCGTTCGCGCAAGTGTCGATGATCTCGACGTCGGGGTACTTTTCGAGCCGCAGTTGCAGGCCCTGGATTGCGAGTTTCTCATCATCGACGAGAATCGTGCGAATGGTCATAGGTGTGTGTCTCCGGTGCGGCTAACGCGCACGGGGCAGGATTGTTTCATCGCGCCATCTGAACGGGCTGACGCGCGGGTTCGGGCATGTCCTCGGTGGTTTCGCGGCGCTCGAAAGGGAGTTCTATCACGACTGCGAAGCCGCCTTCCAGCGGTTCGATCGTTTCAAAACGGTGGTTCTCGCCATAGGCCTGCGACAGGCGGTCGCGGATGTTGGACAATCCCACGCCGGTGGAAACCGGCTCCCCTCCATCGTAGGTCATGCCTGACAGCCTGTTGTCGGTCGTGGGACTTTGCAAGCCCGGCCCGGTGTCCGAGACGGTGATGCGAAGCATCGGCCCGACGAGTTGCGTGGCGACGGTGATCTCGGCTCCGGCTTCCTGCTGGCTGACGGCGTACTTGATCGCGTTCTCGACCAGCGGCTGAAGCAGCAGCGAGGGCAGTAGTGCGACTTCGGTGGCGGGATCGATGGTGAAGGTGGTGCGCAGGCGCTCCTCGAAGCGCATGCGCTCGATGTCGAGATAGAGTTGGAGGGTTTCGACCTCCTGCTCCACGGTGACGCGCGCGGAAGGCTTGTTGATGAGCGTATAGCGCAGAAATGAGGACAGGCGGCTGAGCATCGCGTTGGCAGGCTCGGTCTGCTTCAGCAGCACCAGCGTTGAGATCGAGTTCAGCGTGTTGAACAGGAAATGCGGGTTCAGCTGATAGCGCAGCATCGCCAGCTGGGCGCTGGTGGCCTGGTTCTCCAGCCGGATCAGCTGGTCGTTCTGTTCCTCCACCTGCAAGTAGAAGTTCACCATGTAGTAGAGCGCGGTCCAGGCGCCCAGCAGCGTCGCGTCGAAGTAGAAGACGCCGAGGAACAGCTGCGCGAAGCTGTCCCCCTCGCCGCGCCAGAGCGAGATGACCCAGGCGTCGATGAAGGCGTGCAAGCCGACTGCGAGCGGCAGCACCAGCGCGGTCAGGCCCCAGGTGACGATCGGCCGCCGCTTGATCAGCGCGCGATAGATCACCGAGAGCACCAGCGAGACGGAGAAGCCCGTGATCGTGGCGATGACGACCAGCACCAGCGAGGCGGAGGACTGGTTGTTGGCCAGCGTCGACATCGTGCGCAGCACCATGGCGCCGCCCCAGCCGATGAATTGCAGGCGCCAGAACGCGCGGTCCTTGTTGGCGAAGAAGGGAATGGGCTGGATCGGCAGGACGCTCATGCGGACAAACCTAGACGATCTTGCAAAGGTTTCAAATCATGCGCCACGTGCGGCCTTCACGGCTTCCGACAACTGATCGAAGCCGACCGCGCCGGGGATGAGCTTGTCGCCCGCGATCCAGCTGGGGGTGCCGGAGAAGCCGAGGCGCTGGGCCATTTCCATGCTGCGGCCAAGTTCGGCCTCCACCGTCGGGCTGGCGGCGATGCGACGGGCGCGGTCCATGTCGAGGCCGATGGATTTGGCGACTGCCTCGATGGTGGGCGCGTCGACTTGCCCGGCCTTGTACATGGCGTCGTGGAACTGGGCGTACTTGCCTTGCTCGGCAGCGGCGAGGGCCATCTTGGCGGCATCCGGGCTGTGCGGGCTGATGATCGGCAGTTCGCGCACGACGATGCGCAAGTCCGGGTTCTTGGCGATCAGCTGGGCGACGTCGGGCAGGCTCTGGCGGCAGTAGCCGCAGGCATAGTCGGAGAATTCGACCAGCGTGACCTTGCCGTTCGGATTGCCGAGCACGGCGCCGGGGAACGGCGTCTCGACCGCCTGACGAACCCCGCCGAGCGCCTTGGCGGCCTCGCGGCGGCGCAGTTCGTCCATCGCCTGCGGCAGGATCTCGGGATTTTCGAGGATGTAGTCGTGGACCACGTGCTGCACGGCGATGCGACCGCCATACCAGCCTGCGCCGCCAACGATGGCCAGTCCCACGATACCCATTACGAACTTGCCGGCTGTACTCATGGCGTTGATAAATACCTGTCTTGATTGACGTTTTGCGGACGCTTTAGCGCCGCTTCTTGTCGCGTTCCAGTTCGGCACGCGCCTGCATCTCGATGTCCTGCGCGCGGATCCAGTCGGGCGAGCCTTGCGGGAGGCCCGCTTCCGCCGCCTGTGCGCTGCGCAGGGCTTCCTCCATGCGGCCGGAGAGCACCTGCTGCTCGGCGCTGGCGAGGTAGGCGCGGGGCATGTCGCCATTGGCGGCGTAGATCATGCCCAGCTGATACCAGGTAAAGGGGTTCTCCCGGTCGCGCGCGGCGGCGGTCTTGAGGACTTCCTGTGCTTCCTTGTAGTTCGCCGGGTCCTCGGTGGCCATCAGGGCGTGGCCGAAGAGGGTGGCGATCAGCGGGGTGTTGCCGGAAATCGTGTTGGCCTTGCGCAGCATCGGCAGGGCCTCGGCAGGCTTGCCCGCCTCGAGCAGGATCTGGCCGTCGAGTTCGAGGAAATAGGGATCGTTCGGATCGGTGGCGATCAGCGCCTCGGTCTCGGCGCGGGCCTCGGCGAACTTCGATTCGCGATGGAAGGCATAGGCGCGGGCGTAACGGGCGGGGACCGAGTTGTCGGTCATCGGGTACTTGCGCAGCACCTGATAGGGCTCGGCCAGGAAGCCGAACAGCTTGGCCTTGGCGCGCAGGAAGCGCTTCTGCAGGGCCGCGTCGTCCGGTTTCTGCCAGGCGGCGTCCTTTTCGTAGGTGTCCTTGAGGGTGGCGATACGATCGCCGGTCAGGGGGTGACTGGAGTAGAACTCGTCCCCGTCCTTGGGCCGGTAGCCGTAGCGGAACTCCATGTTCTGGAGCTTCTCGAAGAAGGCGATCGAGCCGCGCCCGCTGATCCCGGCCTTCGACAGATACTGCGCGCCCGCCGCGTCGGCCGAGGCTTCCTGCGAGCGGTTATAGGCGAGATACTTGCCCATCGCCGCCTGCTGCCCGGCCATGATGACGCCCATCGCCGCCTCGCCGCCGCCCGCCGCCGCCGCCGCCGCGCCGAGCAGGAGCGAGAGCAGCGAGATATTGGTCGCGCCCTTGCCGCCCATGTTGAGCACCGCATGGCCGCCGGTCACGTGGCCGAGTTCGTGGGCGACGACGCCCTGCACTTCGGCGGCGGTGTCCGCTTCATCGATGAGGCCGGAATTGACGTAGACCGCTTGCCCGCCCGCGACGAAGGCGTTGACCGAGGAATCGTTGACGAGGACGATGTCGACGTCGCCCGGACGCAAGCCGGAGGCCTTGACCAGCGGCGCGGCCATGTCGCGCAGCAGCGCTTCGGTTTCGGCATCGCGCAGGATCGACTGGGCGGAGGCGGGAGCGGCGCAGGCCCCGAGCAGCGCGGGAATCGCGAACAGCAGGGCAGGTAGTCGCAGCTTGGGCATCGGCTCTCTTGGGGACCCCGGGGGCTTAACCGGCGATGAAGCCGCATGCATGCACGGTTGGGGTGGAGGTGTCGAGGCCCACGCCTCTTTCGCCACCCGCGAGCGCAGCGAAGCAATCCAGCGCGGCGTAGTGTTGCCCTGGGTTGCTTCGCTGCGCTCGCAATGACGAGGGTGGTTCAGCCCAGCAGCCGCCTTGCCGCGCGCTGCAGCAGCGCTTCGTCGTCGCTGACTTCGCCGACCAGCACGACCTCGCCACCCGGCAGCCGCCGCGCGATGAGCACCGTAAACTCCTCGCCGTTCGCATCGAGGTCCGCCAGCGGCCGCGCCTCGATCGCGCGCAGTTCGCTGGCGAGGCGTTCTCGAGCATTGGCGGGCACGGTCCCCGCTTCCTCGCGGCGCAGGCGGCGTTCCTCGCGCACCAGCGCCTTTACGCCGCCGGGCGTCGCCGCGAGATGCGCGGAGAGCGTGCCGACCGTGAGGCCGATCCGTCCGGCATGGGCGATGACGGTGGCGAACTCGGTGAGGCGGGTCTTGTCGTAGTCGGTGCCGAACACAAGCTTGACCAGCGGCAGCAAGGGCGCGCGCTCCTGCGCTTTCAGCCCCGCGTCCTCGATCAGTTCGGCGAGATCTTCCGGGGCGTCCTGCGCGGCCAGCGCGAAGTCGTGGGCACGGCCGATGGCGTCGTAGAGCGCCTGATGCGAGCGTTCCTCGCTGCGCCGGGCCAGCAGCGCCAGTTCGCGCGCGGAGGCCAGCCAGTCGGCAAGGCCCATCGCGTGATCGACGAAGGAGGTCGGCTCGGCGTCGAAGGAGAAGCCGGGGCTCGGCAGCTCCATCGGGGTATAGGCATCGATCGCGGGAAGCGAGAAGTCGCCACTGCCGAAATCCGCAGGTCCATCCGCCCAGTCGGTCAGCGGCTCGGGCGCGCGCAGCATCGCGGGGCGGCTTTCCTCGTCGTCGGCCTCGTTCGGCTGGCGGCGGGGAGGCAGCGGCTCGGCGCTCTCCTTCCAGTTGATCACGCCGTAGATGTAATCGATCCGCTGCCCGTCGCGCGAAAAGGGCATGAGGATGCCGCGATAGAGCACCGTCATGCCCTGCGGGTTGACGTACTCGGCCTCGAACCCGATCGGCGCCTCATTGGCGAGGATCTGCATGTAGTGGTCGGTGATGCGCGAGAGCAGCGAGCCGCTGGGCACATCGGCAAGGCGACGGATCGTCCCTTGCGCGTCGCACTCCTGCACCAGCATCGCGCCGACATAGGCGATGGCGGGGTCTTCTATCCCGTCCGTGAAGTCGAGCAGGACGCTGCGCGGGCCGAAATCGGGCAAGTTGGCGGGATCGAGATCGGCGATGTCGGGGAAGGTCTTCTCCCCCAGCAGGCTCGCCCAGAAATTGTAGGCCCGCACCTGCATGCGGCGCTCGTCGTTGCCCGGCTTGGCGACCGGCGCGGCAGTGCCGGGGTCTTCCCCTTCGCAATCGCCTTCATCCGAAAACTCGCCGCGCAAACTGTCCATGTCGAATCCCGACTCGCCCCTGTAGAGGGCCGGTTCTGGCGCAACTTGGTGTAATAAGGATTAAGTTGCGCCCGTGGCGTCACCCTTGCTTGAGCACGCCCTCGCCCGGCTTGGGCAGCGGGGCGATCACGCGCAAGGCCACGAAGGAGATGATCAGGAAGATCGATCCGGCATGCAGCGCGAAGGGCAGGTCCTTCCAGTCGGCCAGCGCCCCCCATGTCCATGCTCCCAGCGCCATGCCGCCGAAAGTCACCGCCTGATAGATCGACAGGCACCGGCCGAGGATCGCGTCAGGCGATCGCAGCTGCACCGCCGTGTTGAGCGTCGTCAGGATCATCACCCAGGCCATGCCCGATACGAAGGCGGCGGGCAGGGCGTAGGCGATGCGGTCCACCTCGGCGATCAGCGAGAGCGAGAAGACGAACATCGCCGCGCCTAGCGCAAGGATGCCCTCCAGCCCGATCCTGCGGCGGATCGGCCCGGTCAGCGGCGCGGCGGTGATCGAGCCGATGCCGAACAGGCCCAGCATCAACCCATAATCCAGTTCGTCGCCATGGATCGGACCGTTCACCACGGTCGGCAGCAGCGACTGGTAGGCGGCAAGGCTGAAGCCGAGCGCGAAGCAGCGCGTCAGGATGCGGCGTATCTGCGGGTTGGTGGCGCAGTAGCGGATGCCGACGCCGACGGCGGGCAGGATCGGACGGCGCTCGATCTGCCGCGGCGGCGGCCTCCACCACAGCAGCACGCCGATCAGGCCCACATAGCTGACCGCGTTGAAGGCGAAGGCGAACGACACGTCCCACAGCGAGATCAGCACCCCGCCCAGCGCCGGGCCGACCGAGCGGGCGATGTTGAACGAGATCGAATTGAGCGCGATCGCCTGCGGCAATTCGTGCGGCTCCACCTGCTGGCGCACCGAAGCCTGCCACGCCGGGGAGTTCAGCGCCGTGCCGATGCCCACGCTCAGCGTGAAGGCGAGCAGCAGGAACGGCGTCAGCATGTGCGCGTAGGCCATCGCCGCCAGCGCGGCCGAGACCACCAGCATCCCCACTTGCGCGGTCAGCATGACGAGGCGGCGGTCGTAGTTGTCGGCGATGGCGCCCGCGAAGACGCCGAACAGCATGATGGGCACCGTCGCCGATGCCTGCACCAGCGCGACGAGCTGGTGCGAGGTGGTCAGCTCGGTCATCATCCATGCCGCCGCGACGCCCTGCAGCGTGCCGCCGAGGTTCGAGAACAGGTTGGCGGTCCAGATCGCGCGGAACACCGGATAGCGGAACGGCGAGAACGCGCCCGTCGGCGGAGGCGGCACGAGGTCCGCCGTTGCCATCTCGACCGTCTTTTCGACGGCCTCCTCGATCCTGTCCTCTTCCCGTCTCACGCCTCAGGGGTAAGGCGCGGGACTGGCGGGGGCAAGTCGATCAGAGCAGATATCGCATCCGGATCGCCAGGCGGACAGGTTCGCCGCCCACGTCGAACGCCGCCTGCGCGAATTTGGGCGGCCCCATGCGCACCGGCGCGTCGCGCGAAAAGCCATAGCCTTCGCGCGGGATCATCAGCCGGGTGTCGAGCTTGCCGTTGCCGTTCTCGTCGTGGATCAGCGACACCGCATAGCGACCCTGCGGCACTGCGCCGAAGTCCAGATGGAGGTCGTGTCCCGCCGTGACCGTCAGCTTGCGGGCCAGGGGGTCCTTCGCGCAATCGGGGAAGGCATCGGGCCGCGTGGTCAGGCAGGCAAGCACCTGCCCCTTCGCCGAACGCATGTCCGTCACCGAAACCGACACGTCCGTGTTCTGCGGCGCCGTCGCCCCGGCCAGCACTACGACCAGGCCTAGGGTCGCGAGAACGCCTGCGACAGCCCGGCATCGGTGCCGCATAGATGGTCCCAGTGGCGGAAATAAAGACCGTAGTTGCATCGATAGCTTTCATGGTGCCGCTGGTGATGGCTGGCGGTGATGAGCCAGCGCCCGAGCGGCGAATGAACGAGGGCACGAGGAAACATCT
Source organism: Novosphingobium sp. FG90 (assembly GCF_057808725.1). NCBI lineage: Bacteria > Pseudomonadati > Pseudomonadota > Alphaproteobacteria > Sphingomonadales > Sphingomonadaceae > Novosphingobium > Novosphingobium sp. FG90. The sequence continues at coordinate 254,877 of NZ_JBMDIO010000003.1, forward strand.
CCCAGCCCATGTGATTGGTGATGCCCATCACCGTCATGATCGTCAGCACCACGCCCAGCGCGCCGACGTGGATCGGCACCAGCAGAACGAGCGCCGGTATCACCACCGCCCCGGTCAGCGCCTCGACCGGATGGAAGCTCATCGCCGCCCACGCCGTAGGCGGGCGGCTGGCGTGGTGGACGGCATGGGCGATGCGGAATACCCGTGGCCGGTGCATCCAGCGATGGGTCCAATAGAACCACGTGTCGTGGAGCAAAAGGTAGACGAGCACCGAAACGGGCAGCCACCAGAGCGGCCGGTCGTGCACATCAGTATAGATGCGCGTCCAGCCATGCTCGCGCCAGCCCCATGCGACAACGCCTGAGGGAATGCCGTAGATCGCGGCCGAGGCGAGCGACCATGCGATCTCGCCGCGGATCTGGCGGTCCAGGCCCTTGTAATGGCCGGGCCGTACTCGCGCGGTGATCCAGGCGAACAGGCCGGACGTGAGGAGATAACGGACGCCCACGATAGCCGTCATGGCAAAGGCGGAAACAAACACCGCAACAAGGGGAGCGTCGAGCGCCATGGGCGCGGGGAGTATGCCCTCAGAAGGGGAAGGGGAAGATAAAAAGAGAAAACCCGGGGCCAAAGGCCCCAGACCCCCATACTGTCGAAGTCCCGCGCGCAGCTTCGCAGTGCTGCCCATTGCCGCCCCCACATCGTCATTGCGAGCGAAGCGAAGCAACCCAGGGCAGCATTACGCCGTCCTGGGTTGCTTCGCTTCGCTCGCAATGACGAAACGTCGCGTTGAGCGCGCTACGTAGCTGCGCGAACAACGACGACAGTAACGGGGTCTGGGGCAATGGCCCCAGATTCCCTTTACTTCATTCTTAGCCTGCGCGCTTAACGGCACCCTTGTGCGCACCCATGCCCTTGGGGCCGCGCGGACGGAAGCGACGCTTGCGCTCACCGCCCTCGCCTTCGCCGCCTTCACGGCGATCGCCGCGCGGTGCGTCGGAGCGGTTACGCTCGCCCTGCGGCCGATCACCACGCTGGCCGTCGCGGCGCGGCTGGCCGCCACGACCGCCGCCGTTACCGCTGCGCTGTCCGCCGCCCTGACCGCGACCGCCGCCCTGAGGCTGTTCGACCTTGCGCGAGGGCGCGGGCAGGCGCGCGGCCTGGTTCATGAAGTCTTCCGGCAGCGCCAGCGGGTCGAGCTTCACGCGGGTCAGGCGTTCGATGTCGCGGATGTAGGGCTTTTCGTCCGGCGCGACGTAGCTGATGGCGACGCCGGTGGCGCCGGCGCGCGCGGTGCGGCCGATGCGGTGGACGTACTGTTCGGCGACGTTCGGGATCTCGAAGTTGTAGACGTGCGAAACGCCCGAGACGTCGATGCCGCGCGCGGCGATGTCGGTGGCAACGAGGACGCGCACGGTGCCCTGGCGGAAGCCGCCGAGGGCGGCGGTGCGCTGGGCCTGGCTCTTGTTGCCGTGGATCGCGGCGGCCGGGATACCGGCGGCGACGAGGTGGCGCACCACGCGGTCGGCGCCGTGCTTGGTGCGGGTGAACACCAGAGCGCGGTCGATGGCGCCGTGCGATGCCTTCTCCTCGGCGTCAGGCGCAAGGCCCGCGCGCAGCGAGAGGGTCAGCAGCGCCTGCTTTTCGGCTTGGTTGATGTGGGTGGCGAACTGTTCGACGCGCTCGGCGGTGGTCGACTGCGGCGCCACTTCGATCTTGACCGGGTCGTTGATGAACTGGCGGCCGAGGTCGGCGATCGCCTGCGGCATGGTGGCCGAGAAGAACAGGCTCTGGCGCGACTTGGGCAGCAGCGCGGCGACGCGCTTGAGTGGCACGATGAAGCCGAGGTCCATCATCTGGTCGGCTTCGTCGAGCACGAAGATCTCGACGTGGCGCAGCGTCAGCGCGCGCTGGTCGATCAGGTCGAGCAGGCGGCCAGGGGTGGCGACGAGGATGTCGACGCCGCGCTCCAGCGCGCGGGCCTGCTTGCCCACGGGCACGCCGCCGAAGATGCACTGGACCGTCAGGTTCAGGAACTTCGCGTAGCCGCGCATGTTCTCGGCGATCTGCGCGGCGAGTTCGCGGGTGGGCGAGAGGACCAGCATGCGGCATCCGGCGTTCTGGCGCGGCTTGGGATCCTGCGCCAGACGGTGCAGCGAAGGCAGCGAGAACGCGGCGGTCTTGCCGGTGCCGGTCTGCGCGATGCCGAGTAGGTCACGGCCTTCGAGCAGCGAGGGGATCGCCTTGCGCTGGATCGGCGAGGGATCGGTGTAGCCCTTGGCGGTCAGAGCGCGGAGAATCGGCTCGGCGAGGCCAAGTTCGGAGAAATAGGACATGCGTCACTTTCAAAAGTGCGGGGCGCGCAAGGCTTTTGAAAAAAAGGCGCGCGCACAGCGAGGTGTCGTTGTGGCGACCCTGCGTGAGGAAGGAAGCTAGTTGGTCGCAACCGCCAGTCCGGGCCGGTCTTGGCTTGATGCCGCGACCTCACGCTGCCCTCGGATTGCGGCGGGGTGGACCCCGCACGCCGGTTGCTGGCGGGTCACTTAGTGTGAATTACGGCAAAGCGCAAGAAAATTGCGGATAAGTTGAAGACGTGCCCACCCCGCTGCGGCTTGGCATTTCCGGACCAGAGTTCGCTCCCCTCTTCTCCTTCGTCACCCTGAACTTGTTTCAGGGTCCATCTCGCCTCAAGCCCGGTGGTTTGCCCCAGCAAACCGGGAGCGCCGTTGGTGGCACCAGCTCTCCGGAACAACTGCCCGATGGACCCTGAAACAAGTTCAGGGTGACGAAGAAAGGGACGGGTATCGCTACCCTTCATTCCCCCACTGCAGCGTATGCGGATCGCCCAGCGTCACCAGCCGTCGCAGCGAGGCGCGCGCCAGGCGCTCCGTCTCCACCTTGCGCCGGGCGGCGGCCAGCTGGCGCAGCGGCGCGGGGCGCAGGATTTCCGCGTCGTAGCCATCGGCCACGATCACGCCGCAACTGTCGGGCAGGAACGCCTCGCTCTCAAGCGGGCTGCGGTCCAGCAAAGGAGAGAGCCCCCAGTAGAACCGGTCGCAGTAGTCGAGATAGTCGGTCCACTTGCCGTCGCCGAGCAGGTCCGTGCGCGCCACCTTGATCTCGACGATGATGACGTGCCCCTTGGCGTCGATCCCCATGAGATCGGCCCGCCGCCCACAGCGCAGCGGCATTTCCGGCATGCACCAGATGCCGTTGCGGGCGAACAGCCGGGCGATCCCGCGAGCCACTGCCATGGCGGTATACCCATGCGAAGGGGCGAGGGAGAGCGAATCAACTTCGGCCATATCCGCCATCATAGGAACATATAGGGAACTTACAAGTCATCGCATGAGACGCGAATTTGGCGCTGGAAACCCCCGTCGCCGTCTGCTAACCGCGCTGGCACTGCACCCGTAGCTCAGCTGGATAGAGCGCTGCCCTCCGAAGGCAGAGGCCACAGGTTCGAATCCTGTCGGGTGCACCATCTTTCGCCATTCAAGCGACTGATTTAAAATAGAAATCAGCGCTTGCCGCAAAATCAATACCCCCATTCGTTCCCTCATTTTGACTGGGCTATGAGCGAATGGCAGCGGTCCCGCGCGCGAGCAGGCAGACATCACAACAGATCAAGCTGCGACGGGGGCACGTAGGGCGCAGGCAGAATTGTAGGCGCCACAAGCTGCCTCAGGCTGTCGACATGCACCAAGCGCCGTCTGCCGAGCTTTACGGTTGAGATCGTCCCGTCTGCGACCAGTTCATAGAATCGCGTCCGGCCAATACCGATCATAGCGAGGGCTTCGTCCACAGTGACGGTTAACACCTCGACGCGGCGAACGAACCGACGCGGAGTATGCGGTGAACTATTCACTTACAACCTCCTAGCAGGGAGGCTGGCGGGCCTTACGCAAAGCAACATTTACGCTAGTAAAATGTCTCTATGTAGTCAAGTTACATTGAGTATTGTGAGAAATACTCAATGAGTGCCGAAAACTCAATGAGTGTCGTTCAATTGTCTAATTTAAAAAGGTAATTTGACAAAAACTCAATGAGTTTCACGTTGAGTGTTGCGGAGTTTTAATTTTATTATTATTTAATGCGTTAAAATAGAACAATAATCCCGCAACGGCGTTGCGTAGGGTGTGCGTCTACAAAGCGATTTCTCCCGTAGAGATGGAGATCAATCGACAATCTCCCGTCCGGCATTGGTGCCCGATTCGCCGAGGAGGAGATCAGCCGCGATCCGGCTAGACAAAGCGCGTGGTGCGATAGTTCCGACGGAGGGGGTGACGGTGGGGGCTGTGATTAGGTAGTTGGCGCGCTCGGGCTGGATCCGTCCCAGCGCCTGGAGAACGAAGATGACTGCCGAGAATTTAAGCCCCGAGCATGAACGGAACGCCGCGATCTATGTCGCGGTGATCGACGGGGCAACCTTCGGCCAGCTCGCCGAGCGGTACGGCATCAGCAAGGTCCGGGTGCAGAAGGCTTACGCTCGCGAGCGGACAAACGCTTGGGAGGCTCGCAGGCAGGGTGAGACCAGTTACCTTGGCCGGCCGATTCCGAAGGACGTTTGATCAACACCTTAGGGCATGGCGACAAGCGGGGATAGCGCATGCACTTATCAGCGTCGCCCTGGCTCGGTAGGTGATCGTCCAGCGTTCATGGTCAGGCTCACGAGAACAGTCGTCGCTTCGACGCATACACAGCTTGGAGGCGGTCTTTGTCGAGCGATGGGCTCGACATAACGCAAAATCCCGATGACCGACGTGTTGTGCAGCACTCCGGTAAGAGCAGGGATAGCCGGAAGGCATTGCCGCTTCCGGTCAAACACTCAATTCAACGGACGATAGGATCGAGAACCAGCCCGCTTGCCGTACCCATCAGACGGCCATGGAGTTGGTAGGCTTCATTTTCCGTCAGAGAGGCGACACAATCAGCGGCCAGGCGGGCCGGCTTCTCATCTGGATTGTCTTCCCATATGTAACGCAGCCTCGCGGGCAGCACCTTCAAATTGCCGCTCTTGCCTTGCTCTAGGAATATCCCAAAGAGTTCTCGCACAATCCGCTTTTGCCCGAACTGTTGGGCATGAAGGGCGGGCAAGCCAATAACGTAGCGGCGGGCGAAGTACTTCAATACGCGGACTTCTTCTGCCGCCCAGTCAGCGATAGCGACTGCGGGGCCGGTAGTATCCTTACTAAGCGTCACTGCCCGAACATAATGACCAATAAGCAGCGACGAGAAATTGCGGAGCTGGCGCCGCTGCTCCCGCGTACCAGTGTAGGTTTCGTTGGCGACGGTGGGAAACGGGATGAGCTTCCTCGTCACACGATCGAGGGCCGCGCTTACCCGACGCGGTGCGTCCGCAGGATATTGAGGGTCCCGCTTCCAATCCTTTAGGACGCCTTGAATAAGCCCTTCACGCGCTTCGCTGGATACGATCTCCCGCCATGGGATAATGCCCACCCGGTGAAAATCCTCGAGATCATGAACGGAATACGAAATGTCGTCCGCCCAGTCCATGAGTTCTGCTTCGGCGGTCTTAAACTCGCCATGGCAGTGTTCTCGGGCCCAACGAAATTCCCGCTCATCAGATGCGTAGGCCGACCACTTCGACCTTTTTTTATCGTGGCCGTGGTCGCGCAGCCATGGATACTTGAGCGTCGCCGCGAGCGTGGCGCGCGTGAGATCCAAGCCCGGATTATCCTTGCTGTACCGAACGGCTAGCTTGGTTAGGATGCGAAAGGTTTGAGCATTTCCCTCATAACCGTCGTCCGCAGCATCCTCGGGCAGACCACCAGCCTTTGTCGGGTTGCGGACAAGGTCATCAAGCTCCATCTCGGCCGCATGTCCAAACGGAGGATGCCCCAAGTCGTGCGCTAGGCAGGCAGCCTCGACGACCTCCGGATGGAGCCCGTGCAAAGCAGCCTCGACCGGTTGCTCACGAATGCGATGTTCCGCCAAGCGTCGCCCGATTTGGGCAACCTTGTACGTGTGCTGCTGGCGGGTGTGAAATATGTCCAATTCACCGGCGCGAACGATCTGGGTGATGCCCGCTAGCCGGTGAAATGCCGAACAATACAAAATGCGATCGCGGTCACGCTCGAACGGCGTTCGCTGATCTTCGCCAGAAGCTGTTTCGTCACTGAAACACCGGCTAACACGTGCCGCATCCAGCGACGACACCCCCCCAGCAGTCACCTAATACCCCCCGTCGGTACTTTATGCGGCGTTTGCCAGCTCAGGCATCAAGGAAATGACCATTCCTTCGCCAGTGAGCGAAATTTTACCGCGCTCAATGGCGCGCTGCAGTGCTTCGATCACGTCAGGCAACTGATATTTGACCGTCAGCGTGTCGATCAACTTCTGCGGGTCAACGCCGTCGTCGCCTGCTTCGCGGATCGTCGCGAGAATCTCTGTGTCTTGCGGGTCCTTATCTGCCATGGTTGCTCTCCACCTGGTTAGACCTCTCCGGTTTCGCGTAATGTCGTCATCTATATAGTAACGAACAATGCGCGCGTTCGGTGCCAGCGGACGCCAGCGAGCGCTCACTCTCTCATTTCCACATATTCTGTCAAATCCGGCCGCTCTCACGCCGCCAGTGCGATCCGCACTTTTTGCCCGTCAAACGCCGTAGGACGCATCGATACGTTTTTGACGCCGTGATTCACGAAAAAAATTCTTCACGTCGTACGATGCATCCGGCGCGCATTTTGAGCGCATTTAAAGCGCACCTGTATCGCGCTCGTTGGTGTAGCGACAAAAACGCCCATTTAAACCTGCGTCACCCGGGACGTTCGGCAGGAGTTGCTTGTGATTGTATCAGTCGCACGGCCGACCATGTCGGCTCATAGCGTATCTGTGCACGACGTAGCTTATTCCACCAACATCGCCTGCAACAGCGCCTGCGCCATCTCCGGCAGCGGCACAGGTACGCTGGTGCTCACATACCCAACATTCCATGCCCGCCGCTGGCCGAACCGCTCGATCCAATGCCGCCCATTGTGCCGCCAGGCGCGCTGGAGCAGCACGACCGGCAGAAGGTAGCATCGGCGCGACGGCGCGAAGGCGTAGGCGATGAAGTCGCACGCCAAGGGCTTCTGTACCCAGCCGGGCTTGCGCCGCTCCTCGTCGCTCCACTGCTCCAAGAGGATGTCGGGCCAGTCAGCCGCTCGCACCTTCTCGTCGATGGTGTAGGTCCGTCCGCAGGCCAAGGTGATGACGCGATCGATACCGCCGCGCTGTGCCCAGCCGTCGTCGCGCACCGAGACGGCGGAGATCATGGTCGGGAACGCCTTGCGGTACAGTTCGACCCACCAGCCTGCGTCGGCCTGCTCGTTCGACATGGCGAGGCTGGTCGCAAAGTCATGAACCTGCGGGACACGCGCCGAAACGCCCTGATCCACCGGGGACCAGGGCGCCATCGGCAGCAGATGCTGCGTTTCGCTCAGTGGAGGCCTCGCTTTCGGGTGCTGGCTGGCCTCTCACCTAGTCCGAGCCATCCGTTATCGGTGCGCCACCCAACCATTCTTAGGATGCGCCTGATTTGCTGGTCTGACCGGAGCCGCTTGCGCATGTCGAAATAGGCTCGCCCTGCGCGCATGCACTCGGCGGCCTCTTCCGGTGATCCCTCAAGGAAGGGGCGGGGCACACCGAGACCTTCGGTCACCTCACCTTCCGGCGTGACGAGTATGCGTCCTCCGTTCCTGACGTAATCGCGAACGGCGATGGTGGTTGCACGAGGATCTGTCGCGCGCTCATCCCAAACAAGACCAGCCATCTGTAGATTGCGGATGAGCAGATCCCGCCGGTCATCGACTGCCTTGAGATCTTCACGCAGGAAATGAAACCAGCGGTTCCGGTGCCGAGCTTGTGCATCGCAAGGGAAGCCGATGCTGACATGCTGTTCGCCCATCTTATCGATGTGCAGCGTCAGGGACGCGCCGATCTCATCGACGTAAGCCTGCCACTGAGTGACGTAAGCCACGCTATCGTCATTCAGTTCCGCGAGGTGATCCAGCATCGTCTCGACAGCCATGACGCTGCGCAAATCCGGACCATCAAACTGATCGCCCCACGGCGCCAAGATCGGCTCGTCTGTCGCTGCCACATGTGTTGGAAGTCCCATGCTCAGCACTCCCCTGCGAAGGTGTTCGGGGAATAGATGCCGATCACCGGGCCGAGCAGAAGGTCGCCCGCAGCCCACCGATGGATCGGACCCTCGGGACTGGCATAGCGCCGCTTTCCGCCAATCACTTTCGACCGAAGCGTGAGGTACTCCCAATTGCCGTTTGTCGGTGCGACACGGCTAGGCCGGACATAGACCACCTCGCGCGACACAATTCTCCGGCTGTCTGGATGCGGGGAGCAGGCGACCGGGCGCTGATGCTCGATGCAGTAGAAGCCGGATGGCAGATCCATCGGCGTCTCTTCACGATAGACGGCGACCTCGCCTTTGCGCAGCAGAACACCGCCCTCCTCTAGAATGGGGACGACGCCATGCCCATCTGCGATGCTCGTGATGATCTTCAGCCGGGCGCCATGATGCTCCATCTCGGCGGCTATCATGTCATGGAGGGTACGACGACCCTCAGGAACCAAGACATCTGTGTTCATGTCAGTTCTCCTTCACCCGCAGGGCGCCGGGGATCGGGCCACACCGGGCACTGCGAAGGTATCAGCTCGCCTGAGAATGCGACGATCCGGTAGGCGACGATGTTGTGCTTCCAACTGGTGGCACGCCCGGTCCAGAAGCTCTCATGCCAGAACTTGGCGTATTCGGCGTCGCGGCCGGTCAACACGAGACCGCCTCGCATCCACGTTTCGACGAGCGTCATTGGATGGAACGGGAAGGGCTGCCCTACAGGATGGACGATCCACCCGTCAGGCCGGATACGCACTCTCGGTTTGCCGCGGCGACGCGGCACCCAAAGCTCTGGCTGCTCGCCCTTCCGGTCGAACAGACAACGGAGGAAGCGGGGCGCCTTCACACGCCTTCCTCCTGATCGCCGCCCCAATACAGCCGCCCGTGGCGATAGACGGGAGCACAGCCGTCATCGCCAGCGAGGCAGACATCCTCCTCAGGCTCCAGATCGTGGTCGCCGTCCCGGTGGTCCAGTTCGTCGATCAGTCGCTCGATCACGTCCTCCAGTTCACCTCGCGAAAGCAGTGGGATCGACTGAGACAGCAAGCCAAGCGGCAGCGGGCGCAGACCCGCCGTGGTGATGGTCAGAAGCGCCATGGTCAGCCCTCCACCATCGCAGCCGAGCGGAGGTGCTCGGCGAGTTGCTGACGATCGGCGTTCGACAGGCCGACGACCATGGCGAACGTCTCCGCGCGATCGACATGACCGTACGTGCCGGGTGCGGGCCAGAGGTGAAGGTGGTCGTCGGCTAGGACGTAGGCGCCTCCTGCCTCCTTGAAGCGGGCCATCCAGACGGCGGCGTCGAATGCGAGTTGGGTCGCCATGTCACGCCCTCCCCATTCTGCTGGAGCCGCATGAGCGCGCTAGCTCTTGCTCCCACCACTCAAGCCGCCCAGGGGCGATGGCGCATTCCATGTAGCATTTGGCGCATTCCCACGCGCACTGAGCAGCGTTCAGAATAATGCCGCCGTCTTTTGCTCGCTCGTAAGGCCGGTTTGCTATCCGCGCAGACCATTTCTCGATCATTGCCATTGCGTGCAGCGGGTAGCTGAAGCCTGTGTTTTCAGGGGACGTTGCCATTACACCGCCTCCCCGGACAAAGCGCTGAGGTTGCGGATCGAAGTGAGCGCGGCGACAGCCATCCGCTCGTTCCAATCCAGGTCTTCGGACTGCGCCAGGAAGTGATTGAGATCTCGACGCCGGATGGCATCATCGTCGGCAGCGGTCCCGCCCACGGTATGGTGGAATGCAACCCATAGTTGGATTTCCGCCCCTTCGGGAGTCATCGCAACAGCATCGCAGATGGTCTGCTCGGCGTGGTCGATTTCAGCCCATATGGCATCGCCTTGGGGGCCTTCAGCGGCCATCCGATCGAGGTTGTGGTAGCGATCATATGCCGAACTTCGATCGGACCATGCCGCAAGAATTTGGGCATCGCCATCACGGGCCCGTGCGCTTGAAGGAAGGAAGGCTGTCGCTATAGGCGCCGACATCGCGGCGATTAGCAGCTTGCGCCGGTTCATCGCACCACCTCCATTCCCGTATGGTTGGCGCGCTCACGACGTTCCTTGTCGCGGAACTTGGCCTCACTCCAGCCTAATTGGAAAAGAGCGTTCCATGCTTCGACATGGGCGGGATTGAAGGGGTCGAAAGGTGCGACGCCAGCCGCATAGGCCGGAATGACGGTGCGCTGCCGGAAAGGCACGACGTTGCTATCGGCGGTATCCGCCGGTACTCGGGCTTTAGCCATAACGATCTCCACAGGATCATTTGTTGGTTAGAGCCGGGCTGGAAGTTGGCGCTTCCGACCGGCTCGCATTCGTGTTATCTCAAAATCAGCATGTCGTCAAATAGTGATAACACTAAATCGCGCGGACGCCCAAAGACCACCGGGAAGGGTGAGTTGATCGGTGTGCGGCTGCTGGGGGAAATCCTCCAACCGTTAGATAAGTGGATCGGTGAACAGCCCGATCCCAAGCCTTCCCGACCAGAAGCGATCCGCCGCTTGGTCAAGAGGGCTCTCGGGATCGATTGACCGAACCCAGCGGATGCGGGTTAGCACTATCGTGATGGTCGATCAGGAGCCCTTTGATGATCGCCTATGAGAAGCGGTTCTGGGTGTTGGCGGCGATGCTCGCGGCCTTGGCTGGCTTCGTTGACGCGATCGGGTTCATCAGCCTCGGCGGCTTTTTCGTATCGTTCATGAGCGGCAATTCAACGCGCGTGGCGGTCGGCCTGGTTCGGGATACACCGGCAGCATTCGTTGCGGGATCTCTGGTCTTGTCGTTCGTCTTGGGCGTTATCGCAGGAACGTGCGTCGCCTCCCGCGCCACCCGGCACCGAAAACCGGCCGTGCTGACGCTCGTGACCGGGCTTCTTACCGTCGCCGCATCGTTGAGCGAAGTGACTTCCCACCTGCCGGTCGCGATGGTCCTAGCGGCGGCTATGGGCGCAGAGAATGCCGTGTTCCAGCGCAACGGCGAAGTGTCGATCGGTGTGACCTACATGACCGGTGCGTTGGTCAAGCTGGGCCAGCATGTCGCCGCAGCTCTTATGGGCGGTCCGAGGTGGAATTGGGCGCCTTACCTGATCTTGTGGACGTCATTGGTCTGCGGGGCTTCCTTGGGTGCCTTCGCCTTCATACGGGCCGGTAACGTCGCGATCTGGATGGCGGTTTTCGCAGCTGGATCAATGGCGGTGTATGCCGCAATGGCGGGACCATCGAAGCGAGCGCCATAGGGCTGCCGGCCTGCGCGCGACCACCCCAAGGCCTCAGTAGGCATCCTCAGGGAATTTGAGGCACTCCGCGACCCGCTCGACGATCGGAGCATACTTGGCTGCAAGGCTCTCGGGATAGCGAATCCTCATGGCGATCAGCCGGCCTCCGACCCTGACGGCCTTCGTATAGAGGGCTTGGTCAACCCGCGTCCCGGCTACGACAAACCAGTTCTCGCCCCGCGCGATCAGGGCAACATGGGTGAGTCTTTCCTGCTCTATCCGGACAGGCTCGGCCAGCGTCTCGCGGGTGTAGTCGATGCTCCCGGCGATCAGCTGTGCGCTGTCTCCCGATTCCAACGCGATCGCGTGACCCGTGTCCGACACCCTGCGCTCCGTAAAAACGTCGGCCGGGTAGCAGATCGAGAAAGGGAAAGGTTCGCTCTGCCAGACCGCCCATTGGTCAGCATCGGCTACGGCTGGCAGTGGACCTGCCGATAGGGCCAGCAAGAGCGGCGACATCACTCGAAACAGTGAGTTCACGGATCGATCTCCAGTATCCGGACATGGCATTCGAGCAGTCTCGCCCGGTCGCCGAGTTTATGCCCGGGTCGTTGTGAAGGTGCCCAACTTTTCGTGACCAACGCAACAACGGCCAACTCGCGCGTCGCAAAAGAATTCGCAAACCGACCGTTCGCGAACGGCGGCGAAGGTTCGCGAAATGGCGCAAATCCTTGAGTTTCAGGCCCATTGTGTTACAGTTGGAACACTCAACGTCGAGATGACAGTGGAGCCGAAAATGCAGAACGTGCACGTCACATTCCGTGCCAATGAGGCGGTGGTCGCTGCCCTTAGCGAACGTGCCCGCAGCGCTGGGTGCTCTCTTTCCGAATACCTGCGCGCGATGGTGCGTGAGAAGGTCAACCTCCATTGACCGCGCCCGACGCCACCGGCCCAGCGGCAGATTACGCCCTCCTAGCCGACGCGGCTCGTGGTGATCTGGAAGCGCTGCGCCAACTCGCGATGTTCGGCATCAGCTTGGCTCGGGCAAACGATGACCCCTTCGCGCTCATGGAGGGCTTGGTGTTCGCCCGGCTCGCGGCCGCGGTAGGCGATCATACCGATGCGCAGTTTCTGCTCATGGCGCTGGGCTCGGTTTCGGACCTCGCCCACGCTTGCCCCAACCAAGAGCAATGGGCGGATGATACCGACGCCGAGATGCTGATCGTCGCTGCCCGGCTTGCCGACGTTGGCGCGGAGCACGCCGATAGGGTGCTGCTCGGCATGAGCACGGCAACCAGTGCGCGCGCCGCTCTCATTGCACGAGAACTGGTCGATGCCATGCCGCTGATGGGAGGGAATGCCTGATGCTTGGTTCGCGAAACAATGTCCCCGGCCTCTCGCCGGATTTTCTCAACAACATCGGCTTGCCGGGAGTTATCGGCGGTTATGGTGGCGGTACTTGGAACGCCGATGGGACCATGGCGACTACGCCCGCGCCCATGCCAACGATGCCCATGCCTACGCCCGCAGCACCCGCCAGAACCGGCATGTTCGGTCGCGGGTTTGGCGGGCAGTCCGCTGCCTCTCAAGCAAGTCCTGCCCCCGTCGATAGCGCTCAGCAGCCGAGCCCGCTGGGCGGCTCGATGCGTCAGCCCTTCGACTACGACGCCGCGCTTGCCCGTCTGGTGCCTCCGGAAAAGAAGGAATCCACCTGGGCGACGATCGCTTCAATCGTCGGCCCGGCATTGATGGCCGCAGGCGGCAACCAAGCTGGGGCCAACGCCATGATCCAGAACATGGCCGATCGCCGTAACTCGTCGCAGGATGCCCGCCGCCGCGCTCAGGAAGCGGTCGAACGGTGGAAGCATGAGGACTGGTCGCGCCAGCGCGATGCCGATCTGAACGCTGCCGCACCCTTCACCATCGGTCGGGATAGGCTCACCTACGACCCGGCGACGGGCGAGACGGCTTCGATCTACCATGGCGCCCCGGACTTCGAGGAATACGCCCGGCTCCAGGGTCTCCAGCCCGGCACGCCTGGCTACAACACGGCGATGGTCGATTACGTGCTGCGGGCGAACGGCCCCACCGCGCTTCAGGGCGACAAGGATCTGGAAATCCTCCGGTCCGGCAATCGCCTCAAGCTCGAGGATGTTCGTCAGGGCAACCGGATGGAACTGCGCGGCAGTCCAACCTACCGCGACACGCATGCACCTCCGCCCCGCCCGTCAACCGCCGGGTCTGGCGGTGGACGCCGTTCGTCGGGGCATCCGACTGCGACCGGCCCCAACGGACAGAAGGTGGAATGGAACGGCAGCGCATGGGTGCCCGCCACGTGAGCTTGCCGCCGCCCCCTCCCGGCTTTCGTCTGGATGACAACGGCACGCCTCCGCAGGCGTCGGCAGCGCCTGCACCTGCCGCACCGCCTCCGCCGCCAGGTTTCCAGATCGATCAGCCTTCGCCCAAGGCGCCAACCCTGCCGCCACTTTCCGGCGACATCATGGTGCGCCCCGTTGACGGCGACACTGCAAAGCTGTCCTCCGGGCAGAACCTGAGGCTCTGGGGCGTCGATGCGCCCGAACTGTCGCAGCAGGGCTGGGATCGATCGGGGCGTGCCGTTCCAATCGGGCAACAGTCACGTGACGCCTTCGGGGGCCTGCTCACCGAAGGGCCGCAGACGATCGGTTCCCCTGTCGGCATGTCCTTTCGCCGTCCTGTGGCGCCGATCGACATCGGCGGGAAGGATGCCGGGCTCACGCTGGCGAGGAACGGCAACGCGCTTGCTGCCCCGGATTTCCTTGCCGCCGATCCCCAGCGCCGGTTCGAGTACATGCAGGCGGAGCGCCTGGCCCGCCTCAACGGCCTCGGCATCCACAACACGAAATTCCAGCCCCCCGCCGACTATCGCAAGGAGCCTCTTCCTGCGCCATCCCGCGAAACCGTAGCGCAGTGGTGGGATACGCCTACGCCGCTGGCCGGGATGCGCCCCGAGGTCGAGCAGACTTTCCTCGGCATGGTCAACGACAGCAAGGTTCCGGTCGAGCAGGTCGTGAAGTTCTCCAAGGAGAACGGGTTCATCACCGATCCCGCCGATGTGACGCGGGCGCGGGAGCAGATCGAGAAGACCGGGCTCGCTGCCACCGCAGGCTACAAGGATTACGTCCGGCCGCTGACCGATCAGGGCGACGGCGCGCTCGGTGCATATGCGCGCGGCGTTGGCTCTGGAGCGCTGGCAAGCGGCCTCGATGAGGCTGGGGCCTTCGTAGACATGCTGGGCGGCACAGAAGGCCGCGAGAACGTCTGGAACAGCGACCGTCGCCTCGCTGACATCTGGTCGAACAACCAGCAGCAGAACGCCTCGATCCTCGGGTTCGACGACTACGTCCACCCTTACGCAACCGTGAGCGGTGAGTTGACCGGCGGCCTCCTCGTGCCGTTCGGCGCCCGAGCGAGAACTGTCGGGGAACTGGCCCGCGTCGGGGCCGCGTATGGCGGCGCCACGGGTTTTCTCGGCACTGAGGGCTCTGCCAGCGAGCGCGCGCTTGGGGCTGCGGTCGGCGTGCCAATGGGCGCTACCCTCGGCGTCGCGGGCGGCAAGTTGCTGGAGTATGGCGCTCCCCGCGCGCGAAAGCTCGTGGGCCGCATGTTCGGTCGAGGCTTCAATGACACCGCCCCGACTAGCAGCGCGCTCGACGACCTCGTTCCGGCTCCGATGCCGGAAGCGCCACCTCCTCCCCCGCCTGGTTTCAGGATGGACGATGCTCCAATGCCCATGGCTGCGGAACCGTCGCCGTCGATTTCGCAGGAGGTGCGTCAGCCCGACTACCTCGCGATGGAACGGCCGCAACCGATAGGCCAGCCCCTCACTGAGGCCCAGGTGCGGGCGCGCGCCAGCGACATTCAGCCGCGCGATGTGCTGCCGATCGCTGCAAGCGAAGACTGGCCTGCTGCTCCCGACTTTGCGGGCAACATCAACCTCGGCAAGCTGGATACTCCGCAGGACATCTCCCGCGCGCTGACGACCGTGGAGCGCGAGATTGGCTTTGATGCTGCCACGCGCGGCCGGGTGACGCAGGAAGAGACCGCGCGGCTCGCCGCTGACCTCAACATGACGCCCGAGACGCTGATGGCTCGTCGCCAGGGGCAGGCCTTCAACGCTGAGGAAGCCTTGGCCGCCCGGCAGATCCTCGCCAAGTCGGGCAATGAACTGGTGAACGCCGCGAAGCGCATCCAGGGCATGGACAATCCCGGCGATGAACTGCTGGCCGAGTTTCGCCAGAAACTCGTGCGGCATGTTGCCATTCAGGAGCAGGTGGCAGGTGCGACGGCGGAAGCCGGGCGTGCGCTGGCGCAGTTCCGCATGATGGCCGACAGCCGAGCCGTGCGCGGCAACGTGCTTTCCGCGATGGTTCGTGGCGGCGGTGGCAAGGACACGCTTCAGGACGTGGCGAACGTCATTCTCGATGCGCAGGAACTGGAGCCGGGCAAGTTCAACGCGCTCATCGACAAGGCGCTCAAGCCGACGTGGAAGAACAAGCTGACCGAGCTGTACGTCAACTTCCTGCTGTCCTTCCCCCAGACGCACGCGGTCAACATCACTTCCAACACGTTGATGGCGCTCGCGCAGGTTCCGGAACACGCGGCGGCAGCGGCGATCGGCAAAGCCCGTCAGGTGCTCCCTAGCGCCGATCTGGACCGCATCACCGGCACTGAGGTCGGACAGCGCATGTTCGGGCTGGTGCAAGGCGCAAAGGAAGGCGCCCGTCTGTTCTCGCGTGCCCTGCGTACTGGCGAGCCTGCCGACTTCATCAGCAAGGTAGAAGGGCAGGAATACAAGGCCATCCCCGGTATCGCGGGCGAGGTCGTCCGGACGCCCACCCGCCTGCTGACGGCGGAGGACGAGTTTTTCAAAGGCATCGCGCGTCGGATGGAACTCAACGGCATCGCAGCCCGGATGGCTCACAAGGAGGGCCTGAAAGGCAACGAGGCGGCCAACCGGATTGCGGATCTCGTGGCGAACCCGACCGATGAGATGCTGCACTCCGCCGAGGATTATGGGCGCTACGTCACCTTCCAGTCGAAGCTTGGGCCGTTCGCCCAGGGCGTCTCGAACATGGCGAACAGCAGCATCGTCACGAAGTTCTTCCTGCCGTTCATCCGCACCCCCACGAACCTGCTCAAGTTCGCGACGGAGCGCTCCCCGGCCGCCCCGCTGCTGGCTGAATGGCGCAAGGACTTCGTGGCTGGCGGCGCACGTCGCGATCTGGCGATGGCAAAGGCCCTTGTCGGCACAGGGTTTGGCGCGGCGATGTACGAAGCGGCCCAGAGCGGCACGATTACCGGCGCGGCACCCTCGGACCCAAAGAAGGCCCGGCTACTCTATGCCGATGGCTGGAAGCCCTACAGCGTCAAGGTCGGCGATACCTACTACAGCTATGCCCGCCTCGATCCCTTCTCGTCCACGATCGGCGTGGCGGCCGATATGGCGACCCTGCCCGAAGGCATGAGCGACCGGCAGAAGGAAGACAAGGCGACGCTGCTGGTAGCGTCCATCCTCGGGAACCTTGCGAACAAGACCTGGCTTTCCGGTGCGACCGGCTTCGTGGAAGCCCTGAGCGATCCCGAGCGCAACGCCGACGACATGATGCAGCGTCTCGTCGGCTCGCTGCTCATCCCCAATATCGTCGCGGGCACCGCGCGCACCCTCGATCCGACCCAGCGTGAGGTCGAAACGATGGGCGAGGCCCTGAAGGCTCGCATCCCCGGCATGCGCGAAACCCTGCTCCCCCGGCGCGACATCTGGGGCAAGGAGATCAGGAGCGAAGGCGGCATTGGCCCGGACTTCCTTTCGCCCTCGGCAGTCAGCACCGCGCTCAATGATCCGGTCAACAAGGCTCTGCTCCAACTCAGCTATGCGCCGGGCTATCCGTCGAAGAAGATCGGCGACCGCGAACTGACGCCGCAGGAATACGATCGCTACGTGGCGATGGCGGGTCAGTCCTCGCACCAGGCGATGACCGCGCTCGTCTCGACGCCGCAGTGGGGCCAGATGGATGACGAGGCAAAGGAGGATGCGGCCGCAAAAATCGTGAAGCTCGCTCGGCAGGCAGCGCGTGCGCAACTGTTCGGCGGCCCGGCTGCCAAGGGTGCTGTCGATGCACCGCCTCCACCTCCGCCCGGCTTCTCGCTCGATGGGGCTAGCGGCGGGGTTAACGTCTATCAGGATCTGCAATCGGCGATCCCTGGCGTTCAATTCACCTCAGGCTACCGGACGCCCGAGTATCAGGATGATCTTCGTCGCAGGGGCTATCGCCCGGCCTACAACAGCGCGCATCTCGATGGCTCCGCGCTCGACATGCTGCCCCCTCCCGGCAAGTCCATGGAATGGCTACGGGAACAGGTGAGGCAGAAGTACCCGCAGGCTCGCCAATTGATCCATGACGGCCATCTGCATACCACGTTCCCCGGCTATTTCGGTGCTCCCGTCCTTGGCAGCGCCAAAGGCGCTGGCTTGCGCAATCCGCTGGAAGGGATGCCGCCCCCGCCGCCCGGGTTCAATCTGGATGCTCGCCGATGAGCGCGACGGAGAACCCGGAAAATACCGGGCGAAATTCCGATGGCCGTTTCGCGGCGGGCAACCAGCACGGGGGCAAACCGAAGGGTGCGCGACACAGGACCACGCGCGCGATCGAAACGCTGCTGGAGGGTGAGCACGAGGCCTTGACCCGCAAGGCGATCGGCATGGCCCTTGCCGGGGACACCACCGCGATGCGCCTTTGTCTTGATCGCATTGCGCCCCCTCGCAAGGATGCGCCGATCACGTTCGACCTCCCACCTATCAAGACGGCGGCGGATACCGTCTCGGCGTCCTGTGCGCTCTTGCAGGCGGTTTCGGAGGGCGAGGTGACGCCTGATGAAGCCGGGCGCGTGATGGCGCTCCTGACGGCTCACAAGTCGCTGGTCGAGGCTGGGGATCTGGAGGCACGCATCGCAGCACTGGAGGAGAAGCAGGCATGAACCTTGAACGTCGAATTTCGAAGCTGGAGACGACCCTTGCGTCGTCCGGCGTCGTTACCGTTCTCGTCTACGCCGGAGAGACCTTGGACCAAGCCCGAGAGCGTCATCTGGCGGACGGCGGGGCTGATCCCATCACCGCAGCACTGTCGGTCTGGATCGATAAGCCGATTCCCCGACTGCATTGAACCCCATCTGGAGAACGAACATGACGAACCCCATCCGCCGCCGTGTGGAGCGCCTCGAAGCGACGCAACCTTCATCGGCCGAACCCATAACCTGCATCCAGCTCCGTGGCGTCGTGCCGGGCGGCGGGGAAGGCTGCGTTGCCACTGCGACCTTCGAAAATGGTCGCTGGAGCCCGTTCACAATGCGACCAGCCCGATGAACCGGCTGAGCGCCCGTCTGGAAAGGCTCGAAGCTTTGGGCGCCAGCATGTCGGACGCTGCGTTGGTCGAGGCCATCCTGTCGCGCGAGGCCGATCCCACGGCATGGCTACTCGCGCCGGGGGGCAACGCGGCGGAGAAGGCGGCCCTGCTCGATCACATTCTCAAGCAAGTCGATGGCCGCTCGAAAGGGCTGCCTCAGGAAAGGACGATCCAATGAACAACCACACCCGTCGCATCGAGGCACTGGAAGTGTCGATGAACCCGCCGGTTGGGCGCGCCTGGCACCGGGTGGTTCAGCATGTCGGACAGAGCCGCGAGAGCGCGATCGAAGCCCATGAGGCCGAACATGGTGCGTTCGGGGTGAATGATGCCGTGGTGATCCGGCGGATTGTTTGAAGCCGTCGGGCAGACCGCCAAGATGTTCTGACCACCTGTCGGTCGCAGGAAGCGAATTACGCCGGCTCATATAGAACGCTGGAGGCTTGGCGTCCGCGCGCTCTCAACCCGACCTGCGGCTGATAACCACAAGATACCGGCAACTCGCCTGCGGTGTTAGATTGGCTAACACTGGCGAGCGTCGGCTCAATCACGTCACGGTCGCCCTGTCCGGGAGGCCGCGATGTACACCAATCCAAATCAATGGGCCCGCATACGCCACCGCGTCATCGAAGGCGAGTCGATCAGGAAGGTCGCTAAGGACGAGCGCATTAGTCGCAACACAATCCGAAAGATGGTGCGAAATGAGCGGCCATCAAAATACGTTCGCCCAAAGCGTCAGTCCTCTATCAGCGCGCACGAGGGGGTGATCGAGGCGATGCTCGCGGAGGATGAAGATCAGCCGCAACGTGACCGGCGAAGTGCCGTCGCGATTTTTCGCGCCCTTCGAGATCATCATGGCTACATTGGCAGCTACGATAGCGTTCGTAGATATTGCCGGCGAGTGCAGGTTCCCCAAATCGAACTTGTTGTCCGGCCCTCAGCGGAAGCAGGTTTGATTGAGGGCCTGAGGGTATCGATTGCACCACACGTGTACCGGCTCAATCGTCATGCCGCCAAAGGATTAGCCAGTACACCACTCAGCCTTCACCGTGATCGCCGAGCGGAGCGTGCCGTGGAAGTGGCGAATTGGATTGATGGGTTACGTGCAGATCGACTGAAATCCCGCTTGCTCGGAGACCCTGAAGCCAACAAGCAGCTCCTACACTGCGTCCTTAATGATCGTGGCCGGCGGCGCAATCGCGCCATCGCAGTACTGGCGCACGAACAAGGCTTCCCCATTCGGCGGATCAGTGCATGCCTTGGGATAAGTCGCAATACATGTCGTCGCTACCTACGGATATTTCGCGAAGGAGGTGCCGAAGCCCTGTTGGCGCCCAAGATGCGAGGGCCGCGAAGGGCTGAAAATGAAAATCTAAAATCTGCTTTGTTTCGCGTCCTTCATGAACCGCCGAAAGATCATGGGATCAACCGAACGTCCTGGACCATGAGCGATCTTAGAGCCGTGCTGAGGGAGCAAGGTTATCCAGCTTGCTTGCAAGTCCTTCGCAAAATCATCCGCAATGCCGGATGGAAGTGGCGCAAGGCTAGAATCGCTCTCACATCTCAAGACCCGGCATATCGGGAAAAACTCGCTGCAGTCCAAGCGATCTTATCAAGGCTGGCATCAGATGAAGCCTTCTTCTCGATCGACGAGTTCGGCCCATTCGCCGTCAAAATGAAGCAGGGATTGAAGCTCGACCCGCCCGGCCCTCATCGGGTCGTCCCGCAATGGCAGAAATCCAAGGGGTGCATGATCATGACGGCAGCCCTTGAACTAAGCAGCAATCAGGTCACGCACTTCTACAGCGACAGGAAAAACACCGCCGAAATGATCCGCATGATGGACGTTCTGCTCGCCAGATATGCCGATCGCCGAACGCTGTATCTGTCATGGGATGCGGCGTCATGGCACATCTCTAAGAAACTCATGCAACGGATCAGTGAGCACAATGGGACAGCCGGTGCATTGGGTTTACCGCAAGTCGAAACGGCACCACTTCCTGCCGGAGCGCAGTTCCTCAATGTCATCGAGTCCGTGTTTAGCGGCATGGCCCGTGCCGTCATCCACAACAGCAATTACCCATCGGTCGATGATGCTCGCGCGGCGATCGACGGCTATTTCGCCGAACGCAATCAACAATTTCGGGACAATCCTAAGCGCGCCGGCAAACGGATTTGGGGAGAGGAGCGCGTGTCCCCGGCGTTCGAGGACAGCAACAACTGCAAAGATCCTCGCTGGCGATAGGGGCGAGGGAGTATTGCATTTGCTGAACCAGCCAACGCAGACCTTAATTCCCCATGCAGCTCATGGTCTGCCCCGCTCGCGTGCATGTCGCCATCCAGCCTTGGTTCGCACTTGCCTGCATAGCCTGCCCGATCGCGCCTAGCGCAGCCGCACGCGCCTGCCGCCTCCGCTGATCCTCCGCATTCTTGGCCGGGTAGTAGATCGCAAGGTTCTGGTCGATCAGCGTCAATTCGTCGGCCATGCCCTTTACCGTCGCCGCCTCGAACACCGCGATGCCGAGATTTTTCAGCCGCGCTTGCAAGGTGGTGCTGTCATCCTGTGACGTTTGATTTTTGACGATGGCGGCTTTTTCGTCTGCCGATCGCGCTCGGTCGCGCAACCGGTCGGCCTGCTCCTGCAACCAAAGCTGCGCCCGTTCAGCAGAAGGCTTCTTCTCAACGAAAGCCTTGGTCTCGGTGACGACCTGGGTGCGAGCGCTGTTGTAGCCGAGATCGAACGTTGTCCTAAGCGCGCGGTCCAAGCGATCCTTTGTCGTCGCCGGGTCGGCGTTCGGGTCGTTCAACGCCGCCAGTGCGGCGGGCAACTGACCCTCGGCCTCTCTGTAACGAGCGGCGTATCGTTGCTCCCGGTCGGTCCATGCCTCCTGAAATTCCTTGCTCACGGATTTGGCGATCGCGTCGCCTACCGGAGCGACGATGAGTGACAGCGCCAACGCGCAGAGAATCTTTGATCGCATGGAGCCCCCGATGCCTTCGGAACAAATGTACGCCGAGTGAGGCGCCAGGCAAGAGAGCGAGGCGAAACCGAAGAGGTCCCCACCACTGTGAAGGCTCATGGCCCGGTCCTGATTTGCGGGTAATGCGGGTATCTGCGGGTATGTTCCCAACCTAACGCGGGGATTTGTCAGTGACAAAATAGATATAAGGGCTGGGATAATACCCGCAAAACCCCGCATTACCCGCAACGGCGGAAAGACACGGAGACACGAAAAACCCCGCCGGAGCGGGGCTGGTTGGTTGGCGGTGGCGTGAGCTGAGTTAGGCCGCCTGCAAAATGTGCTCTCGATCAAGAGCATCGATCGACAGATACTCGCCGCCGCCCATGGTGAGCAGTTCAAGCAGGCCTGACTTCCACCCGTCGTTCCGGTCATAAACCAAAATGGGCCGGGCGCGCTCTTCGGTCGAGCGCAGGACATCCATCGTCTTTACCACAGCCGCGTTGACGGATGACGCGTCGGGTGTAACTGCGTCTACCAGGAACGTGCCCGCATCCGTGGTGACACCGAAATCAAATTTGTGCTGTCTACTGCGCCCATGGAAATGAAAATTCGGGCGACCTTCGGGAAAGAAGACCCTCAAGCGATCCTGGACCGTGCGATCTAGCGTTTCAGGGCGGCGGACCTTGGATCTTGCAAGCATGAACTGGGCGGCCCGCAATGAAGCATCGGCCAGGACTGCAATACCGACTGCGACCTTTTCGGGTTCGAGCCTGTCCATGAAGATCGTGCCGTTCTCATCAAGCCGGAGATCCACCTCGGATAGCATCGCGCGGACACCGCTGAGGGAGGCCGCTTCACGACCGTGAGCAGCCAACTCGTCGAAGGCTGCGCCGTCGTCGTGCAGCACCAGCTTGCCGTGATCCGACCGCATATAAATTTGGATGGCATGGCCTGACGGCATCATGGTATCAGCCATGACGCAGAAGCCTTTTGGAGTTTCTCGGAAACGCCGACCTTCGCAAATAGCGTGGCGCACCGCCTGCCAGTCCATTAGAACATGCCCTTGCTGTCCGGCCAATCCGGCATTGAACTTTCTATCCCGTAACGCTGCAAAAACCAAGCGAAGGCTTCGTCTCGATCCTTCACGTCAGCCGGGAGTAACTCGTAATCCGGCAGCTTTTCAGGCAGCTTGGGCCCCTTCGGGCGGTTCTGCTCCCACGGGTGCAGATGCCCATCCTCGATCAAAATTCGCTGTCGGCTGTCATAGTGCGGGCTGCCGAGGCAAAGGCGCGCAATGCAAGTTGGTGCTAGCAGCACGATCACGATGAAACCCGGTTCGTGCAGTCTGACCACGATCTCCATCTCGACCTTGCTGAGTGAGCCGCCGACCTCCACGCGCTGACGAGCGCGACGCTCGTTCTTGCGGAGCGTCTTCACGGGCCACTCGAATTCTGCCGGGCACCGCTTGTCTGGCGCAGCGAAAAACGCGTCAATTTCGTCACGCGTCATTCGGCATTCACCCCTCAGCGCCGGTCTCAATTCGCAGCGCCTTTAGGTGCCATCGTCTGTGGCGCTGTTCAAGCCACCCTCACCACCGCCCACGCCTTCTGCTTCGCATGGCTGTCCTCCTCATCGACGAACTTCAGCCCATCGACCACCCGGCCACGATGACGGGCCAGCCAGTGCCCTAACTTACGGGCGTTGATCCCTCCACCGCGCTCCTCCGCGACATCGACTAGAGCCTGATAGAGATCGCCGTTGATCCGGTTTCCGAGCGGATCAAGCCTCTTAGCGGCGTCGATGATCTTGCCTGTGGTCATCGGGGCAGAAGAGACAGCTCCGTGCCAGGCGACGAGCGCCGCCCTGAGGCTGGAGGTCGTAGGATCATCAGCGCGGGCCGCTTCCATCGTCTTCACCGGATCAGGCTTACCGAGCCAGACAAGGGCCGAGCGCACGATGCGGCTCCAGTCTTCGAAGGATGCTAGCGTCGGAAGCTGATCGGGATAGCCAGCCGCTGCATAGGCACGGGCCACGACCAGTGCCGCCGCGACATACTTCCCGCGCTCCGAGAGCACCTGGTCCATGGGGCTCTTCTTGAACTGGCGGAGTTCGGGGCGTTCCATGTTCGGATCGAGCGAGCACAGCACCACCCGGCGCGTCATGTCGCCGACGAGGTGGATGTTGTTGCCCGTAGCGAACGTAGTGGCCCGGCTCTCTATCCGCATGAGCTTGGAAGATCCCAGCACGCGAGGCTCGACGATGGGGCGCTCGATCATCTGACAGAGGAAATCCCCGCCAAGATCGCCATTCACGTTGTCGATCGAGATGATGGCCTGCCCCCCGAGCAGAGCCGAGACGAGGCGCTTTTCGGTTTCGGCCTCGTCACGTCCAGCCGCCATCACGGGAGCGCGTTGCCCGATGCTGATGGCCGCCGCGAGGTCGATGATGTAGCTCTTGCCCGAGCCAGCCACCGGCGCGCTGGTGACGTGCATGGGGGCGACCTGCATCGCGCCGCGCACGACCGGCGTGATGAGCCCCGAGAGGGCAACGGAGCGGCTTGCCTCATCGACAAACGGGAACTCATCCAGCAGCGCGTTGAGGAACGCGAGGGCCTTCAAGGCATCTGCGCGGGTCGGCCGCTCAGGGATGGCTGGGAGATGCGGCGGGTCCATGAGCAAAAGCTGTGTCTGGGCATCGTACCCAGGCGTCGAAAGGATCGTGCCGTCTGGGCGCAGCGTCGGCGTTGTGATGACGCCGGCCAGCCTCGGGAACTGCCATTCGCCATCGCGGGAAAGTATCGTCGCAGCAACGGGCCGGGGCGGGTCGGTGATGACCATGCGCTTCTTGCGGGCGTCGAACTTCTCCCAGTCCGCCTCGCGGGAAAGGTGGTCGACCAAGGTATCTGCCGTGACTTCGGCCAAACGTGCGACCTTCGTCTTGTGTCCATGTGCAGCAGGCAACTCATCGACGATCGGACGCACCAGACCGCCACGCACATAGAGCGGAGATCCGGCGCCGATCAGCGCACGCTCGCCCTCCGATGCCATTAGGTGCAATTCGCCAGCCCGGACGGTGATGAGCGGGCGTGGCGGTTGCGATACGACAGCGATATTCGAATTCGGACGTGCGCTCATTTCCCGAGCCTCCCCATCAGCTCGGCATTGAAATCCTTGGCCCCTACCGGGAAGATGGCGCGGCTGCTGATCCCGCGCGTCCGGTAGGCATCAATAGCGGCGTCGGCCCCGGTGTGGCCTGCCTCGTCGGCATCCCCGCCGACAGTTACGCGGGACACCAGCGACGGAAAGCGCATCTTCGGCATGTTCCCAGCGCCCGCTGCGACCCAAACGGCCCGGCCCATTTCCTGCTGCAGCGTTAGACCATCTTCGAGCCCCTCGCAGACCATCAGGTCGCATGCCGCAGGTGCAAGCCGGATGGCGCCACCGGAGATGCGGCCGAGCGAGAGCTTCGGCTTGCGGACGTTCGCCTTTCCGCGCCCGTCTGCTGCGAGATAGGTCCGCTGTATGCCGCACAGCCGGTTATCGGGGCCGGTGATGACGGCGATCAGGCAGGGATGCTTCGGGCCGTGAATGCCATAGGTAAGCCAAGTGAAGCGGATAGTTTCGGGAATCGTGAGATCCAGCCCGCGAAACCGCAGATAGGCTTCAGCCAGGGTGCCCGGAGCGGGAGACGCCGCCCGCCAGATGGTGCGGGCTTCCTCGATCCGCTCTTCCTTCGTCCGCTCCGGCGCATCAATGATTGGCGTCACGGCCACGGCAGGCATATCGCCAGCAGCGAGCATGGCAGCGGCGGCGCGGAACTCGATCTGATGCAACTCGCGCACGAAGTCGATCACGTCGCCGCCCTTGCCGCAGCCGAAGCAATACCATCGCTTGCCGCCGCTATAGATCGACAGGCTGGGCGAGCGGTCATTGTGGAACGGGCAACAGCATTTCCACTCGTCGCCAGCGGCCTGCAATGGGACCACGGCGCCGATGATCTGCGGGAGCGGGTTCGCTGCGGCCACCGCCGCGACATTGACGAGCATGTTCATGCGCGCCCTCCCTTCACGGTGGCGATGGTCAACGGACGGCCTGGCGCCAGTTTGCGGATGAGTTCGGCCCATTGGACCTCGAACTCAGGCTGCGTCTCGATCAGCAGAGCGTTCCTGCGCGCCGTCGATGCAGCGAACGCCATCGCGTCATAGACCGGCTCCAACGCGGCGCAGGAGATGACCGCGAAGGTGTGCGAGGCGCGGATGATCCGACGGACCGACGGCATGTGGAAACCCGAAGGTCCAAGCGCCTCGTGCAGGTCATCGCCGATGATGGCGATGGCCGAGCGCTTCCGATCGACGGGCAGGCGGAAAGCCTCGCTACTCTGACCGACGAACAGGAGGCCCACCTTATGGTCACGCACCGCTTCAAGGATGGGAATCAGGTGAGGCTCCGCTTCGTCCAACTTGCGATCGATGTGGGCGCGGGAGAGCGTTGAATGGATCACCGGGGAACCCTCCCACGCGAGGCATTGGCGACCCAGACGATGGCGCTCTTGCCGTTGGCGTTGCGTCGGCGGGCGCCGCTATCCCGGATCAGGCCCATCTCGCGCAACTCGGAGGTGCGGGGTTGAATGGAGTCCCGACCGATGCGGACAGTCGCGACCAATTCGTTCGTCGTCAGGCCTCGGCTACCGGCGGCGCGAATAGCCCGCAGCGCAACGCGCTGGAGGTGCCCCACCGACATCTCGATAGCCTCCGCAGCCTCAATGGACGTGTCGATGCCACGATGGCCGGGCGCATGAGGATAGATCGGTTCGTGGATCACGAGCGGTCCCCCTCTGCGAGCTTCGGCAAGCCAGCGCGTTCCAGCAGCGTCGCCAACCATTCGATCTGCGCCGGGGTGAGCGGCTTGGGATCGACGACAGTCTGGCCGAGGAACGAGCCTGCCTTGCGCGTCAGATGCTGATCGGAGTTGAGCAGCGCGAGCGCGGCGGACCGTGGCGTGGTGAAGGGATCAGCCATGTGCGCCTTCCCATGCGAGGGCGGCGATGGTCCGCGCGCGGCTGTCAGGAAGACCGAAGAGGCGAACGAGCCGTTGCGCCTGCTGGCCGATCAGATTATCCTCGTCAGTGCTGCTGTAGAGGAAATTTGTGGGGGCCTGCACCGCGCCAACGGTGCGGGCCTTTCGCGTCTTACGGGGCGACGCTGCCCTCGCGGTGCTGCGCACGGCGGTTCACGCGGCCTGATCCACGAGGGCGCGGATGCTGGCGGTCTTCACGAGGGTGCGGCGGCCGATCTTCACGGTTTCGAGCTTACCCTGTCCGATCAGGTCGTAGATCTTAGTCCGGCCAAGGCCGATTGCCTTCTTCGTGTCGTCGATAGTGAGGGTGAGGGGTTCCATCTGTCGCTCCGATGAAAGCTGGCGAAAGCCAGCGGGCGACTACGGAATTAGACTCGAGTTTCGCTCAAGGCGGGTGGCGAAAATTAAGGAGAATTTTGTCGAAGAGGTAGGGCGCCCCATAGCCCTCGGCCTTTTCCCAGCCATTCCGCCATTTCTGTGTCTTCACGCTGGCGCTTCTTCAATCGTTTTAGCCAACGAGGATCCACCGGCCTGACCGGGTCGGTCGTGTTCCTGCCCTGACGTGAAATGGCATTTTCTAAAGCGGCGGCGCGCTGCTTTGGCGCCCCCCTCTTCTTGTTGAGAGCGGCCAAGCATTGGCGGCAAAGAGCGTGCACCACAGCCGGGATCTGACGTTGGCGGGCGGTTCCGAACATCCCTGGTTGAGCCTTCGCTGCCAAAAATTGGGCATCGAGGCGACTCAGCTCAATCCCGGCCGCAAGGAACGCACCCGATCGGCGCTTCCGTTTAGCAAAGCCTTCAAGCTGCTCAACGAATGACTCACGCACGCCGTTGGGCAAAGTCCGCACGTTTAGGCGAGGCCCGTCGAATAGGGGCGAGGGTAAAGATCTCAGCCATTCCGCGACCATTCTCGCTTCGATCGGCGCGATTTTGACGCTGACTGTTTCGGCCTTAGGCATCGGCAGGATCCAAGGGATGAACCTCCGGCGTTTCCTGTTCCAGCCTCGCAGGTTCCAGAAACTGTCCCCACGAATCCATTAGCGTCCGACGCATCTCCATGAACTTGGTCCGCTTGTAGGCTCGCACCACCTTGTCCGGCACGGTATGGGCTAAGGCAGCTTCCGCCACCGCATCGGGCACATCCGGCATCTTCTCGGCGGCCCAATCCCGGAAGGATGAGCGGAATGCGTGCGCGTTGTAGATCAGCCCCGCGTCCCGCATGACCTTGCTGAGTGCCATGTCAGACAGGGGTTTAAGGCGCTGGCCGGGGAAGATCAGCGCTTTGGGGTCGATCTCCCTTTTGCCTTTGATCTCGGACAGCAGCGCCATGGCTGCCTTGCTGAGCGTGACGGTGTGCGGCTCGCGCAGTTTCATGATTTCAGCCGGCCGGTTCCATTCCGCCTTCCTGAAATCGATCTGCCCCCAAGTGGCGAAACGGACCTCGCCGGGGCGGGCGGCGGTCAGGATCAGGAACATCAGGGCGCGACGCCCGCTGGTTTGGCTTTCGCCAGCCAGTCGGGTCATGAAAGCGGGCACATCTGGATAGGGCATCGCTGCGAAGTTTCCGCCCTTTGGCTGTTTGGGCAGGCCCACGCCGACCGATCGCCCC
Source organism: Novosphingobium sp. FG90 (assembly GCF_057808725.1). Classification (NCBI taxonomy): domain Bacteria; kingdom Pseudomonadati; phylum Pseudomonadota; class Alphaproteobacteria; order Sphingomonadales; family Sphingomonadaceae; genus Novosphingobium; species Novosphingobium sp. FG90. The sequence continues at coordinate 283,322 of NZ_JBMDIO010000003.1, forward strand.
GGAGCCTCTGTGGCCCGCCAGCCCTTGGAATGAGCGAAGTTCAGCACCTGCCCCACACGCATACGGAGCTTGCGAGCCAGTTCCGGCTTCGTGGTCCAGATCGGCGCCAGCATCTTCTGGATGTTGGCCGCATCGATCGTATCGACCCGGCGGTTGCCCAGCGAGGGAAAGGCGTAGGTTTCAAGGGAGGAGAGGAAGGCGTCTGCGCTTTTTCCCACCCATCCGGACTTGAGAGCGGCGTGCGTCTTCTTGGCTGCTTCCTTGAAGGTCGGAATGGGGCGCCGGTCACGATCGCGCTCGGCGATAGGGTCACGCCCGTTGAGGGTATGTTTCCGCAACTCAGCGGCCTTCTCACGGGCCTCTGCCAACGTCAGAGCCGCCAGTGATCCAAGGCCGATGTCCCGGCGCATCTTGTCGCGCTGCACCCTGAGGATCCAAGACTTGGCGCCCGTAGGCTTCACGACCAGATAGAGCCCGTCGCCATCGCCGTGACGCCCGGGCTTTGCATTCTTCACACCAAGGGCATTGAGCTTGCCCATCCAGTTCCCTCATCCGTTACCACACAAAATCGTGGTTTGCCGCGAACAAAGGAGAACATATGCGAACCCTTGGATTGGCACAACCTAAGGAAACTGCGCGAGTCGAGGATAACCCCGAACATTCGCGAACAAAGAGTTATGATCCTGTCGGGTGCACCATATCCCCACATTGACGTCTCATCGCCCCCGCGCAGTTCATCGCGTTCATGGCGCCGTCTGCCGTTAACATGCGTTAAGACCTGCATCTTGCGCGCGCGTTGCCGCGTTGCAGCAGGCAGTATCCGCAAGTCATGAGCCGCACATTGTCCAATGTTCAACGTGCCCATTTCTGGGGCATCAAGGCCGCGCAGGCCGGTATTCCGCTTTCCAGCAATCCTTACGCCAGTCCCCAGCAGAGAGCCGCTTGGGAAGCCGGCTATCGCCACGATCCGTTTGCGCAGGATCGGCGACATTCACTGCCCAATTGAGGCGGAATTTCTCTATTTCAGCTTGAGCGGTAGCCCCGCAGCGACGAATTCGACTTCATCGACCGTCGCGGCGATGGTCTGGTTCAGGCGTCCCGCTTCGTCGCGAAAGCGCCGGGCGAGGGCGTTCTCGGGGACGATACTCAGGCCCACCTCGTTGGATACCAGCGCCAGCGGGACCGGGCAGCGGCGGATCGCCTCCTGCAAAGCTGTGACCGGCCCGTCCAGCGGCAGGTCCGCCAGCATCAGGTTCGATAACCACAGTGTCAGGCAGTCGACGAGCACCGCATCCGCCTCCCGCGCGGCCCTGTCGATGGCGCCTGCCAGATCGAGCGGTTCCTCCAGCGTGGTCCAGCGCGGCCCGCGATCCTCGCGGTGGCGGGCGATGCGTTCGGTCATTTCACCGTCGAACGCCTGCCCGGTGGCGATGTAGCAAAGGCGGCCGGGCTGCGCTTCTATGCGCGCCTGCGCATGGCGGCTCTTGCCGGAACGGGCGCCGCCCAGGACCAGAAGGCTGCGCATCATAAGGTAACTCCCGCCAGGGCGAGCAGCCCGTCGATGTCCAGATGGCGCTCCATCGTCTCGGCCAGCGCATCGAGTGCGGCATCGACGCGGGCGTCGTTGTCGAAGCCGTCCGACTGCGCGCCGATTCGTGCGAGCAGGGCGCCGCGAAGGCCCGGCTTGGCGAGCAGGCCGTGGCAGTAGGTGCCGAAAGTCCGCCCGTCTCGCCCGATGGCGCCGTCCGCGCGGCCCTGCGCCAGTCGTGCGAAAGGCCGCGCGGCGTCAGGCCCCTCGGTCACGCCCATGTGCATCTCGTAGCCGGTGAACGGGGCGTCCATCGCGGTGCCCTCGACCTGCTGCAGCGTCTTGCGGCCTGCCAGCACCGTCGTCACGTCGAGCAGACCGAGCCCGGCGACTTCGCCCGGAGGCCCCTCGATGCCGTGGGGGTCTGCAATACTGCGGCCGAGCATCTGGTAGCCGCCGCAGATGCCCAGTACCGCCCCGCCGCGCCGGTGGTGGGCGAGGACGTCGATGTCCCAGCCCTGTGTCCGAAGGAAGTCCATGTCGGCGATCGTCGCCTTGGAGCCAGGCAGGACGATCAGCGGCGCCTCGGCCGGGATCGGGGTGCCGGGCGGGATCATCGCGACGTCCACGCCGCTCTCCTGCCGCAGCGGGTCGAGGTCGTCGAAGTTGGCGATGCGCGGCAGGATCGGGCAGGCGACCAGCAGCTTGCCCGGCTTCGCGCCGAGCCCGCGTTCGAGGATCACGGCGTCTTCGCTCGGCAGCTGTGCGACGGCGGGCTCCCACGGCAGGACGCCGAAGCCGCGCCAGCCGGACAGGCGCTCGATCGCCTCGTAGCCGTCGGTGAAGAGCGCAGGATCGCCGCGGAACTTGTTGATGATGAAGCCGTGGATCATCGCCGCGTCCTCGGGATCGATCACCGCGCGGGTGCCGACCACGGCGGCGATGACGCCGCCCCGGTCGATGTCGCCCGCCAGCACCACCGGCACCCCGGCCGTGCGCGCGAAGCCCATGTTGGCGATGTCGCCGCTGCGCAAGTTGATCTCGGCGGGAGAGCCGGCGCCTTCGACGAGGACGAGATCGCAGCGCGCCTCCAGCCGGCGGTAGCTTTCGAGCACTTCGCCGAGCAAGGGGCGGCGCGCCTCGCGGAAGTTGGACGCGCCCAGCGTGCCGCGTACCTTGCCGTGGACGATCAGTTGCGAGGTGCGGTCGGCCTGCGGTTTCAGGAGCACCGGGTTCATGTCCACGTGGAGCGGTGCGCGGGCGGCGATGGCCTGCAGCGCCTGCGCGCGGCCGATCTCGCCGCCCTCGGGGGTGACGGCGGCGTTGTTCGACATGTTCTGCGGCTTGAACGGCAGGACGCGAAGGCCCCGGTTGGCGGCGGCGCGGCAGAGCCCTGCGACCAGCACCGACTTGCCGACGTCGGAGCCGGTTCCCTGCAGCATCAGGCCAGCCATGCGATTCCCATAGCGATCAGTCCCAGTATCAGGCAGGCGCGTCGGTAGATCGTTAGCGCGCGGGAGAGGTGGTGCGGTGCCGCGATGCCGCCTTCACCGATCCACGGCTTGTCGGCAAGCACGCCGTCGTAGGCGATCGGACCGGCGAGGCGGATGCCCAGCGCGCCCGCCATCGCCGCCTCGGGCCAGCCCGCGTTGGGCGAGGCGTGGCGGGCGTGGTCGCGGGCCATCACGCGCCAGCCCTTGAGCCCGGCCCCCATGCCCGCAACGCACAGCAGCATTCCGGCGAGGCGGGCGGGTATCAGCATGACGAGATCGTCGAGGCGCGCGGCGGCCCAGCCGTAAGGGCCGTAAGGCTCCTCGCGGTGGCCGATCATGCTGTCGGCGGTGTTGATCGCCTTGAGCATCCACGCGCCCGGCAGGCCCAGCAGGAGCAGCCAGAACAGCGGCGCGACGACGCCGTCGCAGAAGCTCTCGGCCAGGCTCTCGATGGCGGCGCGGGCGGTGGCGGGCGCGTCGAGGTTGCGGGTGTCGCGGCCGACGATCATGCCGACGGTGCGGCGGGCCTCGGGCAAGTCGCCGCGTAGCAGGGCGTCGCGGATCGGGCGGACGTGGTCGTCGAGGCTGCGCGCGGCCATCGCGGGCCAGGCGAGCAGGGCGAGGATCGGCCAGGCCCATGCTCCGGCGAGGGCGCGGACGGCGATCTCGATTGCGAGAGTGAGACCGCCGGTGAGCGCGACGAGCAGCGCGGTGGCGAGCATGCCCGCGAGGCGGCGCCGTGCGGGCGAGGCGTCGCGGCGGTTGAGGCGGCGCTCGCAGGCGCGGATGATCCGGGCGAAGAGGCCGACCGGGTGGCCGGTAACGGCGTGGAGCCGCGCGGGCCAGCCGAGCATGGCCTCGATCGCGAGTGCGGCGGCGGCGATGGGCTCAGCCATGAAGCGCCCGGTCGAGGCGGTCCAGCGCGGCGGGATCGGCGGGAACGCCGAGGCGCAGGGTATCCGGTTGCTGCGCGAAGGGACGGGTGAGAATGCGCGCCTTGGCCAGCCGTTCGAACAGCGCGCCTGCGTCCACGCCCGAGAGGTAGCGGAATAGCGGGCAGGCGCCTTGCGGGGCCAGGCCGTGGCGCTCCAGCACCGCGTCGAGCGCGGCGGCCCGGCCGGGAAGTTCGGCGCGGGTGCGCTCTATCCACGCGGCGTCGGCATAGGCGGCGCGGCCGAGTTCGAGCGCGGCGGTGTGGAGGGGCCAACTGCCGGTCAGCGCGCGCAGGCGGTCCAGCACGTGCCTCGGCGCGATCACGAAGCCGAGGCGAAGCCCTGCGAGGCCGAAGAACTTGCCGAACGAGCGCAGGACGATGAGGCGGCGGTCGTCGGCGACGTGGCGGGCGACGCTGGCTTGCGGGTGACAGTCGGCGAAGGCTTCGTCGGCGATCAGCCAGCCACCTTGCGCGGCGATCGCCTCGTGCCAGTCGAGTACGGCGGCGGGGTCGCGCAGCAGGCCGTCGGGGTTGTTGGGGTTGGCGAGGACGACCGCCTCGGCGCCATCGGTCGGTGCGGCGAAGGCGATCGGGCGGGAGCGGGCGAAGGCCTCGGCATGGGTGCGGTAGGCGGGTAACAGCGCGCGGCCGGGCATGTCCAGCATTCCGGCGAGGAGGCGTAGTGCGGTCTCGCTGCCGGAGACGGCGCAGACGTGGCGGGGCTCGGCGTCGAAGTGGCGGGCGGCGGTGTGTTCCAGGACGGCGAGCGCATCGGGATCGGGCAGGGCGTGCCAGTCGATGCGCAAGTCTTCGGGCGGGCTCCACGGTACGGGATTGAGGCCGGTGGAGAGGTCCAGCCACTGCGCCGGATCGCCGCCGTAAAGGCGCGCGGCTTCGGCGAGGCGGCCGCCGTGGTGGAGCAGGTCGGGGGTCACGGCAGCAGCACCAGCGCGAGCAGCAGGGCGGTCTCGACAAGCTCGATCCCGGCGCCGTGGCCGTCGCCCGAGATGCCGCCGAGCTTCGCGCGCAGCCACCAGCCCCAGAGCGGCACGGCGACGAACAGCGCCAGCAGCGCAGGGGAGGTCAGCACGGCGGCGAGGATCGCGGCGAGGCTCCAGCCGATCAGGTGCAGGCGGCTGACGCCCTCGCGGAAGCGGGAGCCGAGGCCGGTGTGGAGCGGCGGCAGGAACAGCGTCCAGCCGATCGGGGCGATGCGCGCCAGCACCGGCACGATGACCAGCGCGGGCCATTGTGCGGGGGTAAGCGCGTGCAGCAGTACCAGCTTCGCGAGCAGTTGCAGGCCGATCGCGACAACGGCGAAGCTGCCGACATGCGGATCGGCCATGACGGCGGAGAGGCGCGCGCGGTCACCGTGGGCGGCTCCCGCACCGTCCGCCACGTCGCCGAGGCCGTCTAAGTGCAGCGCGCCGGTGATCGCCACCCAACCGGCAAGCGCGGCCAGAGCGCCCAGCCACGGATCGCGCGGCTGGAGCAGCCACCCCAAAAACCACCAGGGCAGCGCCACCGCCGCGCCCACCGCCAGCCCGGCGACCGGGAACCAGCGCATGGCTTTGGCGAAATCCTGCGCGTCGGCCTGAACGGCGGGGAGCGGCAGGCGGGTGAGGAACTGCAGGGTGAGGACGAGGTGCTTCATGAAGGCGCACACTCCCGTCGTCCCGGACTTGATCCGGGACCGGTGGCTGTCTTTAGGCGCGCGCGCTCGGCAGGGCGCCTGCAGCCCGGTGGGTTGTTCACGGCCAGCGGTCCCGGAGCAAGTCCGGGACGACGAGGACGCACGCAGGCCATTACGACAACCCCACGATCTGCGCGCCTTCGCCGGGCCAGAGGCGCAGGCTCAAGATGCTCACATAGGGCAGGTCGAAGGCCCAGACTTGCGGTTGTTCCATGTGGAACAGTACCGCCAGAGCCGCGCGCATCGCGCCGCCGTGTGTCAGTACGAGGCTCGGCGCGGTGATCCCTGCCAGCGCCCGCTCTACCCGCTCGCGCAGGGCGGACCATGGCTCGCCGCCGGGCGGGGCATGGGCGTCGGGGTCCTGCCAGAAGCGTGCATAGGCGGCAGGGTCGACCTCTGCGGTGGCAAGGCCGGTCCAGTCGCCGAAATCCAGCTCGCGCCAGTCGGGATCGACGCGGTGTTCCACCCCGCACGCGGTGGCGATACGGGCGGCGGGATCGTGGGTGCGGCTGAGGTCCGAGGACACCACCCGATCGAACGCCAGCCCCTCGGCGCGCGCGACGCAGCGGGCGGTCTCGGACGGCAATGCGGGCTCGTCCCGGTGGCCCAGCAGGAGGCCCGGCCTTGCCGGTGCGCCGTGGCGCATCAGGTGGAGCGCGATGCCGCTCATGCCTTATCGGTCACCGCCGCTTCGTCGAACGTCGCCATCCGGTTGTGCGTCGCCAGAGCGCCGCGCACGATCGGCACTGCCAGCGCCGCGCCGGTGCCTTCGCCCAGCCGCAGGCCGAGGTGGAGCAGCGGCTCCAGCCCCAGCTTGTCCAGCAGCCGCACATGCCCCGCCTCGGCCGAGCAGTGCGCGGCGAGGCAGTGGTCGGGGAAGCGCGGGTTGGCGCGCACCAGCGGCAGGATCGCGGCCGAGGCGATGAAGCCGTCGAGCAGCACCGGCACCCGCGCCAGCCGCGCGGCGAGGATCGCCCCCGCCATCGCGGCGATCTCGCGCCCGCCGAGAAGGCGCAGCGTTTCGAAGGCGTCGATGGCGGCGCCGGAATGCAGCGCCACGGCCGCCTCCACCGCCACCGCCTTGCGCGACAGGCCGAGGTCGTCGATCCCGGTGCCGCGTCCGATCCAGTCCTGCGCGGAGCCGCCCAGCACGGCGGCGCAGAGCGCGGTGGCGGGCGTGGTGTTGCCGATGCCCATCTCGCCCACCAGCAGCAGCCGGGTATCGGCGCCCAGCGCGGCGGCGCCCCGGTTAAGGGCGTCGAGGCATTCCTCCTCGCTCATCGCCGCCTCGCGGGTGATGTCGCCGGTCGGCCGGTCGAGATCGAGCGCCACCACCGAAAGCCGCGCGCCGCAGGCCGCCGTCAGTGCGTTGATCGCCGCGCCGCCCGCCTCGAAGTTGGCGACCATCTGCACGGTGACTTCGGGCGGATAGGCGCTGACGCCCTGCGCGGTGACGCCGTGATTGCCCGCGAAAACGACCGCCTGCACCGGGTCCACCTCGGGCCGTTCGCAGCCTTGCCACCCGGCCATGAACACCGCGATGTCCTCCAGTCGGCCGAGCGCGCCGGTCGGCTTGGTGAGGCGGGCCTGACGGTGCAGCGCGGCGGTGCGGCTGGCTGCGTCGGCTTCGGGCAGAGCGGCAAGGGCGGCGGCGAAGGAGGCGGAATCGGCGAAACGGGTCATGTGCAGACGTAGCCTTCCGGGGGCGTGCGGGTGATGAAGTGGCCCTTCACGCCTTGCGGCCATTCCTTGAAGGGCACGCGGCCGTGCTCGCTTTCGGCGTGGCGCGCGGCATATTCGAGGATCGCGCGGGCGGCGTCCTCGTCGGGCGTGAAGTCGCCCAGCACGTAGCCGACCTTGCCGGGCGCGCGGATGTGGACGGTGCAGTGGCGGCTGCAGGCGAAGAGGCAGGGCATGGCCTGGATCTGGACGCCCTGCAGTTCGGGGTCGGCGGCCTGAACGCTGCGCATCGCCGTTTCGAGCAGAGCGCCGCCCCGCTGGCCGGTCTCGTCCTCGCGGGCGTCGGCGGTGTGGCGGCAGGTGTTGCAGACGACCACCGAAGGGCCGGGGGGTACGGAGGTCAGCATGGGGGTGTTTTCCTTGGGGGCCAAGGGTTTCGCATGGAAGGTTTCCGTTCCTCCCCGTCATCCTGAACTTGTTTCAGGATCCATCGGGCCGTGTTGCCGGAGGCCTGATGTCGCCAACGGCCCGCTCGGTTTGCTGCGACAAAGCACCGGGTACGAGGCGCGATGGACCCTGAAACAAGTTCAGGGTGACGGGCGGGGCGGATAAGAAGGTTCCATATCCGATAGCCCCGCATGAGGAGGGACGGGCCTGTCATCAGAACCGGCTGCGCACGCCGAGGTAGATCGTCCGTCCCAGCGCGGAATATCCCGCCGCCGTCTGGTAGTCCTTGTCGGTCAGGTTCTCGACGCGGCCTTGCAGCATCAGGTTCTCCTTGACCCGCACTTGCGCGCGGAAGTCGATCAGCCAGTAGTCGTCCAGCTTCGCGGTGCCGGTGGCGGCGTTGAAGGTCTCGCCCGAGTAGCGCGCCGCGACGCTGGCGCGAAGCCCTTGCGGCAGGTCGATGCCCGCTTCGGCATTGGCCATGTGGCGCGGTACGCGCTGCAGCTGGCGGCCGTAAGTGGAAGAACCTTCGGTGCGGTCCTCGGCGCGGGTCCAGCTGTAGTTGCCCTGTGCGAACAGTACGCCCAGCTTCGCCGACGCGGCGAGTTCGAGGCCGCTGGCCTTCGCCGTCTTGACGTTCGCGTAATAGCCGAAGCGGCTGGTCTCGGTGCCGGGGATGTAACAGGCCGCCGGGAGCGTGCCGCTGGTGGGGCAGTAGGCGAAGTCGATCAGGTTGTCGGTATCGCGCTGGAACCAGGTGGCGGTAAGGCGCAGCGCCTCGCCGAAGTTCTGCTCGGCGCCCACTTCCCAGCCCTTCGCCTTCTGCGGGGCGAGGTCGGCGGTGCCGTATGTGCTGTACATCTGGTAGAGCGAGGGCGCCTTGAAACCCTCGTCATAGCTGGCGCGCAGCACCGTGGCGCCTTCGTTGGGGGTATAGGCCGCGCCCGCGCTCCACACGGTCTGCCCGCCGAAGCGCGACTGGTGATCGTAGCGTGCGCCGCCGTCGAGGGTGAGGCCCTTGACCGGGCTCACGCGCAGTTCGGCGTAGAGGCTGTCCATGTCCACCGAGTAGGGCGTCAGCGTATAGGGCGTGGCGGAGTTCGTCGGCGAGGCGGTGGTCATCCGCTGTTCCTCGCGCTCGGCGCCGAACACGGCCTGGATCGCGTCGCTGAAGGTGTAGGTGCCCTGGTACTCGTAACGGCGCAGGCGGCCGTGCGCGTCGAAGGTGATCGCGCGGATCGAGCGGGTGGGGTCGAAGTTCTCCCGGTCGGTGACGTTCTGCAGCACCGCGACGCGGTTGACGAGCTTGCCGTCCAGCAGCGCGAAGTTGAGGCCCGCGTAGCCCGACCATTCCTTCGTGGTGCCATAAGCGAGGGTGTCGCCCGAAGTGCCGTCGAAATCGTTCCTCCCGTCGGCCCAGTAGCCGCGCAGGTCGAGGCTGACGCCGGGGGCGACGCGCACCGTGACGGTGCCGCTGGCGGCGCTGCGCTGGAAACCGTCGGCCTCGGTCCCGTTCGCCCGGGCGGAGATACCGTCGGTGGTGAAGCGCGAGGCGGAGAGGCGCCAGTCGATGAGGTCCGAGGTGCCGCCCACGCCCGCGCGGGCGGAGACGGTGTCGTGGGTTCCGGCCTCCACCGCGAAGCTGCCTTCGAGCGGCTCGGTCGGGCGCCGGGTGCGCACGTTGACGACACCGCCGGTCGCGTCGCTGCCCCACAGGATCGACTGCGGCCCGCGCAGGATCTCAATCCGGTCGACGTCGTCGAGCAGCAGGTTGGAGAAGCCGTAGCCGCCCGCCGTCGCCGAGGGGTCGGACAGGCGCATGCCGTCGATCACCATGACGGTCTCGCCCGCATCGGCGCCGCGGATGCGCAGCGAGGTGGTGGTGCCGTAGCCGCCGTTGCGGGACATCGAGACGCCCGGTGTGCGCAGCAGGGCATCGGTCAGGGCGATGGGCTGCAGGGCGACGATCGCGGGCTCGCCCAGCACGGTCACGGTGGCGGAGACGCGCTCGATCGCGACGGGGGTGCGAAGCGCGCTGACGAGGATGTTGTCGGCCTGCCCGGCGGCGTCCAGGGTATCGCCAGGTGCCGTTGTGGTATCGTTGGGTGCCGCTGTGTCGGCGAGCGCCGGAGAGGCCGAGGCGATCAGTACGATGGTGGCTGCGGTGGTCGTAAGATACTGTTTCACTTGTATTCCTTCATGCGAACGGCGGTGCTCCGTCGGCCGGTGAAGGATATTGGGACAGTGGGCGCGGACAGGCAGCGCAACACCTCCCGCAAGCCCCCTCAGGCCGCCGGAACGATGGCTGTCGTTGCGCGAGGAATGCACTTCCCCCGTCCGTCCGGCACACCCTGTCCGGTCGAAGAACGACGGCGACGGGCAGGTCTCCTGGCTCACGGGTCATCGCCTATTTCGGCCGCCTTCTCAGGGGTTTGCGCCCCCAATGGCATGTGGTCGAACGGCTCTCCGCTTACAGTTGCAGGGGCAGCCCGGGTATTTCACCCGCGTTCCCTTTCAATCCCCTCGCGGGGAACCTGTCGCGACGCGGCAAGTATCGTGCGCCGGGTCACTGTGCAAGAGGCCAATGCTTGCGCGGACCTGCGGGAAACCATAGGTGCAAGGCCGATGGACACTCTCCGCCAAGACGATGCCCCCGCCTGCCCGGCATACCTGATAAGCGCCCCGTCCTCGGGTCAGGGCAAGACGCTGGTGACCGCGGCATTGGCCCGAAGGCACCGCAATGCGGGCAGAAAAGTGCGCGTTTTCAAGGTCGGACCCGACTTCCTCGACCCCATGGTGCTCGAAGTCGCGAGCGGTGCGCCGGTCCATCAGCTCGACCTGTTCATGTGCGGAGAGGCGCAGTGCCGCGCCCTCCTGCACGAAGCGGCCTGCGATGCCGACCTGATCCTCGTCGAAGGCGCGATGGGCCTGTTCGACGGTGACCCCAGCGCTGCCGACCTCGCCCAGCGATTTGGCCTTCCGGTGCTGGCCGTGGTCGACGGATCGGCGATGGCGCAGACGTTCGGCGCCCTGGTCCATGGACTTGCGACCTACCGGTCAGGGCTGGAGGTCCATGCGGTGATCGCCAACCGTGTAGGCAGCGCGCGGCATGCGGAATTGCTGGAGCGCGGCATGCCTAAGTCCGTGAAGTGGCTGGGCGCATTTCCGCGCGAGGCTGGTGTGACGCTGCCGGAACGCCACCTCGGACTGGTGCAGGCGGCGGAGGTTATGGACCTCGACACGCGGCTGGATAGGGCGGCGAGCCTGTTGCCTGACGATGTGCTGCACCTGCCGCCGCCGGTCAGTTTCCCGGTGCCCGAGGCCGGGCAGGACGGTCCGGATCTGTCGGGGTTGCGTATCGCCATCGCTCGGGACGAGGCGTTCGCCTTCATCTACCGCGCCAATCTGGAATGGTTGGAGCGGGCGGGCGCGGAGCTTGCCTTCTTCTCACCGCTCCACGACGCGCTATTGCCGGATTGCGAGGCGATCTGGCTGCCGGGTGGCTATCCGGAACTGCATCTGGAGACGCTTGCCGCCAATACGCCGATGCTGGAAGCGGTCCGCGCGCATCATGCGGCACACAAGCCGATTCTCGCCGAGTGCGGGGGGATGCTCTACGCTTGTTCATCGCTGTCCGACGTAGAGGGAAATCGCGCCGAACTGCTCGGCCTGGTGGACGGTCATGCCACGATGCAGCGGCGCTTCGCCGCGCTCGGCATGCAGCGCGTCGTGCTGCCGGGAGGGACGCTGCGCGGGCACACCTTCCATTACTCGCGGCTGGAAACCGGGCTTGCCCCGGCCGCCCGCGCCGAGACGCCGGAGGGGCGGGACGGGGAAGCGCTCTATCGCCTAGGCTCGCTCACGGCGAGCTACATGCATGGCTACTTTCCGTCCGCTCCACAGGCGGCGGCGCGGTTTTTCGTTCAGGCCTCGACCACCGACTGACCTTCGGCGAGGCCTTCGGGGGCCTTGCGGGGATATTCGCTCGCCTCGACGATGCCGGGTTCGGGCACGCGGAAAACCTTGGCCGCGTCCGCCTTGTCGCCGAGGTTCTCGCTCGACGACAGGCTGATGAGCCAGGGCGAAAGGAACAGGCCGACGATGATCGGCAAGAGCCAGATCGCCGTCGTGGTGTCGAGGAATGCCGTCGCGGTCAGCGCCGCGCCCAGCAGCAGGTGCTCGCGAAGGTCAGGCAGGACTTCGCGTATGGTGATGCGGCGGGCATCGCGGGTCTGGGTGTTCCAGCCCGCCGATATGCCCAGCAGCAGGCCGAGCAGCGCCTTGGTCTGCGTCACCATGGTGATCGGCGCGAGCAGCATCGCCAGCGCCGTCTCCAGCAGGACCGAGCGCACGGCCGCGAAGCCGCCGCCAAAGCTGCGCCGCCGCTCGCCATCGGCCAGGACCCAGATCAGGCCCATGATCTTCGGGCCGAACAGCAGCATGACCGTCAGCGCCAGCACGCTTGGCGGGGCGAGGGTGACGAAGCCGCCATCGCCATGCGTCGCGACCTGGCCGATCATCGTCAGGATCAGCAGCAGCCAGCCCGGCGAAGTGAGGTAGGCCGAGGCGCCGATCAGCAGGTGCAGGCGGCTCGCCCAGTGCAGGCCCGATGCGCCGAGGAGCTGGAGATGCTGCAGGTTGCCCTGCATCCAGCGGCGGTCGCGGATCGCCATGTCGATGATCGTGGGCGGGAATTCCTCGTAGGAACCGCCGATCATCACCATGTGGACGGCCCAGCCACGGCGACGCAGCAGGGCGGATTCCAGCATGTCGTGGCTCAGGATATCGCCGCCGAACGGGGCCTTTCCGGGAAGCTCGGGCAAGCCGCAAGCCTCGGCGAAGGCGCGGGTGCGCACGATCGCGTTATGGCCCCAGAAGTTGGCCTCCGAGCCCGACCACCACAGCAGTCCGGCGCTGGCGATGGGGCCGTAGGCCTCGCTCGCGAACTGCATCCAGCGCTGGAACAGCGTGCGCGCGTTGGTGATCATCGGCACCGTCTGGAGAAGGCCGATCGAGGGGCGCTCTTCCATGATCGAGGCCATGCCCACTATCGTCTCGCCGCTCATCATCGAGTCGGCGTCGAGGATCAGCATGTTCTCGTAGGCGCCGCCGAAACGCTTGACCCATTCGGCGATGTTGCCGGGCTTGCGGGCGATGTTCTTCTCGCGGCGGCGGTAGTAGATCTTGATCGGCGCGTGGTCTGCCAGTTCGTGCCAGGCCGCTTCCTCGCGCTTGCCGTGGAAGGGGTTGGAATCGCTAAGGATGAAGAAGTCGATCCACGGCGCGCCGCCGGCTTCGGCAATCGAGTAGGCCATGGCGCGCACGCGCGCGAAGACTTCCTCGACGCCCTCGTTGTAGACCGGCATCAGCACGGCGGTCTTGTGGCGCAGGCTGGACGCGGGGCTCGGCAGCGCGGTGAAGCCGGGATGCTCGCCGGTGATGAGCTTGAGGAAGCCCATCGTCGCGGTGACGAAGCCGAACGAGATCCAGCAGAACAGCGGCACGAAGAACACCAGCAGCAGCGCTTCGACCCAGTCGAGCCCGTCGCGCGAGAGTTCCATGCGCACCGTGCTCGATGCGGCGAGGCCGATGGCGGCGGTGAGCGCGAGCAGCAGCAGGCGCTTGACCAGCATCCCGTGCGGCGCGGTCTTCACCTCACGCGCGCCGGGCGGATTGCCCCACAAGTTCTGGATCGGCATCGCCATGGGCGATTCGGCCGGAAGCATCGGCGAATGGTTCATCGGCGTCGCACTCACGTTTCAATGGCCTTGATAACGGTCTCACTGAGCGCGGAGTTGCCGCGCTTGAGGAAAAGTCGGAATTGGGGCTGAGTCAGGGCGGCGGATCGCACGTCGATCATCGCCCGCCAGCGCCCGTCCGAGCGCGCCACCGGATAGGCTACGGCGGAAACCACCGCAGCCTTGGGCAAGTCGGTATCGGGCGTGACGCCGCTGGTCCGGTCGAGGCCTGCCAGCGCGGGACCGGAGAAATCGAACACGAACTTGCGCACGCCTTCCAGCGGCGGCGAACCCGGACTGCCGCCGGGGCCTTCGAAAATATCGACGCAGCGTGAGCCGCCATCGATGGTCGGGTCCTTGGACGTCCAGGTCAGCCGATAGGCGAAATCGCGGCGCTGCCCGGCCTTTGCCGGACGGTCCGCACGCCAGAACAGCGCGATGTTGTCGAGCGTCTCGCTGCCCGTCGGCATTTCGTAGAGGCCGACCGCGCCGACGCCCCAGTCACCCTTGGGCTCGACCCAGAGCGACGGTCTGCGGTCGTAGAACACGCCGTCGTCCTGATAGTGATCGAAAGCCTGATCGCGCTGCAGAAGGCCGAAGCCCTTGGGCGAATCCGAACGCAGCGCATGAAGCCGAGCCGTCGAGGGATTCTCCAGAGGCCGCCAGACCCGCTCGCCATTGCCTGACCAGATCGCGAGGCCGTCGGAATCGTGGATCTCGGGCCGCCAGTCGCCGCGCGCGCGCGCAGGGCTCGACTGGTCGTACCAGAACATGCTGGATGCGGCGCCGAGGCCCAGTTGCTTGACGTCCTTGCGCAGGAACAGCGCCGCAGTGACGTCCTGCGTCACTCCGTTCGCCGTCTTGCGGCAATCGAACGCATAGGCGCCGGCAAGGCTCGGCCCGTCGAGCAGGGCATGGATGCGTACGCTGTCGGCGCCGGTCTGCTCGATCCAGAAGCGGGTGAAGTCGGGAAACTCCTCGCCGGTGGCAAGGCCGGTGTCGATGGCGATGGCGCGGGCCGAGAGGCCGTACTGATCGCGGTCGCCGGAGGAGCGGAAATAGCTCGCGCCCTGAAAGGCCAGCCAGTCGCTGCGCCCGGTCGCGTCCATGACACGGAAGCCTACGGCGTCGGTGTTATGGCCGCCGACGAACAGGTCGCTGGTATGGACGATCGCGCGCGCTTGCCGGCCTTCGACGACGGAGATGACGACAGGCTTGGGCGCGGTGCCGCGCACGGCGGGGAACAGCCGCACGTTGCCCGCGACCATCGGGGCATCGCCGTAAGTCAGCTTCCCGGCCGCATCGTAGTCGGCGGCGGCGCGCGTGGATTCGGCGATCGGCACATAAGCCTTGCGGGCGAGATCGCGGGCCTGCGTCACGAGGCGATCCCACGAGAACGGCTCGGGCGCGCCGAGACGCCCGCCCGTCGCGGCCTTCACCCCGTCAGGCAGGGCGCTGGCCGCTGCGAGCGCCGCCATCAGCCCCATGGCCGTGCGGCGCGACATCTGCGCGTCGTCGTTCAGAATGCTGCTTACCCTTGTTGCCTCGGATTTTCCGTCGAATGCCCATACGCACGGACGCGGCAATTGTTGCAGGAGGAACCTTTCATCCGCCTGACTGGCCGCCTCCGGCCGTCGCGTCCCGCCAACCGATGATCGCGCGATCGCCGGGTTTGAGGTCGTTCGCGAAGACTTCGGTGCGCTTCCCGTCGCTGGCGCCGACGGTGACGTAGACGCGGCGCGGCTCGCCCCCGTCGAGCACGAATATGCGCTCGCGTCGCTGCGGACCGCGCGCGCCCGGCTCGAATTCCAGCGCGGCATTGGGGACCAGCAGCACGTTCTGCCGCTCGGGCAGTTCGATCTCGACCGTCGCCTTCATGCCGGGGCGCACTTGCGGGCCGGGCTTCTCGATCGTGAAGACGGCGAGCGGGGGAGTAGTCTGCGGCGGCGGAGACACGCGCAGCAGCGTCAGCGTCGCGGACTGCGGCGCATCGGGCACGGTATCGAGCCGGATGTTCGCCAGCATTCCCGCCTTGATGGGTTCGGGCCGATGCGTATCGAGCGGCACTTCGATCGTCAGCGGCGCGATGCCCTGCGCGATCGTGAAGAGCGGCTGATGATCGCCGATCATCTGCCCCGGCTGGGCATGGCGCATGGTCAATATGCCAGAGAAGGGCGCGCGCACTTCGGCTCCGGCCTTGCGCGTCTCGTCTTCCTTGAACTGGATCTGCGCGGCCTTCACTTCGGCCCGCGCCGCCTCGACGCCAAGGTCGGCGCGGCGGGCGTCCGCACGGGCACGCTCGATCTCGTTGAGCGACGGGGCGCGACCGCCCGAACGACGCCATACGCTCTCGAACCGGGCGAGGCGCGATCCGGTGTCCTGCGCGGTGACTTGCGCCGCCTCAAGCGACGCCTGCGCCGCGGTCAGACGCGAGCGGCCGACTTCCACCGCGCCCTTGACCTCGCCCGCGTCGATAATGGCGAGCAGTTCGCCTTGCTCGACAGCGCCGTCGCTCTTGCTGGACACCCAGGTCACGCGGCCGGGCAGTGCGGAGAAGACCGTCACTTCGCCCGCGCCGCTGATCTGCCCGCGTTCGGAGATCAGCGGCGTCAGGTTCCCGCGCTCGACCGGCGTGGAATAGTACGGAGAATCGTCCCCGCTCACGAAGCGGACGAAGAAGGTCATCGCCCCGAGCGCGGCGATCGCCAGGATCAGCAGGCTCAGCCAATGGCGGAACACGCGCCGGGGCGCGGCGCCGAGCAGGGCGTCGAGCGGGGTATGCGTATCGTGTTCAGTCACAGCCGGCGGTCACCGTTATCGTGGGGCCAGTGGCCGAAGGGTCCGGCGCGACGACGGGTGCAAGTCCTTCGCGCGCCCAGCTCCCGTCCTGCCCGGACCAGAGATCAAGGGTCGCCGTCACGCGGGCGGCCCGCGCATCGGCCAGCGCGAGTTCGACCGCGAGTGCGGCGGCTTCGGTCACGTAAAGCGTGGAGAAGGCCCCGGCTCCCTCGCGGTAGGCGGTACGCGCGTCACGGACGGTGCGGCGCGATTCCTCCAGCGCCTGCGTCAGCCGGGCTTCGCGCAGGACCGCGTCGGCAAGAACCGCCCGCTGCGGATTCTCCGGGGCTGCCGAGGCAAGCGGATCGACCGCAGGATCGGGAAGCGTTCCCGGGGCGCCGAGCTTCGCGGCAAGGGCATCGGGCTGATCACCGACAAGGCGGGCAAGTTCGGCAATGGCCTGATCGAGCCGCCCTTGCACGAACCCGAGTTCGCCTTGCGCGGTCTCGTCCTGCGACCGGGCGAGCGATCCGTCGATTGCCGGAACTAGCCCGGCCTCACGGCGGAACTGTGCGACTTCTGCATTGTCCTTATACTGGGCTCGCAGATTGCCGCGCAGTGCGACGTCTTTCTGCAGGCGCCGCACTTCTACATAGGCAAGTGCGATCTGCCGGGCGAGGCGTTCCCGCCGCGTGGACACCCGCTCCACCTTTTCGGTCCTGACTTGCGGGTTGGCGTTCACGCTCTTGTCGCCGAACAATCGCCCCAGCTTGGCGCCGATACGCTTGGCGTCGTGCTCGGTCTGGTAATCGTACTGGCGCAGCGAAGCGATGCGGCAGATGACTTCGGGGCTGGTATCGAGGCCCTGCTGCACAAGAGTCGCCAAGACCGGATCACCGGCCTCACGCCACCACGCAGGTGCAGCGGGCACGACAGGGGCTTCGCCGGCGGCTGCCGGCGGCGGAGTGCTAGCGACGTCCTTGGTGGCTTCGGTGCATCCGGCACTGGCAAGCATAATCGCCAGAAGCGCGGCGCCGCCCACTCGCGCGCGTGGTTTCAACATTCTAGACACGTGCATTCCGATAGCACCTGAGCCCCGCGAAGCAATCATGCTGCGATAGCGAACGCAGGAATCGCCGACTGGTGGCAGGGCACCGTCGGGAGATTCGTCATTTTATGGTGCCCGGCGGGCACTCGATTGGCGTTAAGGGTGGTTATGTGATTGCAAAATCGCGGAAAACTGGGGTTTTTGGGGTTCGATGAACTTTTTTTGAAATTAGTGTTTGACCGACTCGTTTCCTCGGCTTAGAGGCCGCTTCACCGCAGCGGAGCACGCTTCTGCTACGGTCGC
>NZ_JBMDIO010000030.1:0-59068 GCF_057808725.1 Novosphingobium sp. FG90
CCCCAAAAACCCCAGTTTTCCGCGATTTTGCAATCACATAACCACCCTTAACGCCGATCAGGCGGGCGTTGAACAGCTCGAGACGATGAATCTCTCGCGCCCATTCCTACCAGCCAGGCATTCCCGCGCTTGCCGACAACGCCCCCGGGCTTGCGTACATGTCCATAGACGCCCCCTGCCCGGATCGAACGAACGAACGGAGGAGGCGCCTATGCCGAACATGTACCGATCATTTCCATCGCACCTTCAATCACATGGATTGAGCGATAAATCAGATAAATGGAACTTGTAGGAGTTATCAGCTGAGGCTAGACCCGCCTTCACGCGGGGGCGCTACCGGCGGACGGGGCGTCCCCGGATCAAGACGACAACAAACCTTATGGGAGTAGATTTGTGCGACGGCTTTTCACCATCTTCATGGGCTCTGCGTCCGTCATGGCTTTCTCGGCCAATCCCGCAGCGGCGCAGGACGCCGCGCAGCAGGCTCCGGAAACCCGCGAGACACCCGACAACGAGGCAGGCGGCAACGAGATCGTCGTGACCGGCATCCGCGCCAGCCTTTCGCGCGCGGCCGACATCAAGCGCGATGCCGCGCAGGTCGTCGATTCGATCGTGGCGCAGGACATCGGCAAGTTCCCAGACCCTACGACCGCCGCCGCGCTCCAGCGCGTTCCCGGCGTGCAGGTGACCGTCGGTGGCAACAACGAGATCGTCAATCCGCTGATCCGCGGTCTGGGCGACATCCTGACGACGCTCGACGGGCGCGAGATCTTCACCTCCGACAGCCGCGGCTTCGCCTTCCAGGACCTGCCCGCCGAAGCGCTCTCGCGCGTGGACGTGTTCAAGTCCAACACCGCGAACCTCATCGAGGGCGGCGTGGCAGGCACGATCGACCTCAAGCTCAACAAAGCGTTCGACTACAAGGACCCGACGATCGCGATCAGCGGCAAGCTGAACTACGCATCCAACGCCGAGAAGCTGGGGCCGCAGGTCAGCGCGCTGTGGACCGACCGTTGGGACACCGGGATCGGCGAGATCGGCCTGCTGGTGAACGCATCGTGGTACGACATCAAGTTCAACCGTCCGAGCAACTACGTCGCCGAGCGTCGCGCGGGCAACGTGCTGGGCGGTGAAGGCGAAGGCATGGCGGTGCCGATCTCCACCGGCGGCCTCAACGAGTACGGCAGCTATTCGCGCCCGCAGGTCAACGCCTCGCTGCAGTGGCAGGCGGCGCCGAACCTGGAAGTCTACGTCGATGGGCTCTACTCCGCCTATCGCGGCAAGTTCGCGACGGCGTTCTACGAATACCAGCTGTTCAACTCGGACAGCGTCACCGGCGTGACGACCGACGGCAACTGCTTCACCGCCAATCTCGGCGCGGACGGGTTCAACGGCAGCGCATCGCAGCAGGAACTGTGCAACCTGACGGGCGGCACGTTCAACAACGTCAGCGCCTTCACCTCGATGCAGGCGAAGAACCAGAAGACCGACAGCTTCCTCTTCGCGGGCGGCACCAAGTACGATGGCGACCGCCTGAAGCTGAACCTCGACCTCTCGTATCAGAAATCGCTGGTCCGCAACGAGACGTTCATCGTCGATACCGGCAAGAAGGTCGACCAGGTCATCGTCGATTTCGACAACCCGGACAACACCGCCAGCATCGTCTCGCCGGGCAATGCGATGGGCTTTGCCGACGGCTACACTTTCGTGAACGGGCTCTATCAGGAGTACACCCGTTCGAAGGGCGACCTCTTCGCGGTCAAGCTGGACGGATCCTATGAGACCGACACCTTCCTCAAGACCATCGAGTTCGGCGGCCGCTATGCGGATCGCGGCACGCTGTTCCAGCAGGTGCAACTGTCCATTGCGCCTCCGGGCGGTTCGGGCAACACGCCGGTGACGGCGGCGGGCGTGCCGGACGACTTCTTCGTCTGGGCACCGGGGATCCCGCAAATCAACAACGGCGCGCACTTCGCGGTGCCGAACCGCGGCTACCTGCTTTCCGATGAGGGCCAGGAGCGCCTGCGCGCGTTCTTCGGCGCGCCGGATGGCCAGCCGGCGTTCGACCCGACCCGCCGTTTCGAGGCCAACGAGAAGACTTACGCGGCCTATGTCCAGGGCGGTTACGAGATCCCGCTCGGCGCGATGACCCTCGATGGCAAGGTCGGCGTTCGCTATACCCGCACCGATCGCATGATCAGCGGTACCGGCGTGGTCGATGGAACGCCCGTGCTCACAAGGTCCAATACCAGCGACGACGACTGGCTGCCCAACGCCAGCGCCCGCCTGCAGTTCGGCGGTGGCCTGCAGGCCCGCATGACGTATGCCAAGACGATCGCGCGGCCTTCGTTCGGCTCGCTCAACCCGGGGCTGAACTATATCGTCTCGACCAATCCCAACATCCGCAATGGCGGCTCGGGCGGCAACCCCGATCTCAAGCCGCAGATGTCGGACAGCTTCGACGCGACGCTCGAGTACTACTGGAGCTCGGGCTACATCGCGATCGGCGGCTATTACCGCGACATCAAGAACCGCGTGGTCAACGACGTCGCGGCCGAGACCATCGACGGCGTCGTCTACAACATCTCGCGCCCGCGCAACGTCGGGCAGGCGAAGCTCAAGGGCCTGGAAGTCAGTGGCCAGACCTTCTTCGACTTCCTGCCGGGCGATCTTGCGGGCTTCGGCGTGTTCGGCAACTTCACCATCGCCGACAGCGAGATCGGCGGCAACGATCCGCTGGCGGGCTACACCCTGCAGGGCGTGTCGAAGTACAACTTCAACGCCGGGCTCCTCTACGACCGCAACGGCATCTCCGCCCGCGTGGTCTACACCTACCGCTCGAAGTACTTCGACGAGAACCGCACGGGCTCGGGCGACGTGCGGCCGGTGGGCGAGCCGGTCTGGCTGAACTACGTGCGCCCCAACGGCCGCCTCGACTTCAGCCTGGCCTACGACGTGTCGCCCGGCCTTACCTTCACGGTGGACGGGACCAACGTGCTGCGCTCGCGCTATCGCAGCTACATCAACGAGGACTATTTCATCCGCGACACGCGCACGGATGACAGCATCTACTCGGTCGGCTTCAGGGCGCGCTTCTGATGCGGGGCAAGGTGCTTCTCGCGGCGACGGCCGCATTCGGCCTCGGCGCTCCCGTGCTTGCGGACAACCCGCAGTTCGAGGGCGCCGACCCCCATGCCGTGATCATCGGCGACGAGCTATGGGTGTTCCCCACGGGCGGCCCCGGCGGAAGCTGGGCCGCCGACCGCTTCGGCGCGTTCTCGACCACCGACCTCAGGGACTGGAAAAGCCGGGGCACCCTGATCCGGCGCGATGAGATCAGGTGGATCGGCGACGACGGGGCGAAGGAGCATTTCCTGTGGGCGCCCGGCGTCGCGCAGGGCAACGGCAAGTGGTATCTCTACTACTCGGTCGGCCCCCAGAACCCGACGCCCAGCCGCATCGGCGTAGCCGTCGCGAACAAGCCCGAAGGACCATACCGTGACGCGGGCAAGCCGCTGCTGACCGGCGGCAACGGGTTCGAGGCGATCGACCCGATGGTCTTCGTCGATCCGAAATCGAAGAAGCCCTACCTCTATGCCGGTGGCAGTGCGGGCTCGACGCTGCGGGTGTTCGAGCTGAAACGCGACATGACCTCGATCCGCCGCGAGGTGAAGGTGGAGCAGCCGCCCCACTTCACCGAAGGGGCCTTCATGCACGAGCGGGACGGCACTTATTATCTCTCGTACAGCCACGGGAAGTTCAACGGGTCGAGCTATTCGGTGCATTACGCCACCGCGTCCTCGCCGGTGGGGCCGTGGAGCTATCGCGGGACCATCCTGACCAGCGACGCCACGCACCAGGGACCGGGCCACCACAGCTTCGTCCAGCGCAAGGACGGACGGTGGTTCATCGTCTACCACCGCTGGGACCGCTCGGCGGGCGCCGAGCCGTTCCAGGGCGAGCGGGTCGTGGCCCTCGAGGAGATCCACTACAACGCCGACGGCACCATCGCGCCGATCGGCATGACCGATGGGGATGCGACGCCGAAGTGGTGAGCCCTCGGCAATCACACACGACAAAGGCCCGGTCGGAGACGACCGGGCCTTTTCGCGTCAGGGCACGATCACGAAGTCCGGGTTGGAGATCGCGAAGGCCGCCTCCCGATCCGGCGCGGGCGGGTAGATCCACACGCCGTTGATCTCCTGCTTCAGCTGCTTGCCTTCGGCGCGGGTCAGGTGGACCTGCCGGTCCCAGCCTTCCGTATAGAGTGCACCCCATGCGCCGAGATCGAGGCAGGTCACGTACTTGGGCTGGCTGTAGGGGTGAAGGTCCTGCCCCACCAGTTCCGCAGCGGCATTGTGGCCTGCCACCCGGCCGAGGCTGAGTGCGTGCTGGCAGGACATGACCGTGAAGTTGCCGATGTCGTCAGTCGCCGCCTTCACGGTGTCTCCGGTGACGAAGATGCCCTTGGCCTCCGGCGCACGGAGGAAGGCGTCGCCCAGCACCCGGCCGGTGGCGTCCCGCTCTCCTGGCACCTGGTCCGTCAGCGGGTGGGCGCGCATCCCGGCCGACCACACGACGGTCGCCGCATCGATCCGCGATCCATCCGATAGCGTGACGCCGCCTGCGTCCACTGCCGTCACCCGCACGCCGGGGCGCTGCTCGACGCCCAGTTCGTCAAGGGCGCCGCGCACGACCACGGCCGCATCGGCGCCCATCTCGGCGGCGATCTGTTCGGCCGGGTCGACAATGACAACGCGGATCGGCGCATCCTCGCCCAGAATGGTGCGCAGCCGTTCGGGCATCTCCGCCGCACCTTCGAGGCCGGTGAAGCCGCCGCCCACCACGACCGCCGTGCCGCGTGCCTCGTCGGTGCGGGTGGCAAGCTGCCCGAGGTGCGCGTCCAGTCGCTGCGCCGAGTCCAGTTGATCGACATTGAAGGCGTGATCCGCGATGCCCGGGATCGGCGGGGTCGAGAGGCGGCTGCCGGTCGCCAGCACGAAGCGGTCCCAGGGAACTGTCTCTCGCCCGCCGTCGCCGCGCAGGATCGTGGCCTGCTGGGTATCCGCGCCGATCGTCTCGACCAGACCGGCCACGTACCGCGCGCCGACCGCCGCGAGCAGGGCCGAGACGTCGGGGTCCATGTTCTCCAGCACCGCTTCATAAAGGCGCGGACGGATCACCATGGTCGGGCTCGGCGAGACGACGACGACTTCCACGTCCTCCTCCCGCCCTGCAAGCGCAATGGCGCGGGTTGCCGACAGGGCGGCCCAGACTCCGGCGAAACCGGTGCCGGCAATCAGGATGGTCTGCTTGCTCATCGATCTTCTCCTCTTGTGCGCCGGACGCGGTTCATCGTCCCGACAAGCGCGAAATCTGCGAAGGCAGCGCGCAAGTCGGCGCTTTCCCGGTGCGTCCGGCAGGACGCCGAGAAAGGTGTTCAGGAATGCGGGTGAGAAAGGCTCAGGTCATGAAGGACCGTCCCGCCGGGGACGGCCGATGCGCGCGGTGCGGGTGGTCTGACGATCGCCCGCCCAGTCGCGGAAATCGCTGAAGAATGTCTCGGGCGCCTTGCGGCCGAAGCGGCTCGCCACGTCGCCCAGGGTCTGCGCGGCAAGCGCATCGCGCATCGCCTTCTCGGCCTGGAGCATGACGGCGTGGACAGCGCAGGTTCCGGCGGTTGCCCAGCCGGGAGCATTGCCGCCGAACAGGGCGCAGCGGCCGCGCACCTCCTGGCAATCGAACAGCGGCTTGTCGCCTTCGATCGCGTCGATGATCTGGAGGAAGGTGATCTCGCCTGCCGGCCGCGCGAGGCGGTAACCGCCGCGCACGCCTTCGCTGGCAGCGACGATCCCGGCTTTCTCCAGCTTGGGGAAGATCTTCGCGACGAAGCTGGGGGAGATGCCCTGAATCTCGGCGATCTCCCGGCTGCTGAGGGCGCGGCCTTCCTCGACCAGCCAGAGCAGGCCGTGGATTCCATATTCGACGCTGGTGGTGATGTGGGCCATGAACGCGGAGTTACTATGTCTGCGTTAAAGCGTCAAGAATATAACGACGACAGATTTAGTCTGCGTTTATGAGGCGGTCATGCGAAAAGGGGCGAGCCTTTCGGCCCGCCCCTTCCGGTAGCGTAATCAGGGGGTAAGCGTTCAGGCGCGGGCCTTGCCGAAGGCGACGATCTGCAGCAGGCCACCGGCGATCGCGATGTTCTTGAAGAAGTGGATGAACTGGTTCTGGTCGGCCAGGTTGTTGTGGAAGAACACGGCGGTGGCGAGGCTGAACAGCGCGATCACGCTGGCCACGGCACGGACCTTGTAGCCGGAGATCAGCAGCGCGCCGCCGACCAACTCGACGATGATAGCGCCTGCCAATGCCACCGCGGGAAGCGGCAGGCCGACAGAGGCGATGTAGGCCATCGAACCGGCGGGGTCGGCGATCTTGGACAGGCCGCTGAGGATGAAGATCGCGGCGATGAGAACGCGGCCGACGAGCGGCAGCCACGCTTCGAGGGTGTTGGCGCTGGCTGCGGGAGCGGCGGGGGTCGTGTCGATGGTGGTGACGGTCATGGCGGAACTCCTGAGTGATCGGGGGCAATCGGGTGACGACGGGCGTGTCGTCCTGACGCCCTCCAGATGCGCCCGATCAGGGTTCCGAAATAGTGGGATTAAACGCTATGATATGTTCGAATTATGCGAACATCAGCCGGATAAGCTAGCCGCCGAGCGGCAAGGCATCTCCATCAAATCGTCATTGCTCGCAATGACGAATGTACTTTGGGTCGCGGGTCAGGCGCTTGCCGGGGGTGCCGCGTAGAGCGTGATCTGCGTGTGCAGACCGTCCTCGGAGGACTGGCCCACCCAGACGTCGAACGCGCCCGGCTCCGCCAGCCGCCGGTTGCCCGCGCCGACGAATTCGAGGTCGGTGCGCGACAGGGTGAAGCGCACGGTGCGGCTTTCGCCCGGCTCCAGCGTCACGCGCTCCATCTTCTTGAACTCGCGGATCGGGCGGGTGCGGGAGGCCACGCGGTCGCGGGTGTAGAGCTGCACGATCTCGCTGCCGCGCCGCTTGCCGCTGTTGGTCAGGCGCGCGGTGATCGTAACGCTGCTGTCCCAGCGCAGAGCCGGGTCGGACACCTGCAGCTTGTCCAGCGTGAAGCGGGTGTAGCTCAGGCCATGGCCGAAGGGGTAGCGGGCGCTGTTGTCGGTGGTGGCGTAGCGGGCCTTGTACTCGGTGCTCCCGTTGGGGACGGTCGGGCGGCCGGTGGACTTGCGATCGTAGAAGAACGGCTCCTGCCCCGACTCCCAGGGGAAGCTGACCGGCAGCTTGCCCGAGGGATCGACCTTGCCGAACACCACGTCGGCGATCGCATTGCCCGCCTCGGAGCCGAGGAACCACGTCGCCAGCACGGCATTGGCGTTCGCCACCCCGTCATGGATCGCCAGCGCACGGCCGTGACGAAGCAGCACGACGGTCGGCTTCTTCACCGCCGCCACCGCATCGGCGAGCGCCTGCTGGGCGGGCGGGATCTCGATCACGGTGCGCGACTGCGCCTCGCCCGACATGTCCTGCGATTCCCCGAGCGCGAGGATCACCACGTCGGCCGCCTTCGCCGCCTTGACCGCCGCCTCGATCCCGCCGTCGGTGGGGCCGTGAATCGCGCAGCCGGGCACGACGGTCAGCTGGTCCGGATCGTCCATCGCCGCGCGCAGCCCGCTGGCCACGTCCACGCCCTTGTCGGGATCGCCGTAGAAAGCCCAGGGGCCGTAGAGGTTCGCCTTGTCATCGCCGAACGGACCAATCAGCGCGATCTTCTGCTTCCTGCCCTTGTCGAGCGGCAGCACCCCGTCGTTCTGCAGCAGTACGATGGAGCGCGCGCCCGCCTCACGCGCGAGTTCGCGGTGAACGGGCGCGCCGATGCGTGATTTCTCCGCCGCCTCGTCGAGCGAGCGCCAGGGGTTGTCGAACAGGCCCATCGCCATCTTGACGTAGAGGATGCGCCGCACCGCCACGTCCACAGTACCCATAGGCACCGCGCCGCTCTTCACGAGGTCAGCAAGGTAGCGGATGTAGAGGCCGCTCTGCATCGACATGTCGACACCCGCCAGCACTGCCAGCCGCGCGGCGTCGCGGTCGTCCTCGGCGTAACCGTGGGCGACCAGTTCCTCATCGGCGGTGTAGTCCGAGAAGACGAAGCCGGTGAAGCCCATCTCGCCGCGCAGGATATCGGTGAGCAGGGTGCGGTCGGCGGTCGCGGGCACGCCGTTGATCTCGCTGAAGGCCGCCATCGTCGTCAGCGCGCCCGCCGCGAAGGCGGAGCCGAAAGGTGGCAGGTGCGTCTCGCGCAGCGTCTCGTCGCTGATATCGACGCTGCCGTACTCCAGTCCGCCCGCCACTGCGCCGTAGGCGGCGAAGTGCTTGGGGCAGGCGAGCAACGAGTCGTCGCGCCGCAAGTCGCGCCCCTGGAATCCGCGCACCCGCGCGGCGGAGAGCAGCGCGGTCAGCGTCACGTCTTCTCCGGAGCCCTCGACCACGCGGCCCCAGCGCTGGTCACGCGCGACATCGGCCATCGGCGCGAAAGTCAGGTGCAGGCCCGCCGCCGTCGCCTCCAGCGCCATGGCGCGCGCGGTGCGCTGCGCCAGCACCGGATCGAAGCTGGACGCCTCTGCCAGCGGCACCGGGAAGATCGTCTTGAGCCCATGGATCACGTCGCCCGCCAGCAGCAGCGGAATGCCGAGGCGACTGTCGTTGACCGCGATCTCCTGCGCCTTGCGCGCGCCCGCCACGCCGATACCGTTGAACAGGCAGCCGACGCGGCCCTTGCGGATTTCGTCCGAGAGCTTCTTCACGTCCTGGATACCCGCCGCCGGATTGGGCGGGTTGAAGGGACGGAAGGCGTCGGCAAGGCAGGTCATCTGCCCGGCCTTCTCCTCGATCGTCATCTTCTTGATGAGATCGTCCACCCGCGTCACCTCTTCGGCGGCGAGAGCCCTGAACGAGAAGCCCGATGCGATGGCGCTGGCGATGATACCGGAAAGAACGGTGCGGCGGTCTGGGTTCATGAACTCTTGGCTGTTGGTGCGTCGACTTGCCCCCGTCAAACCGCGGTAGGGCATTTTGTTGCATTGCGGCAAGAGGCGCCACTCACCCCTCGCTTCGGGTCACCCTGCCCCCGCGCCACCTCGTCGTACGGCGACACCGGGTTGACGCATCGCGCCGCGCGATGCACAAGATATGCGAATAATTCGCAATAGCATATTTTGAGGCACGCGCATGTACGACTTCCTAGACCGGCCGGTCACCGAACTCGACAACGACGGTCGGTTCCTGCTCTGGGCCATGCGCGGATGGGCGCATTCGGCATCCAAGGGCAATTGCCCGGCGCAGTCGCTGGCGCGCGCCTTTGCCGGATACAACGCCGCAGCCGTCCTGCCGGACTTCCACATGGCGATGGCGCTCGTCAGCCGCCGGGCATCCGAAAGGATCATGGTCGCGCCGATGGGCTGCCACCGCATCTGCGAACATGAGGCGTTGCTCCTTGCACTTTGGCGCGATGTCGGTATAGGCCGCCGCGAAAACGTGCGCGCGACTCTCGCGCATGTCGTGCCATGCGACACGGTCGCCGCGGTCGCCCAGGCCATGAGCCGCGCAAGCGCCGCGATGACCATCGCCGGCTTCGGCATTGCACTGATAAACCCGCCCGCGTGACCCATTCGATGAACCAAGGACTGACGTTGATGAACGATAGCAAGGCAGAAGCCGCCACCCTGGACAATTCGGCGGCTCCTGCGACCGTTCTGGAACCCACTGGTGCGCTGACCGTGGAAACGGTGCTTTCGGTCCATCACTGGAACGAGCACCTCTTCAGCTTCAAGATCACGCGCCCGGCCTCGTTCCGCTTCCGCTCGGGCGAATTCATCATGATCGGCCTGCAGGGCGACAACGGAAAGCCGCTGCTGCGCGCCTATTCGATCGCCAGCCCCTCGTGGGCCGAGGAGATCGAGTTCCTCTCGATCAAGGTCGAGGACGGCCCGCTGACCTCCAAGCTGCAGCTGATCCAGCCGGGCGACCAGATCTACCTCGGCCGCAAGCCGGTGGGCACGCTCGTCACCGACGCGCTGACGCCGGGCAAGCGCCTGTTCCTGTTCGGCTCGGGCACCGGCCTCGCGCCGTTCCTCTCGCTGATCCGCGATCCGGACGTCTACGAGATGTTCGAGCAGGTCGTGATCGTCCACTCGGTCCGCCGCGTCGCCGACCTCGCCTTCCGCCAGGAGCTGGAGAGCCAGCTGGCCGGCGACCCGCTGGTCGAGGACCAGGCGCTGGTGCAGCTGACCTACGTGCCGACCGTCACGCGGGAAGAATTCCACACCACCGGCCGCATCAACGTGCTGATCGAGAACGGCCGCCTGTTCGAGGGTCTGAAGGGCGAGGCCCGCATGGACCCGGCGACCGACCGCGTGATGCTGTGCGGCTCGATGGCGATGAACAAGGACATCGCCGCGATGCTCGAAGGTCTGGGCTTCGTCGAAGGATCGAACAACAAGCCCGCCGACTTCGTGATCGAGCGCGCGTTCGTCGGCTGATCGGCGGCTACCGTGATGCGAGAGCGGCCTGCCCGAAAGGGCGGGCCGTTTTCGTTTCGAACATCCTCCCTGTTGCGAAGCAATGGGGCGGGGGACCGCCGCCGCAGGCGGTGGTGGAGGGGAGAAGGTCCCCTCCGTCAGTCGCTGCGCGACTGCCACCTCCCCATCGCTGCGCGACAGGGAGGATGCGTCTTCATCGTTCGCCTTGACTTCCCCCCACCATTGCGCTGAAATCCCACCAACGGGCACGCGCGGACGCCCGTTCAGACGGCAACGTCCAAGTCCGCTCCATCAGCCGTACCTGCGGCCTGCGGAGCACTTGCATGACGACCGAAACCGCCTCCATCACCATCGCACCGCCCACCCTCTCGCTGACCGCGCTGTTCCTCAAGTTCCTGCGGTTCGGCGCGCTCGCCTTCGGCGGCCCGGTCGCGCAGATCGCCATGTTGCGTCAGGCGCTGGTCGAGGAAGAGCGCTGGATCGACAAGGGCCGCTTCAATCGCCTTCTCGCGGTGCTGCAGGTGCTGCCGGGACCGGAAGCGCATGAGCTGTGCGTCCACCTCGGCATGATCGCACGCGGACGGATAGGCGGGTTCCTGGCCGGGCTCGGCTTCATGCTGCCGGGGCTGGTGCTGATGCTCGCCGCAGGCTGGGCCTATGTCACGTGGGTGGCCGGCGACCTGACGCTGGCAGGTGCCCTGCTGGGCGTGCAGATCGCCGTGCTGGCCATCATCCTGCGCGCCGTGGTGCGGATCGGGCAGCACATCGTCGAAGATGCGCTCCTCGCCGTGATCGCGGCCGCAAGCCTTGTCCTGACGCTGGTGGGGGTGCCGTTCTGGATCCTGCTTGCGGCGGGCGGGTTCGCCTACGCCCTGTCGCATCGCCCGCTGGTCGCCGCCGTAATCCTTGCGGCGGTGCTGGGAGTGGCGACGGCGATCCAGCTGCTCGCCGCGCCCGGCGGCAGCCTGCAGGCCCTGCCGGGTAGTCCGGGCGCCCAGATCTCGACATTCGCGCTGTTCGTGGCGGGGCTCAAGGGCGGGCTGCTGACCTTCGGCGGGGCCTATACCGCCATTCCCTATGTCCGCTCGGATACGGTGGGGCGCGGCTGGATCGGGGACGGCGCGTTCCTCGACGGTATCGCGCTTGCAGGCGTCCTGCCCGCCCCGCTGGTGATCTTCGTGACGTTCGTGGGCTACGTGACCGGCGGCCTGAGCGGAGCGCTCGCCATCACCGCCGGCATGTTCCTGCCTGCCTTCGCCTTCTCGCTGGTGCTGTTCGAGCGGCTGGAGGCGATCGTCGAGAACCCCGCGCTGCACCGCGTGCTGGAAGGCGTTGCCGCCGCCGTCGTGGGCATCATCGCCGCGACCTTCCTGCACCTCGCTTATGCGACCGGGCTCAGGGTATCGGTTCCGGCGGGGGGTATCGCGATTTTCGCCGTCGCGCTGGCAGTAGCGTGGAGGATCAGGGGCGCCTGGGTGACGCCCGCGCTGGTCGCAAGCGGGGCCGCCGCGGGCTGGATGGTCTTCGCGTAGCAGGGAGCGCGCTTTCCTACAGGGATGCCGCCGCGATACCCTGCGGGCATGGCCGGACCATTTCCTGACCCACCGCTCAAGGCATCCCGACGACGGGACAAGGTGACACGTTCACATCGCAAGGTGACACCGGCACGCTGCAAGGTGACACTTTTCGCGGGTAAGGTGACACTCTCCATTGGTAAGGTGACACCTTTTCCTCCTGGACCGTGTAAACCGTGTAAACCTGGTGTCACCTTATCGCTGGCCGACGCCCTGCGACCCTCCGTGAAACGGCTCCGAAATCGCCCCCGGAACCGCTCAGGCCTCCCGCGTGTTAGCGGATGCAGCATCTTTCAGGAGGCATCACGTGTCACAGGGGCCAGCAGCCGAAGATTTCTCCTTCTCCCGACCCGAACGGATGATCCACGAACTCGGCGCCGAGTTCACCGGCGAGGGCACGCATTTCGGCGTCTTCTCCGAGAATGCAGAAGCCATCGAGCTATGCCTTTTCTCCGAGGACGGCGCGGAGGAAACCGCCCGCCTCGAACTGCCGTCGCGGGAGGGTTCGGTGTTCTCGGGCTACCTGCCAGGCGTCAGGCCCGGCCAGCTCTACGGCCTGCGCGCGCATGGCCCCTACGATCCCGCCAACGGCCACCGCTTCAACCCCAACAAGCTGCTGCTCGACCCCTACGCCCGCGAGGTTTCCGGCGCGGTGATGTGGGACGACGCCTTGTGGGGCTACGATCTGGCGAGCGGCGACGACACCACTTTCGACGCCCGCGATTCCGCGCCCTTCATGGTGAAAAGCGTGGTGCAGGACCCGGATTTCGACTGGGAAGGCGACAAGGCGCTCTCCCGCCCCTGGACCGAGACGGTGATCTACGAGGCCCATGTGCGGGGCCTGACGATGACTCACCCCGAAGTGCCCGAGGCGCTTCGCGGCACGTATGAAGGCATGGCCAGCGAGCCGGTCATCGAACACCTGCAGAAGCTGGGCGTCAGCGCCATCGAACTGTTGCCCAGCCAGTTCTTCCTCGACGACCGGATGCTGCTGGACAAGGGCCTGTCGAACTACTGGGGCTACCAGACCCTCGGTTTCTTCGCGCCGGAACCGCGCTTTTTACGCAATGGCGACCTTGCCCCGCGCGCCATCCGCCAGTTCAAGGACATGGTGAAGCGGTTCCACAAGGCGGGGATCGAGGTCATCATGGACGTGGTCTACAACCACACCGCCGAGGGTTCCGAACGCGGGCCGACGATGTGCTTCCGCGGTCTCGACAACGCCGCCTACTACATGCTGAGCCCGGAAAACCCGCGCTTCAGCTTCGACAACACCGGCACCGGCAACACGCTGGCGGTGGCGCATCCGATGGTCATGCGCATGGTGCTCGATTCGCTGCGCTACTGGGTGCAGGTGATGCACGTCGACGGCTTCCGCTTCGACCTCGCCTCGACGCTGGGCCGCGAGGAAACCGGCTTCGACCGCGAGGGCGGCTTCTTCGACGCGATCAGGCAGGACCCGATCCTGGCCGGCGTCAAGCTGATCGCCGAGCCGTGGGACATCGGCATGGGCGGCTACCAGGTCGGCGGCTTCCCCCATCCGTTCCGCGAATGGAACGACAAGTTCCGCGACGACGTGCGCGCCTTCTGGCGCGGCGACGAGGGGCTGGTGGGCGACATCGCGCAGCGCCTGATCGGCTCGCCGGTCCAGTTCAACCACTCCGATCGCGGCGCGACGAGTTCGATCAACTTCCTCGCCGCGCATGACGGCTTCACGCTGAGGGACACCGTCTCGTTCAACGATCGCCACAACGAGGCCAACGGCGAAGGCGGCGCCGACGGCCACGACAACAACCTGTCCGACAACATGGGCGCCGAAGGGTCCACCGACGACGAAGGCATCAACGCCGCCCGCGCTCGCCGCCGACGCGCCATGGTGGCGACGCTGATGGTCAGCCAGGGCGTGCCGATGCTGCTTTCGGGCGACGAGATCGGCAACAGCCAGCAGGGCAACAACAACGTCTACTGCCAGGACAACGCCCTCGCCTGGCTGGACTGGGAGGCGAAGGACGACGCCTTCCTCGACTTCTGCTCGCGGATGATCGCCCTTCGCCGCCAGTACCCGGTGCTGTGCCAGGAGAATTTCCTGCTCGGCGAAACCGGCGACAACGAGCGCGTCGAGATCGCGTGGTTCCAGCCGGACGGCCGCGCGATGGACGAGGAACTTTGGAACCAGCCGGGCCTGCGCGTACTGGGAATGCTGCTCGACTATTCCACGCGCGAGGTTTTCCTCGACGGCGGGCGACCGCTGTTCACGGTGGTCAACGCAGGGGACGGCCTCGAATTCACGCTACCCGACGGAGACTGGGTGCGCGTGCTGGACACCGCGCGCGACGATCCGTTCGCCGAGGAAGCGGTGGACAGCCAGGGCGCGGCGATCTCGCCTGCCAGCCTCTGCCTGTTCCGCCCCGCCTGATGGCCGCTCAATGGGGTGCGCGGCCACTCGGAAACGGCCTCTGGCGCTTCGGCCTATGGGCGCCCGACGTGAGGGAGGCGCGGGTCGAGATCGGCGGGATAGCCATGCCCGCCAAAGCCGCCGGACATGGCTGGTGGCTGTTCGAGACCGAAGCCTCGGCAGGCGATCCCTATCGCTGGGTTCTCGAGGGCACGCCCTACCCCGACCCGGCGGCACACGCGCAGGTCGCCGACGTGCATGGCCCCTCGAAACTGGTCGATCCGGCCGCTTACGAATGGCGCCATGAGTGGCAGGGGCGCCCGTGGCACGAAGCGGTGCTCTACGAACTGCATATCGGCACGTTCACCGAGGAAGGCACCTTTGCCGCCACCATCGCCGAACTGCCACGCCTGGCCGAACTGGGCGTGACGATGATCGAGCTGATGCCGGTCGCGCAGTTCGAGGGCGCACGCGGATGGGGCTACGACGGCGTCCTGCCGTTCGCCCCGCACCCGGCCTACGGTACGCCCGACGAGATGCGCGCACTCGTCGATGCGGCCCACGGCCTCGGCATCGCGGTGCTGCTGGATGTGGTCTACAACCACTTTGGGCCTTCGGGGAACTACCTCGGCGCGTGGTGCCCTTCGTTCTTCCATCCCGAGCGCGCCTCGCCATGGGGCGCCGGGATCGCCTTCGAGACCCCGGCAGTACGCGAATTCTTCATCGCCAATGCGCTGCACTGGCTGGACGCATACCACCTCGACGGCCTGCGCCTCGATGCCGTCCACGCCATAGAGGATCATTCACCCCTCCATTTCCTCGACGAACTGGGACAGCGCATCCGCGCTACCGAAAGGGACCGGCCGATCCACCTCGTTACCGAGGACGAGCGCAACCTGGCCCGCTACTTCGCCGTCGATGCACCCTACGACGGCAGCTGGAACGACGACTGGCACCACGCGCTTCACTGTCTGCTGACCGGGGAGGATGAAAGCTATTACGCGCCCTTTGCCGTCGATCCGCTGCAGGACATCGCCATCGCCCTTGCGGACGGCTACGTCGAGCAGGGCCAGCCGCGCGAGAACGGCGACGACGAGCCGCGCGGCGAACCCTCCGGCGATTTGCCCCGCACCGCATTCGTCAACTTCCTGGGCAACCACGACCAGGTCGGCAACCGCGCCCGCGGCGAGCGCCTCCATCAACTCGTGGCCAACCCGCACGCCTACCGCATCGCCACCGCTCTCACCTTCCTCGTTCCCTTCACGCCGATGCTGTTCATGGGCGACGAGTTCCTCACCGATGCACCATTCCAGTTCTTCGTCGACTTCGAAGGCGACCTTGCCGAAGCTGTCCGCAAAGGCCGCGCCCAGGAATTCGCCCGCTTCAGCAGCTTCGGTGGCGAAGTACCCGACCCGGTTGCGGCGCGCACTTTCATGACCTCCAGGATCGGCCGCCCTGTCCGGCAGGAACAGCATGACCACGAAGACTTCGTGCGAGAACTGCTCGGCCTGCGCCGGGCTCATGTGACGCCGCTGATCGCCCGGAACGGGCAGCCAACTGCCACCGTCCGACGGGATGGGCCACTTGTCGACGCGCAATGGTCCTTCACCCCCGGTGCGCTGCACATCCGTGCCGCCCTGGGCACGGACCGCACGTCCTTCCTCCCCCATCGCAGCCCGATCCTGTTGCTTGACGATGCGTCGAGCCCTTTCGCGCTGTCGGCGGCAGTCTCACCGGAGTGATACCGATGTCCCAGGCCATTCCCCTCGTCGCCACCTATCGCCTCCAGCTTCGGGACGGCGTAGACCTCGACAAGGCGCGCGAACTGCTGCCGTGGGTCGCCACGCTGGGCATCGGCCACCTCTATCTTTCCCCACCCTTTCAGGCCGCCTCTGGATCGACCCACGGCTACGACGTGATCGATCCCACGCGGATCGATCCGGTGCTGGGCGGGGAGGCGGCATTCCTGCGCCTGAGCGAAGCGGCACAACGGGCCGGGATCGGCATCGTCGTCGATATCGTGCCGAACCATATGGCGTTCACGCCCGAGAACCCGTGGCTGGCCGACGTGCTGCGCCATGGCCGCGATAGTGCCCATGCCGCCATCTTCGACATCGACTGGGACGCCGGACCGCTGCACTTCCCGGTGCTCGACGGCACCCTCGAAGATCTGCTCGCGCAAGGCCATCTCGCCCCGGCGGGGGACAGCGCCGATCCACGCCTGCGGGTCTACGATCGCGAATATCCGCTGCGTCCGACAGACCTCTCCCGCTATTCGTGCGGGGTGACGCGCACGCTCGACGCGCCGACGCTGGCCACTCTCCTCGCCGAGCAGCACTGGTCGCTCGGCGACTGGAGGGCGAGCGCGGACCGCATCACCCATCGCCGCTTCTTCAACATCACCGACCTTATCGGCGTGCTACAGGAGGACCCCAAGGTTTTCGCGCTGACACACCGCTGGATCATCGAGCAGGTCGAAGCGGGACGCATCCAGGGGTTGCGTGTCGATCACGTGGACGGGCTGGCCCGGCCCGGCGCCTATCTCCAGCGATTGCGCGATGCCGTCGGCGACACGCCGATCTGGGTCGAGAAGATCGTCAAGGCCGGGGAGGACCTGCCTCCGGCGTGGCCGGTGGAAGGCATGAGCGGCTATGAATTCATGGCCCCGCTTACCCGCCTGCTGACCTGCTGCGAAGGCCTCGCAGCGATACGTGAAGCGTCGATCGATGCCATTCCGCCGGACTATGGGCGAGAGGTCCGCAAGGTCCGTCAAGAACTGCTCGAACAGGTTTTCACGCCGGAACTGCGCCGTGTGACCGGAGCCGCGCTGACCGCGCTTGCGCTTGACGAGGCGGCGCGCTCACAGGTGTCCGAAGCGGTCGGCCGACTGGCGACGGTGTGGCCAGTCTATCGCTCTTACGCGGCCGATCTGGCCCCGCTCTCTCCCGCGATCACGCAGGCCATCGACGGGTTGACCGAAAACACGACGGTCGCAAGCCTGATCGGCCTGCTGCGTGCGCCCGACGATCCGCACGCACGCGCCTTTGCCGTTCGGTTCGAACAGCTGACCGGGGCGCTGACGGCGAAGTCCGAGGAAGACACGGTATTCTTCCGCAGCGTCGCCTTCCTGCCGCTGTGCGAAGTGGGCGCCGAACCGGATCTCGGTGTCATCGACGATGCCGAGTTTGCCACCGTCATGGCGATGCGGGCGGATCGGACGCCGCTCGCGCTGGATGCCTTGTCCACGCACGACACCAAGCGCTCTGCGGATGCGCGTGCCGTTCTCATCGCGCTGAGCTATTTCCCCGATCTTGCCCGAGAACTCTACGCCGATGCACGGCAGCGCGCGAAGAAAGCGGCACTATCGGAGCAATGGGCGCTCTATGCGCTCCAGACCGCCCTGATGCTGCGCGCCGAGCCGGATGCGCCGGAGCGCATCGATGCCCACGTCGCGAAGGCCATGCGCGAAAGCAAGGACCTGTCGCGGCATGAAGCACCCGATACGGCTGCCGAGACCGCAGTCGCACAGCTATGCCGCGCCCTCCATCGCGGACTGGCGACCAGCGACTTGCTTCCCGACCGTTTGCGCGGCGAGTTCGAAGCCGCGATCGAGACTATCGTACTCGCGCAAACCGCCCTTCAGCTGACTGCGCCAGGCATTCCTGACATCTACCAGGGCAGCGAGGGGGCGACATCCGCACTGACCGATCCCGACAATCGCCGCCCGGTAGACTGGCACGCGATCGCATCAGGCCAGGTTTCTCCGCTCACTGCACGAAAGCTGGAACTTACCCGCATCCTCCTTACCCAGCGGCGGGAGCGGCCGGAACTGTTTACCTGCGGAACTTATGCGCTGCAGGCAGACGACGACAGCTGGATCGTCAAACGCACGTGGCAAGGCGAAGCCTTTTCGCTGCGCATCCCCGTGCCCCGGCACCGCTCTGCGGATTGCTCGATAGAGGTGCGAGCCATCGATTAGGCATGCGCCGATGCGTTGACAATCCCCTGCCCAATGCCTAGCGACAATTGCGAGTGCGTCGCAATAACATCGTTGCGTTTCGATAGGGGGTTTCGTGAAAGTTCGCATCGCTGGTAGTTCCCGATGACCGCACGCAATGGCATCATCGGTCGCGGTCAAGTCTCGGCGCGGCTGATTGCAGCGATTCCCGCGAATTATCTCCTGACGTCGACGGCGACGGCCTGCATCGCACGCCTGCTGTGGCGCGGCTTGGGCGTTGATCCTGCAAACGCCAGTGTCGCGGCGACGCTGATCTCGTTCGCCCTGTTCGCGGTGCTGGCGCTCGTCGCCTTCGGCGCGCGTTCGGTGGTGAGGCTCTGGCTATGGCTTGCGGGCTCGGGACTGGTGCTCGGCGTCGCCCTGTGGTTCTCCCTCTCGGCGGGAGCGCGGATATGAAGGACAGCCTCCGTCAGTCGATGGCATTGTTCCACACCTGGAGCGGGCTCCTCCTTGGATGGCTGCTCTTCGCGATGTTCGCCACCGGGACCGCAGCCTATTTCCAGGACGAGATCACGCGCTGGATGCAGCCCGAGGTAACCGGCGACGCAGACCCTGCAACCGCCGCACAAGGGGCGATGCGTTACCTGAATGCTGTCGCTCCCGACGCGAAGAGCTGGTACATCTCGCTGCCCAACAGCCGTAGCGCTACCGCACAGGTATATTGGCAACCCTCCGGAGCACGCCCGGCGAAGCGCAGCGAGACCAGCGCGCTGCTCGATGCTGACGGTCACGCCATCACCTCGCGCGAGACACGCGGTGGCTTCTTCCTCTACCGCTTCCACTTCGACCTGCATTACATGCCGGTGCTATGGGCACGCTATCTCGTCGGCGTCGCGGCGATGTTCATGCTGGTGGCCATCCTCTCGGGCGTGATCACGCACAAGAAAATCTTCGCCGATTTCTTCATGCTGCGCTTCGGCAAAGGGCAGAGGAGCTGGCTGGACGCACACAACGTCACCGCCGTACTGGCCCTGCCCTTTCACCTCATGATCACTTTCACCGGGCTGGTGACGCTGGCGTCCATGTACATGCCTTGGGGCATCGCCGCCAATTATGCCGACCGGGCCGCATTCTCAGAGGCGCTGTTCGGCCGTACCACCGAAGCTGTGGCCAGCGGGAGGCACGCACCATTGGCCGATCTTGCACCGCTCGTGCACAGTGCTTCCGCCCGGTGGCACGGCGAGCGGGTCGGCTACATCAGCATCGCAAACCCCAACGACGCGGCCGCCCGGATCGAGATAAGCCGCGCGCCCGAAGCCGCCTTCGGCGCACGCGGCCAGACCGCCGCATTCGAAGGCGCTACCGGCCACCCCCTCGACATGCACCGCGCCTCCGGCGCCGCCCTCGCAACGGAGAGCGTGATGATCGGCCTGCACACCGGCCGTTTCGCCGAATGGGGCCTGCGCTGGCTCTACTTCCTGAGCGGGCTCGGCGGCACGGTGATGGTAGGCAGCGGCCTCGTGTTGTGGACAGTCAAGCGGCGCGCCCGCCTCCCCGATCCCTTGCGACCGCACCTCGGCTTCCGCATCGTAGAGCGCCTGAACATCGCCGCCATTGCCGGGCTGGCGACCGGCATCGCGGTCTATTTCCTTGCCAATCGCCTGCTCCCGCTGGAAATGGCCGACCGCGCCGAGCGCGAGATCGACAGCCTTTTCCTCGCCTGGCTCGGAATCGGGTTATGGGGCATCCTGCGTCCCGCCCGACGCGCATGGACGGAGGCCATGGCTATTGCCGGTGCCTGCTTCGCCGCCGTCCCGCTGGTCAATGCCCTGACGACGTCGCGCGGGCTGCTTCCGAGCATGCTGGCGGCGGATTGGACTTTCGTGGCCTTCGACCTGGTGATGCTCGCCCTCGCAGCCGGGTTCTTCATTGCCGCGGTAAGAAGCGCTCAACTCCGGGCAAAGGCAAAGGCCGGTGCCAAACCACGCGGTGCGGCCCGGCGGGCGACGAGCGCATGATGCATATTCTTCCCGCCACCGTGATCGTCGTCGGCTTCCTCGCGCTCGCCGCCAGCATGAAGCGGCACCAGCGCGACCTCCTCGGTCGGACGCTCACTCATGTACGGACGCGCTCTACCCGTATGGCAGGGTGGGTTCTGCTCGGCATCGGCTGGGCCATCGACGCCGCGCTGCTCGGTCCGGCCATGGGC
This sequence comes from Novosphingobium sp. FG90, assembly GCF_057808725.1. Taxonomy (NCBI): domain Bacteria; kingdom Pseudomonadati; phylum Pseudomonadota; class Alphaproteobacteria; order Sphingomonadales; family Sphingomonadaceae; genus Novosphingobium; species Novosphingobium sp. FG90. The sequence goes on from NZ_JBMDIO010000030.1 coordinate 20,717, forward strand.
ACGATCGTCTGGTGCGGCGAACTGAGCCTGGGCGCCGCGCTGACCGTCGCCACGCTCAACTGGCGTACCCGGCGTCCCTCTCGTTAGCCGCCTCCGGGCAGCACCAGTCGTGCGTCGAGGAAATCGAGGAAAGCGCGGATGCGGGATGCCAGTCGCCGATGGCCGACGTAGAGGGCATGAATGTCCTCATGGTCGCCCGGATTGAAGGGGCCGAGTATCTCGACCAGCCTCCCCGCCGCAAGATCGGCGGCCACATGAAACCGTCCCAGCCGTGCGATGCCGCCGCCGGCGACCGCCATCAGGCGCACCACTTCCCCCGAGTTGCCGAGGAACGCCGCCTCGATCGGTCGTTGTACGATCGCTCCATCGACCTGGAACGGCCAGGTGTCGATGGAACGTCGGAAACTGAATTGCAGGCAGGCATGTCCGGCCAGTTCGCGCGGGTGTGCCGGTTCGCCGTGCCTGCGCAAATAGTCCGGGCTGGCAACCAGCGCCATCGTGCTGCGCCCCAGTTTCTTCGCCTTGAGCCCGGTGTCACGCAAGGGGCCGATGCGAATGGCGAGGTCAGCCCTGTCCTCGACAAGATCGACCAGCGTATCTGACAGCGCCAGGTTGACCGTCACCCCAGGATAAGCCCGCTGGAAACAGGGAAGGATCGACAGCAGGCACTGCGTCCCGAACGGCACCGAGGCATTGATGCGCAGCGGCCCGCGCGGGGCCTCTTCCGCCGAGCCGAAGCCCCGCTCGACCTCGTCGATTTCCGCCACGAGCCCTGCCACCCGGGCGCGATAGACTTCACCCTCCGCCGTCAGCGCCAGGGCGCGCGTAGTGCGTGAGACCAGTTGCACGCCCAACCGTCCCTCGAGCCGCGCCATGGCGCGGCTGACCGCCGAGGGCGTCAGGCGCAGCGCCTTGGCCGCGCTGGCGAAACTGCCACCCTGCGCGACCGCAAGGAATATCTGCATTTCACCGAAGCGGTTGTCCATGGCATGATCCGTGATTTTGATTCACTTCTGATATGCCGGATGCCTCACTATGCATCAATGATGCGACCACCTAGATTTCCGGGCACATCAGCAAGGAACATCCCGTCATGGATCTCAAACTCATCGGCAAGTCCGCCCTCGTCACCGGCTCGACCGCCGGAATAGGTCTCGCCATTGCCGAGCGTCTCGCCGCCGAGGGCGTGGACGTCGTCATCTCCGGCCGCAATCAGGCAAAGCTCGACGAAGCCGCCGCCAAGGTTGGCGCGGCGGCGGCAAACGGCGGCAAAGTTCGCGCCGTGCTGGCCGACCCCGCGACCGCCGCAGGCGCCGAAACCCTGATCGCTGCAGTCCCGCAGGTCGATATCCTCGTCAACAACCTCGGCATCTACGAAGCCAAGCCCTTCACTAAAATCACTGACGCGGACTGGCACCACTTCTTCGAGGTCAACGTCGTCAGCGGCGCGCGACTTGCCCGCCATTACTTCCCGAAGATGCTGGAGCAAGACTGGGGCCGGGTGATCTTCATCGCCAGCGAGAGCGCGCTCGTGATCCCCGGCGAGATGATCCACTACGGCATGACCAAGACCGCACAATTGGCGATCGCACGCGGCCTTGCCGAACAGACGCGCGGCACCGGCGTGACGGTGAACTCGGTCATGCCCGGACCCACGCGATCGGAAGGCATCGTCGAATTCATCCGCTCGGTCGTCGACAACAAGGACGCACCGGAAGCCGAGCGCGAGGCCGAATTCTTCGCCAAGATGCGCCCCTTGTCGCTCATCCGCCGCCTGATCGAAGCCGACGAGATCGCCGCGCAAGTCGCACTGCTCGCCAGCCCGCTTGGCGCCATCACCAACGGCGCGGCAATCCGCGTCGAAGGCGGAATCGTGCCGACCATCGCCTGACGTATCGAAGGACAGCGTACCGTCGCCTTCAAGGCACGTTTCAGTTTTGTAATTTCGATTGCAACGCGGCGACAGATGACCGAGGGCTCTATCTCCCGCTTATACGGAGATTCCCTTGGTCGGGTCGTTGTCGCGTCGCATCGTCATCCTGTGCAGCGTGCTGTGCCTGTTGCTGGCGCTGCTCGCAGGGTTGCTGCTCGAAGGGTCTGCCCAGACCCGCGCGAGCCTCGCGTGGGTTACGCATTCTGCGCAGGTTCTCAAGACTGCGAACCGGGCGATGGGGCATCTGCAGCAGGCCGAATCCGGTGAGCGTGGCTTCGCTCTGACCCACAACCCGGAATTCGGCGAAACCGTTGAAGCGGAAGTCGGCGCCGCGCGGGCGGCAGCGGGCGAGCTTGTCGTACTTACGCAGGACAATCCCGCCCAGAACGACCGCGCCGTTCAGATCCGTGCCCTTATCGGCCAGCGCGCGGATTTGCTTGAACAGATCGCCAAGCAGACTCGCGCGGGCGATTTCAGCGGTGCACAGGCTGCAGTAGCATCGGGACGCGGACGCTACATAATGCAACTTGTCGATGCCCGCGTGAGCGACCTGCTCAACGAGGAACGCGCCTTGTCGACGACGCGAACCGACGCGGTAGACAAGCGCCTGAGCTACATCACCTGGCTGGTGTTGGGCGGCGTGCCGCTGACGATGGTGTTCGTAGCCTACACCGCTGCAACGCTGATCCGGCGCATCCGCCGCCCGGTCGACGCGATGATGACGGTGATGGGCCAGCTTGGTTCCGGCGATCGCAGCGCACGCATCGATGTGCACATGGAATCGAGCGAATTCGAGCGGCTCGCGAACGGCTACAATGCCATGGCCGAGGAACTGGAAGAGGCCGTCGCCGACCAGCACGAGAGCCAGGATCGGCTCCACATCGCCAATGCCGAACTCAGCCGCAACACCGAAGTCCTGCGCGAACGCGGCGAGGTGATCGAATTGCTGGGAGGGATGGCCCATCGCATGCAGGCGGCACGCACGGACGACGAACTGGCATCGATCATCCGCGTCTTCGTGCCGCGCGTGCTTCCCGAGATCCCCGGCGCACTCTATGCCCACAACAATTCGCGCAACCTGCTGGTGCCGATCGCCGCGTGGGGCGGCTTGGACGTGGCCTCCTCGGGCTTCGCGCCCGATCAGTGCTGGGCGCTGCGCCGGGGCCAGAGCCACTTCGTCGTCGAACCCGATTCCGACATCGTCTGCGCCCACGTCGGCACCCAGACCGACCATTACCACTGCGAACCGCTGCTGGCAGGCGGCGAGGTCATCGGCGTGCTCTACCTCAAGGGCGTGGTCGGGACCGAGAACCGCTTCCGCCTGACGGTGCTGACCGAAAACATCGCCTCCGCCCTCGTCAACCATCGCCTCCAGCGGGGCCTGCGCGAGCAGACCATCCGCGATCCGCTCACAAGCCTGTTCAACCGGCGCTACATGGAAGAAACGCTGGCGCTGGAAATCGCCCGTGCCTCGCGCTCGGGCAGCCCGCTCAGCCTCGTCATGTGCGACGTCGACCACTTCAAGCGCTTCAATGACGAGTTCGGCCACGATGCCGGCGACGCCGTACTGCAGGCAGTGGCGACCGAGATGCGCAGTCGCTTCCGCGACGGCGACGTGGTCTGCCGCTTTGGCGGCGAGGAATTCACGATCATCGCGCCGGGCACCTCGGCGGTCACGCTCGCCGCGCGGGTGGATGCCGTCCGCCAGTCGATCAGCGAACTGATCGTCCATCAGGGCGGCCGCGCGCTGGGATCGCTGACGATGTCCTTCGGCATCGCATCGTGGGAGGACAGCATGGAGCGCGACGGCTCGACCCTGATCAAGGCCGCCGACGCCTCGCTCTACCGTGCCAAGCGCGAAGGTCGCAATCGCGTGATCGTGGACGCGCGCTCGGAATCGCTCGCCGCCTGACGCCTCAGGCGCTGCGGCGCTGTTCGGCCCCGTCCATCGGGATCATCTGCGCGACGAGTTCGGCGGTGATCGCCGCCAGCGTCCAGCCGAGGTGGCCGTGGCCGGTGTTGTAGAACACGCGCGGATGCTTACCGCGACCGACGAAGGGCATCATCGTCGGCGTCATCGGCCTCAGCCCTGCCCACGGCACCACCTGGCGGGTGCACATGCCGGGAAAGTGCCGCTCGCTCCAATCGACCAGCGGGCGGATGCGATCGGCGCGGATGTCGCGGTTGAAGCCGTTGAACTCCGCCGTGCCCGCCACCCGGAAGCGATCGGCGCCGAGGCGGCTGGTGACGATCTTGGCGTCCTCGTCCAGCAGGCTGACTTCGGGCGCTGCGGCGCGGCTCTCGTCATCGTTCAGCATGACGGTGATCGAGTAGCCCTTGACCGGGTAGATGTTGACCCGGTCCCCCAGCTTCGCCGCCAGCGCGCGGCTGGCGACCCCGGCGCAGACCATCACCATGTCGCCCTCCACCACCAGTTCCGCACCGAGATCATCGGTCGAAAAGTCCTGCAGGCGGCCGGTATCGGATCCTTCCCCAAGGCCGCCCGCCGCCTGCAGCCGGACCGACACACCGTCGGGCCGAAGCGCTATGTCGTCCACCTCGCCGCCCAGCACGAACCGCGCGCCGAGGCGGGCGCAGGCGCGGGCGAGACCGGTGGTGAACTTGTGAATGTCCCCCGTGGAATCGGATGGGGTGAAGAAGCCGCCGCAGAAATCGCCCCTGAGCGTCGGTTCGATGCGGGCGATGTCGGCGGGCGAGACTTCCTCGCGCTCCAGCCCGCCTTCGCGCAGCAGCACGTTGCCGCGCCGGGCCGCCTCGAACGTCTCGGCGTTGCGATAGAAATGGAGGATGCCGCAGCGCGAGAGGTCGAAATCTATGCCCTCGCGCTCCGCAATATCGAACAGGTGGCGGCGCGCGGCGATGGCGAGGCGGGTAGTCTCCACCGTGTTGGCATGATGCCTGCCGATCGCGCCGACGAACTGCGCCATCCACGAATACTTGTGCAGCGAAGGACGCGGGTTGAACAGCAGCGGCGCGTCGGGGCGCAGCAGCCAGCGCAGGCCCTTGGCGATTGTCGCCATCGAATTCCACACTTCGGCATTGCTGGCCGAAAGCTGCCCGCCATTGGCGAAGGATGTCTCCATGGCCGGGTAGCGGTGCCGCTCGACCAAGGTGACCTCATGCCCGCGCGAAAGCAGGGCGTAGGCGGCCGTGACGCCGGTGATGCCGGCGCCGATGACGATGATGCGTGCCATCTGCAGTTCCCTTCGTGGGAGGGAGGGTGTCGGAAAGAAAAGAACCGGCCGGGGCAGTTTGCTCTTGTCAGGGTGTTCATGACCCCGGCCGGTTGGCGCGCTGGGGGGCTAGCTGCCCGCGCCGGAGGTTTCGCGACCCGAAGCCTCGTAATCGATGCCCAGTTGCTGGAGGTAGGAATCGTACTTCTTCGGATCGTAATACTGGCCCTGCATCGCTGGGCGGATCTGCGCCATGGTGCGGGCATTGCGGTCGATCGCGGGCATGTCGGTGGCGGCAATCAGGGGATCGTACTTCTGATCCTTGAGCTGGACGTCCTTCATCCAGGTCTTGGCCTCGGCGATGATCTGCGGCGTGGTGACGAGATCGAGGATCGTCATCGCCACCGCCTTGGCGCCGACGACGGTGCCCTTGTGCGCGATCGGCGTCGCCATCGCCATCGCGGCGGTGGCGTGGTGGAAGATCACGTTCGGGATGTTCGCCGGATAGCCGATGGTGACCGTCGGCACTGTCCACATCACGTCGCCGATGTCGTCCGAGCCGCCGAAGCTGGCATCGCCGCGCAAGTCCGGGGTAGAAAGCGGCGCCACCTTGTCGGGCAGCGGCGCGACCTTGAGGTGGTTCTTCACCTGCACCGCCTTTGCGAAGGCCTGATCGGCGGCGGACCACTGCGGCACGCCCACCGTCTCGATATTGGCGTAGAGCGCCTTGGCCAGCGGCTTGTTGCCGTAGTTCGGCGCGGCGAAGCCCAGCACCTTGCGGCTGACCGTGGTGCCCGTCGCCAGCGCCGAGGCCTCGGAGATCTGGTTGCCCACTTCGTAGAGATTGCGCAGAGAGGCGAAGTCCTTGTCGCGGAAGTAGTACCAGCTGCTCGCCTTGTCGGGCACCACGTTGGGCTGGCCGCCGCCATTGGTGATGACGTCGTGCGAACGCTGCGTCAGCGGCAGGTGCTCGCGCCGGAAGTTCCACATGATGTCCATCAGTTCCACGCCGTCGAGCGCGCTGCGGCCCTCCCACGGCATACCCGCCGAGTGGGCGGTCTTGCCCTTCCACTCGTACTCGACGGAGATCATGCCGGTGAGGCCAAGATCACCCCAGCCGGTGCCGAAGCCGGTGTTGACGTGCGCGAAGATCGAGGCGTCGACGTCCTTGAACATTCCCGCACGCACATAATACGCCTTGGTCGCCAGCAGTTCCTCGGCGACGCCGGGCCACAGCATCAGGCGGCCCTGCAACCCGTGCTTCGTCATCACCTGCTTGGCGGCAAGTGCGGCGGCGACCATCAGCGGCATGCCCGAGTTATGGCCCTCGCCATGCCCCGGCGCGCCTTCGGTGAGCGGCTTGACCTCCGCCACGCCCGGCACCTGCGAGACGCCGAGCAGCCCGTCGATGTCGCTGCCCAGCGCGATCTTCGGCCCGCCGGTGCCCCATGTCGCGGTGAACGCGGTGGGCACGCCCGCCACGCCGCGTACCACGGTGAAGCCGTTCTTCTCCAGAATACCCGCAAGGTATTCGCTGGTCTTCACTTCCTGAAAGCCGGGTTCGGCGAACGAATAGATCTCATCCACCATGACCTGGATCTGCTTGCGCTGCACCTCGACGGCGGCGGCGACCTCCTGCTTGAGCGCGGGGTCCGCGGCCGCCTGTGCGGCTCCGGGAATGAGCGAGGCCGCAGCAAGCGCGGCGGCGAGCAATGCCTTTTTCCGCATCCCGCTTACTCCGCCGGCTTCGTCAGGGTGGGGTACTTGATCCCCAGCTGGTCGAGGTAAGTCGGGTACTTCGCCGGGTTGTAGTAGTACTTCTCCATCATCGGGCGATAGAGCTGCATGTTGCGCTCGTTGAGCCAGATCGCGGGCACGTCCTTGTCGGTCAGCACCGGCGCATAGGTATCGGTCTTCAGCTGCACGTCGGTGAAGTAGGTCTTGGCGTCGGTGACCAGCTGCGGTGTCGTGAGGATATCCAGCACGGTCATCGCCACGGCCTTGGCACCGGCCTCGACGCCCTTGTGCGCGATCGGGGTCGCCATCGCGAAGGCCGAGGTGGAATTGTGGCCGATCATGTTGGGAATGTTCGACGGGAAGCGGATGGTGATCGTCGGCACCGCCCACATGATGTCGCCGATGTCGTCCGAACCGCCGCCGGTGGAGGGCTTGCGGTTCTCGGGCGTCGAGAGTTCGGCGACTTCCGACTTCAGCGGCTCGATCTTGCGGTCGTTGAAGGTCTGCGCGGCCTTGGCGAAGGCCTGGTCGTCGGCGCTCCACTGCGGCATGCCGACCGCCTTGATGTTGGCATAGGCGGCTTCGGCCAGCGGCTTGTTGCCGAAGTTGGGCGCGGCGTAGCCCAGCGTCTGCTGGCTCACCGTGGTGCCGGTGGCGAGCGCGGCGGCCTTGGCGATGTCGTTGCCGGTCTCATAGAGTTTGCGGATGTCGGCGAAAGTCCGCTCGCGGAAGAAGTACCAGATGCTGGCCTTGTCCGGCACCACGTTGGGCTGGCCGCCGCCGTTGGTGATGATCATGTGCGAGCGCTGCGTCAGCGGCAGGTGCTCACGCCGGAAGTTCCACGCGACGTCCATGATCTCCACCGCGTCGAGCGCGCTGCGCCCCTCCCACGGCATGCCCGCCGAGTGCGCGGTCTTGCCCTTGAAGCTGTATTCGACCGAGACCATGCCGTTGCCGCCCATCTCGCCGTAGCCGGTCGAGAAGTCGGAGCTGACGTGGGTGAAGATCGAGGCGTCGACGTCCTTGAACAGCCCGGCGCGCACGAAATAGGCCTTGGTCGCCAGCAGTTCCTCGGCGACGCCCGGCCACAGCATCAGGCGCCCTTCGAGGCCGTGCTTGGTCATCACCTTCTTCACCGCGATGGCTGCGGCGACCATCAACGGCATGCCCGAGTTATGCCCCTCGCCATGCCCCGGCGCGCCTTCGACGATGGGCTTGAGGTACGGCAGGCCGGGGGTCTGCGAGACGCCGAGCACGTCGTCGATGTCGCTGCCCAGCGCGATCTTCGGGCCGCCCTTGCCCCAGGTGGCGGTGAAGGCGGTGGGGATGCCCGCCACCCCGCGCGTCACCGTGAAGCCGTTCTTTTCAAGGATGCCGGTCAAGTACGCGCTGGTCCTGACTTCCTGGAAGCCCGGCTCGGCATAGCTGAAGATCTGGTCGACCATGACCTGAATCTGCTTGCGCTGCGCCTCGACCTCTTTGGCGACCTCGTCCTTGAGCGCCTGCGGCGCGGCGGCATGAGCAGGGGCGGTCATCATCACGGTGGTGGCGAGAGCAGCGGCGAGCGCAGCGCGTTTGAACGTGTTCATGATACAATGATCCTCTCTGAAAGGGGGCTCACAATCAGCTTGAAGTGTTTCCCGTCGCCCCTGCGCAGGCAGGGGCCCATCAGGTCCATCGCCACGACACCTTGCTTCCCGCGAGGCGGCCAGGTCGGGATGGGTCCCTGCCTGCGCAGGGACGACGGGGAGTGGTAAGGCTGCATCGCGATCAGAACTCGACCTTCGCCGAGACGCGGAAGGTGCGGCCGATCACGTCGTAGCGGCTGCGGTTGGTCTGGGCGTAGGCGGGGACGTTGTTGCCGTCCGGACCATTGCCGACGAGCACCGGGTCCTTGTTCAGCAGGTTGTTCACGATGAAGGTCAGGTGGCCCATGCCCCCGCCCATCGCCGGGAACTTGAAGTCGACCGAGGCGTCGAAATAGACCGCGCCCTTGATCGAGTTGTCGTTGATCGTGCGGTATTGTGCAGTGCTGGTCGGGCAGTCGCCGTCGCATTCGATCCAGTCGTTGCCGTAGACGCCGTCCGTGAAGCCACGCGCCACCAGGTTCAGGCTGACCGGATCGATGTCGTAGAACGCGCTGACGCGGTAGACCCAGTCGGGCGAAGCATATGTGCCGCCAGCCAGAACGCCCGCATAGTCGATCGGGAAGCTGATGCCGTCGTCGACCACGTTCTCGATATAGTGCGTGGCCTGTCCGTGCAGCCGCAGGGTGCCGGGGCCGACTTGCGCGGTGTAGCTCGCCTCGATGTCGAAGCCCTTGGTCTGCTGGCGGGCGAAATTGATCGGGGTGAGGTCGATCGTGCTCAGCTGCCCGTTCACGAAGTTGATGTTGGGGCAGTACGAGGAGATGCCCTGCTCATAGCACAGGTCCACGGTCTGCTGCGCTGTGATCGAGCCGATCGCGTCCTTGATCTTGATCTGGTAGTAATCGAACGAGAGCGAGACACCCGGCAGGAAGCTGGGTTCGAAAACGGCGCCCAGCGTCCAGCTGTCAGCCACTTCGGGCTTCAGCGCACGGTTGCCGAAGGCGTTCTGCACGAACTGCAGCGAGCCGGTCTGCGGAGCGTTGGCGCCGTCGGGGATGATCACCGAGTTGGTGCGCGCGGTGCCCGCCGCGAACAGTTCGTCAAGATTGGGCGCGCGAATGTCATGGCTCAGCGTACCCCGGAAACGCAGGGAGTCGATCGCCTGCCAGTTGGCACCCACCTTCCAGGTGCCGACCCAGCCCGAGGTCGAATAATGCGTCCCGCGCGCGGCGGCGTTGATGTTCATCCCGTCAAAGACCGGCACGTCGACTTCGAGGAAACCTTCGGCAACGTGGTACTTGCCCTGGTTGACCCGGAAGTTGCCGTAGAGCCAGCCCGAGTTGAACACCGGATCGACCGAACCGTTGATCTGCTCGCGCCGCCATTCGACGCCGGTGGCGAAGGCGATGTCGCCGGCGGGCAGCGCGAAAGCCTTGCCCGAAATCGTCGCGGCGGCGACGTCCTGCTTGATGGTCTGGCGACGAAGCGGCTGGTAGCCGTCGTTATAGATGTAATCGAGAGCCTCCTGCGACGGCCCGTTGGTGCCGAGCCGGTCGATGGGAACGCAACCGTTGGTCGGATCGGTCAGGGTGGAGCGGCACACGATGTTGCCCGAGGCGTCGAACACCGCATCCTGCGCCAGCGCCATGCGCGCATTCATCCAGGTGTTGGTCAGTTCCTCACGCGCCTTGGTGACGCCCTTCTGATAGTACACGTCCCAGCTGAAAGGCTTGCCGAACATCTCGACGGTCCCCTTGGCGCCGACGACGCCGCGATAGACCTGCCGCTTGATATTGCTTCCCGGGATCGGGAAACCGGCGTTGGAGGTGCCGACCGTGATCGAGGACAGCCCCTGCGCCGCCATCTGCGCGGCGACCGTCGGGTACTGGCTGAGCAGGTAAGCGTTATCTGCCGCGATGCTCACGCCGGTGCTGGGCGTCTGCTGGTACGAGGATGCGCTGACCGAGCGGTTGTAGGAGAACTGGCCAAAAATCTCGATTTCGGGCGTGATCTCGAAACCGATGCGCTGGAAGGCGCTAAGCCGCTCGTCCAGCGGGACCAGCGTATTGGTGCCGACATGGCCGGCGAGAGTGGTCTGCCAGTCGCCGCCGATCATCCATGGGCTGGAGACGGTGCCGTAATTGAGCTGCCCGGTCTGCCCTTCGCCAAGGAAGTAGGTGCCGCGCAGCGGGCCGCTGGTGATGAGGCCGCCCTCCGTGTACCCCGCCGGGCCGATTCCGCTGCCGACCAGCCGCTGCGGCTCGCCGTTGGTGGCGGTGTAGGCCGGGTTGTTGATCTGGAAGTAGCCGCTGTCGTTCCAGTCACGGCGGATGCCTTCCTCGCGGTCCTGCTTGAAGTACGAGACGTTGGTGAGCAGGTGCAGCCGGTCGTCCAGCAGCGAGAAGCCTGCGGTGCCGGTGAAGCGGTAGTTGAAGGCGTCGCCATAGGTCGAGATGCCGGTGTCGGCGCCGATCTTGAAGCCCTTGTACCCGGTGTCGAGGATGAAGTTGACGACGCCGCCCACCGCATCCGACCCGTAAGCGGCCGAGGCGCCGCCGGTGATGACTTCCACACGCTTCACCAGATCCTGCGGGATGGTGTTGATGTCCACGGTGCCGCCCACGGTCGAGGCGACCGAGCGCTGCCCGTCCACCAGCACCAGCGTACGGCCGACGCCCAGCCCGCGCAGGCCGATCGAGTTGATGCCCGCACCCGCGTTCGAAAGCCCGCCTGATGCCGTGCCCGAAGTGCCCGAACCGGCGATGGCAGGCATCTGGTTCACGAAGTCGGAGATGTTCGCGGGCGCCTGCGCGGCGATGTCCGCTTCGCCCAGCACCGCGACGGGAGTGGGCGCGCTGTAGCCGTCGCCGACGATGCGCGAACCCGTGACGACGATGTCGTTGACCGGCTCCTCGTCCGCAGGCGTCGGCGCGCCTTGCGCCATGGCCGGGGCGGCCAGGAACAGCGGCACTGCCGCGCCTGCCAGAAGCAGGGCACGGACCGAACGCGCTGAAAAGCTTTCCATCATGCCCCGACTTTGCGAGGTCTGGCCCAAGGCCGTGTTTGCATTGCGCATCGCGAAAAACTCCCTGTGACCGAATCTCTCGCCACAGGCGCCCTCATCCCGATGGACGGGGAATGGACGCGGTTCCTCCAGGCACACGGATGTGCTCACCGCCCTCGCGGTGCCGCCGGCAAAGCGCTTGATGAAAAACCCGTATTCCCCGTTCCCGCCTACCCTTGCGGGAACCCCATCATCCGGCAGCGTCCGTCTTGGATTTCGGTTTGCCCCCGATCCGGATCGCTGCCTGATGCCGTCGATACTATCCGGAAGGGGGCGAATGATCCCAATAAAGTTGCGGCTATTTTGCCGATCGCTTGATGGATTTCAGCGTTAATATCGCGATCCGCGCAAGATTGGTGCGGATGCTCCGGAACCCGCGCATTTTCCCTAACCCGATCGCGCCGTGATTCGCGAAATGCAGCGCAGCATCGCGGATGCGGTAGGCGACTTGTGCAAGTGGACGAGCGCTTGCGCATGATTTTCGCGGCTTTTTGATCCTCAACGCAGGATTCCATCAACGACGCGCCATTCCGCCCCGATAAGTTCGGGGAAGCTGCGCGAGGTTTGCGCTAGGCTTTGCTGCAACGGCGAGATGAGGGGTTCACGCTCTCGCCACCAGCTCCACAGGGGGAATACTCACGATGTCTTTCGTCGCCCGCATGAAGCCTTTCCTCGTCGCCGGTTGCGCTGTCGTAGCCTGTGCAGGCGCCTCGTCCGCGTGGGCCACACCGGTTGCGATCGCTTCCACCGCTGACGGTTCCCTGCTGCCGGTGCAGGTCGATGCCGCCAAGGGCAAAGTGCTGTTCACCCTGCCCGCCCCCGCCGCCGACGGCACTTCGGGCCGCTACCTGTTCACGCAGGCGATCAAGACCGGCCTCGGCTCCGCCGCGATCCGCATCGACCGGGGCATGCAGGGCGATACCAAGGTGCTCGCTTTCCATCGCATGGGCGGCAAGGTGGCCGTGGTGTTCGAGAACCCGCGCTTCCGCGCCAGCGGCGATGCGGGCGTGCAGATGGGCGCGAAGGCCAGCTTCCCGTTCAGCACCGTTGCCATGCTCGACGTGGTGAGCGAGGCTGCCAACATGAACGGGGGCGGCGTCACGGTGGACCTCACGCCGCTGCTGATGACCGACGCGATGGACCTGGCCGGCGCGATCAGCGAAAGCGCCAAGGGCTACAAGCTGTCGGAAAAGCTCAGCGCGCTCGATCCCGCCTCGGTGAAGGTGTTCCCGAAGAACGTCGAACTCGAAACGGTCCAGACCTTCACCGCCGACAGTGCGGGCCGCGAACTCGATACGCTGGCTCCCGATGGCCGCGCGGTCAGCGTCACCGTCCATTCCTCGCTGATCGCGCTGCCCGAGCCCGGCTTCGTGCCGCGCAAGTTCGACATCCGGTCGGGCAGCCACGCCACGCAGGCCTATGACTTCGGCACGCCGCTAGGCACGCCGATGCTGGTCGAATATTCCAACCGCTTCCGGCTGGAGAAGACCGATCCGTCCGCAGCGCGCTCGCCGGTCAAGAAGCCGATCATCTTCTACATCGACAGCGCCGCGCCCGATCCGATCCGCACCGCGCTGGCCGACGGCGTGCGATGGTGGGCCGACGCCTTCGACGCGGCGGGCTTCGTCGATGCCTTCAAGGTCGAGATCCTGCCCCCCGGCGTTGATCCGCAGGACGTGCGCTACAACGTGGTCAACTGGACCGACCGCCAGAACCGCAGCTGGTCCTACGGCGGCGGCGTGATCGACCCGCGCACCGGAGAGATCGTCAAGGGCGTGGTCGTGCTGGGCGCGCTGCGCGTCCGGCAGGACATCACGATCTTCGAGGGCCTCGTCGGCACCACACAGAATAACACCGGCGGCCCGAACGACCCGGTCCGCGCCGCGCTCGCCCGCATCAGCCAGCTCGGCGCGCACGAGGTCGGCCACGCGATCGGCTTCGTCCACAACTTCAAGGCCAGCCTGCAGGACCGCGCCTCGGTGATGGACTACCCGGCACCCAAAGTGACCATAAGCGGGGGCAAGCTGGACCTTGGCGACGCCTACGCCACCGGCATCGGCAAGTGGGACAAGTTCACCGTCGACTGGCTCTACGGCCAGCCCGCCCCCGGCGTGGACGGCGATGCGGAAGCCGCCGCCAAGGCCGATGCGATCCACAAGGCAGGGCTGATCTTCGGCACCGACGTCGACGGCCGCGCGCCCGACCTCGCGGTGCCCGGCGTCAACATGTGGACCGAGGGCGACGATACCCCCGCCGACCTTGCTCACACGATGGAGGTGCGCCGCATCGCGCTGGCGAACTTCGGCCCCGGCGTGCTTCTTTCGGGCGAGCCGCTGTCCAACCTGCGCCGCAAGTTCGTGCCGATCTGGCTGTTCCACCGCTATTCGATCGATGCGACCGGCAAGCTGGTGGGCGGCGTGAACTACGAATACGCCGTCGTCGGCGACGGGCGCGGCGCACCCTCTCCGGTCCCCGCCGCGCAGCAGCTGGAAGCGATCGACGCGCTTGTCGGCACGCTTTCGCCCAGCGTCCTGACGGTGCCCGCATCGCTGGCGATGATGCTGTCGAGCGGCAGCAGCGCCCGCCCCGACGCCGAGGCCGTGCCCGAAGTGATGCGCGGCGCGGGGGCGGCGGTGTTCGACCCGCTCGTCGCCGCGCAGGTCGCCGCGCAAGTCACGCTCGACAGCCTGCTTGCGCCCGCGCGCCTGACCCGCCTGCACATCCAGCACGGCTACGACGCGGGCCAGCCCGGCGTCGGCATTCTTCTGGACAAGCTGTCGCCGGTAGTAGCCGCACATGGCGATGCGGTAACCCGCCGGATTTCGCAGGCGACGCTGCTGGCCATCGCCGCCGCGCGGCAGGATGCCGACACACCAGCCGACGTCGCGGCCCTGCTCGACGGCTATCTCAAGGAGACGGCCGCCACGTTCGGCAAGGCAAAAGGCGGCACCGAAGACGCGCTGTGGCAGGTCTCGATGGCCGCGCTGCTGCGCGATCCCACGCGCCTCGCCGCCGAGATCGGCAAGACCAGCCGCCCGCGTCCGCCGATCCCCGCCGGAATGCCCATCGGCGGCGACACCGGCTGGTTCGACAACATTCTGTCGGAATAACGCCCCCACCCACGCCCTTTTGTTTGAAATCCAAAGGACAATCGGCACTATGGTTTCGAAATTGAGAAAAGGGGCGCTCAACAAGATGGATATGCAGTCCGGGAAACTGCACTGGCTGGATGCTGCGCGCGGCAAGCCTGCGCAGCACGAACTCGACGACACCGACCTCCGCCTGATGCGCGCCCTTGTCTCCGATGGGCGCGCATCGGATGTGTGGCTGGGCGAGAAAGTCCATCTGTCGAGCACCGCGGTCGCCCGCCGCCGCAAGATCCTCGAGGAAGCGGGCTATATCACGCACTACTCCGCCAACCTCAACGTCCGTTCGCTGGGCTACGGTACGCTGGTGATGGTTTCGATCGAGCTGGTTTCGCAGGCGGAATCCGTGCTGCAGGACTTCGAAAACGCGGTTCTGGAAAGTCCGTCGATGCAGTTCTGCGCCTTCGTGACCGGCGACACCGATTTCCTGATGATCCTCAACGTGCAGTCACTGGAAGACTACGACATGATCTACCGCAAGGAGCTTTCAGTGCTGCCCCACGTCAGACGAATTCGCAGCAGCTTCGTCCTGCGCGAAGTGGCCAGCCGCCAGATCGCGCCGGTCATCCTTACGGGACGCTGAGCCGTTCGGCGACGACGGCGGCGTAAATCGCGGTCGCCGCGCACATGACGAATTATGATCATCCATTGAAATTTGATCAGATTTCGCACATATCATGCGCATGGCTACTGCTGTTCAATCCCGCGAACCGAACCGGAAGGATCTGACCGGTCCGGCCCTGCGCACGTTCTTTCGCATCTCCGATGCCTGGGGCCTCAAGGAGAACGAACAGATGCGCCTGCTTGGGCTGGATAGCCGATCGACGTTCCAGTCGTGGAAACGCGGTGCCGTTGCTGCCATCCCCAAGGATGCCCTGGAGCGGATTTCCTATGTCCTGGGTATCTACAAGGGCCTGCAGATCCTGCTGCCGCGCACAGCCGACGACTGGGTCCGCAAACCCAATGCCGCGCCGGTATTCAATGGCCGGTCCGCGCTCGACAGGATGACTTCGGGCAACGTCGCGGACCTTTACGTGGTGCGGCAATACGTCGATGCCCAGCGCGGCTGACGGGGCCGCGAACAGCCATGGACGTTGCGGTCACCGCGCTGCGCTGGACACCGTGCTATCGCATCGTGCCGAGCCGGTTCCCGCCGGTTTCGGTATTCGACAAGGTCGCCGATCCGGCGGATCTCGAAGCGGTCTTCGCGCTCGAAGCGATGACGAACGACCGCTTGCGCGAGGAAACCGGCCAACTGGCGCTGGTCTCCCCTGAAGATCGTGTTTCCGGGCCAGGCACGACACCGATCATGGCGGCCTTCACGCATCTCAGTCCGAAAGGCGACCGGTTCACCGACGGCTCCTTCGGCGTTTTCTACGCCGCGCGCTCGATCGATACCGCCGTCGCGGAGACCTGTTATCACCGCGCCCGCTTCATGACCTTTACCGCCGAGGCTCCGCAGGAACTCGACATGCGCGTCTATGCCGTAGATCTGGACGCACGCATGCACGACATACGCGAACACCGGATGGACCTCGCGGCAGTCTACCATCCCGACCACTACGGTGCATCGCAAGCCTTCGCGGTAGCCCTGCGCGAAGGCGGATCCGACGGCATCGTCTATGCCAGTGTCCGCCACGCGGGCGGCGAATGCGCGGCGGTGTTCCGGCCGCGGCTGCTCTCCAACTGCCGGCAGGAACGCCACTTGTGCTACGTCTGGGACGGCAGCACGATCGCCACCGTCTACGAAAAGCGCGCGTTCGGCTGAGCGGTCAGCCGCGAAGACGCTCCGCATGCCACGCGACGTGCTCAGGCATGAACGTGGAGATGAAGTAGTACGAGTGGTCGTACCCCTCCTGCATGCGGATCGTCGCGGGCTGACCTGCCTTCTCGCATGCTGCGGCAAGCAGCGGCGTGCGCAACTGCTCTTCGAGGAAGCCGTCCGCCGTTCCCTGATCGACCAGCAGCGCCGGAACGCGCGCGCCGTCCTCGATCAAGGCGCAGGCATCATACGCGCGCCAGTCGGCCCGGTTTTCGCCGAGGTAGCCTGTCAGCGCCTTTTCACCCCAAGCACAGTTCAGCGGCGAGACGATCGGCGAGAAGGCGCTGACCGAGCGGAAGCGATCGGGATTGCGCAGCGCGACCGTCAGCGCACCATGACCACCCATCGAGTGCCCGGTGATACCCTGACGCGCCATGTCGGCCGGGAAATGCTGCGCAACAAGCGCGGGCAATTCAGCCTCGATATAGGAGCGCATGCGGAAATGCTGCGCCCAGGGATCGCGGGTCGCATCGACGTAGAAGCCCGCGCCCTTGCCGAAGTCGTAGCCTTCGTCGTCAGGCACATCGTCGCCGCGCGGGCTCGTGTCCGGCGCGACGAAGATCACGCCATGCTGCGCGCATGCTGCACGAAACTCACCTTTTTCGGTGACGTTCGCGTGCGTGCAGGTGAGCCCGGAGAGATACCATAACACCGGCAGTTTCGCGCCCGGCCCATGGTCGGGCACGAAGACGGAGAACGTCATCGGCGTTCCCGTCTCGGCGCTGTCATGGCGATAGACGCCTTGCGTGCCGCCGTGGCTGCGGTTGGTGGAAATCGTCTCCAGGCTCATCGCGTCAGGCCTTCGGTGCCTGCCAGAGGCAGAGCTTGTTGCCGGTCGGATCGCGCAGGTATGCGCCGTAGGCGCCGGGGAACATTTCGCGCGGGCCAGGTGTGCCCTCACAGGTTCCGCCTGCAGCAAGACCTGCAGCATGAGCGGCGTCGACCGCCTCGGGGCCGGGTGCGGCAAAGCCTATCGTGCCGCCGTTGGCGAACGTCGGGGCATTGCCGTCACGCGGGGTCACCGCCGCAAAGAAGCCGCCGGGCGTGGCGTATCCGACGCCATGCCCTTCGCCGATCAGATTGCCCTCGCCATGGCCGAGCGCGCCGAGAACGGCATCGTAGAAGGTCTTGGCGGCCGGGACGTCATTGGCGCCGACCATGATATGCGTGAACATCGAAATTTCCCTCTTCAGAAGACCACGACCGAGCGAATGGATTCGCCCGCGTGCATCAGATCAAAGGCGGTGTTGATTTCTTCAAGGCCCATGACGTGAGTTATCATCGGATCGATCTCGATCTTGCCGGCCATGTACATGTCGACGATCTTGGGCACGTCAGTACGGCCCTTGGCGCCGCCGAACGCAGTGCCGCGCCAGTTTCGGCCGGTGACCAGCTGGAACGGGCGCGTCGCGATTTCCTTGCCCGCTTCCGCCACGCCGATGATAATCGAGGTGCCCCAGCCGCGATGGCAGGCTTCCAGAGCGGTGCGCATCACTTCGGTATTGCCGGTGGCATCGAAGGTGTAGTCGGCGCCGCCATCGGTCATCAGCACGATCCTGGCGACGATGTCCTCGCGGCTCATGCCCTTCGTATTGAGGAAGTCGGTCATGCCGAAGCGGCGGCCCCACTCTTCGCGATCGGGGTTGATGTCGACGCCGATGATCCTGTTGGCGCCCGCGAGACGCGCGCCCTGGATCACGTTGAGGCCGATGCCGCCAAGGCCGAAGATGACGACGTTGTCGCCCACCTGCACCTTGGCGGTATTGATCACGGCACCGACGCCCGTAGTGACGCCGCAGCCGATGTAGCATGAGGACTGGAACGGCGCGTCCTCGCGGATCTTCGCCACGGCGATTTCGGGCAGGACGGTGAAGTTCGAGAAGGTCGAGCAGCCCATGTAGTGAGAGATCTGCTGGCCCTTGTAGCTGAACCGGCTGGTGCCGTCGGGCATAAGGCCCTTCCCCTGCGTGGCGCGGATCGCGGTGCACAGGTTGGTCTTGCCCGAGAGGCACGACTTACACTGGCGGCATTCCGGCGTGTAGAGCGGGATCACATGGTCGTCCTGCTTCACGCTGGTGACGCCCGGCCCCACCGCGCGCACGATCCCGGCGCCTTCATGGCCGAGGATCGAGGGGAAGATGCCCTCGCTGTCGAAGCCGTCGAGCGTATAGGCGTCGGTGTGGCAGATGCCGGTCGCCATGATCTCGACCAGGACTTCGCCTTCCTTCGGCCCTTCCAGGTCCACTTCGACGATTTCGAGCGGCTTCTTCGCCTCGAAGGCAACGGCGGCGCGGGTCTTCATGCGGGGTGTCTCCTTTTCGCCGGGGGTTCTAGCGCCTTGCCGGATTGTCGTTAATGGGGTTCTTGGGAAAAGCATTATAACCGAGTGGGAAAAATCGTGATTGGAGCATGGGACGGCATCGAGGAATTCGTGACGGTGGCGCGGACCGGCAGTTTCACCGCCGCCGCACGCAGCTTCGGCGCTTCGGTCACGCACATGAGCCGCGCCGTTTCCCGGCTGGAGGCGAAGCTGGGCAGCCAGTTGTTCCATCGCACTACCCGATCGCTGGGACTGACCGAAGCGGGCCGCATCTTCTACGAGACCGGCAGCCGCCTGATCTCCGAGCGCGAGGACGCGATCGCCGCCGTTGCCGCGCAGGGCAGTCCGCGCGGCAACCTGCGGATCACCTGCTCGTACACATTGGGGGAGCGGTTCATCGGCCCGGTCCTGCGCGAATATGCGCGCGAGCATCCCGAACTCGCGATCGCCTGCGACCTCGACAACGACGTCGTCGATCTGATCCGCGACGGCTACGACATCGCTATCCGCACCGGGCATCTGGAGGACTCGCGACTTGTCGCGACGCGGGTGGCATCACGCGCGATGGTCACCGTCGCCGCGCCCGCCTATCTTGCTGCGCGCGGGAGACCGCAACGCATCGCCGAGTTGAAGGAGCACGACTGCCTCGTCGGCTCGGCGGCGTTCTGGCACTTCCAGCGTGGCGAGACCTTCCGCCCGGAAGGCCGCTGGCGCTGCAACAACGGAACGATGGTGCTGGAAGCGGCGCTGGAGGGCATGGGCGTGTGCCAGTTGCCTGCATTCTACACGGCCTCGGCGATCGCCGATGGCCGGCTGGAGGAAGTGCTCGCCGGAGAATGTCCGGACGACGAGCCGATCTGGGCCGTCTATCCGCGCCTCAAGCACCTCTCCCCCAAGGTCAGCCTGTTCGTGGCGCTGCTGCGCCGCCGATTGCCCGCTCTATTGGCGGGGGAAACGGCGAATTAGCGAAAGTCCGCCCCACCTCGTCATTGCGGCAACCCAGAGCAACGTAAAGCTGCCTTGGGTTGCTTCTCCGCTTCGCGGCTCGCAATGACGAAGTCCTTGGCGTCTCAGCGGCTACCGAAGGCGTAGCGGACGTTGATACCGAACTCACGCGGCGCGGTAGTTGTCACGCCGTTGTAAGTGCTGGTGAAGGTGGTCGCCGCGCCGCCCGCAAGAATGTTGCGGTAGGACGTGAACAGCGGGTCGGTCCGGGTCAGCGTCTTGGTGGTGTCGAACAGGTTCTTGGCGAAGAGCGATACTTCCCAAGCTCCCTTTGCATCGCGGATGCCGGTGAAGACATTGACCAGACCGTAGGAGCCCAGATTGTCGTAGATGTTCACCGGATCGACACGCGAATTGCCGAAGAAGTTGAACAGGCCGCGCACGTAGGCATCAACGTGGTCGCTCACCGCGAAGCTGTATTCGCTGGTCAGCGTTGCGCTGAACGGCGCCTGGAAGCCGGAACGCTGGTTGACCTGGCAAGCCGAGATGTTGTCACTGCCGACAGCGGCCTGCAGAACCGGCAGCGAAGGAGCGGACGTGATGACATCCGGCACGCCGTCGCCGTTGAGGTCGTTGCACGGAACCGTGCCGCTCTTGATCTTGCCGATCGAGTAGCTGGCGACGAGACCGAGGTTCCAGCCGTCCATCACGTCGATCGAGACGTCGCCCTCGATGCCGTTGACCTCGACCGGGACGGCGCCGACGAAGTTGAACTGGGTCACCACCGGGTTGGCCGGATTGGTGTAGTCCACGAAGTAGACCCCCCGCCCGCCGGTGCGGTACGGATAGTTCTTGAACTTCTGGTGATAGGCCGTCGCGTTCAGGCGCATGCGGCCACCCAGCAGCGTGCTCTTGAAGCCCAGTTCATAGGATTTGGAGCTTTCCGGCGGCAGGTTGACGAAGCTCTCCTCCAGTTCCGACATGCGCTGGCTGAAATCGCCGACCACATTGATGCCGGGACGCCAGGAACTGCCGGTGCTCGCATAGACCATGAAGTCCGGCGAGAAGTTGTGCTTCACCGAAGCGGAGTAGATCCACTTCTTCGCATCCTGCCCGGTCGTGGCGGTCGAGGCGCCGTTGATGAACAGGCCGTTCTGCGAGGTGTAGGAGATGTGGCGCACGCCGCCGGAAACTTCGGTGCCCTCGCCCAGATGCGCGGTCAGGTTGCCGAAGAACGACTGCTCGTGGCTGGTGTTGGTGCGCTGGATCGCGGTGTTGACGATGCCGAAGATGGCACCGGTCGTAGCGCTTGTCGGGTAGCCCAGGATGGTCGGACGGTTGAGGGTCGTCGGGTTGTCGTTCTTGTAGTCGAAGAAGCCGACGACATAGTCGAAGATGTCGGCAATGCGCGCATCGTTCTGCAGGCGAATTTCATGCGAGGTCGCCTTGGGCGACGAATAGGTGTCCTGTTCGACCGAGCCGGGGAAGAAGTTGGCCTCGTCCATCACCTCGATGCCGGTGATCTTCTGGGTATAGTGCTGGCCCTGATAGATCAGCACCTGTCCAAAGCCGGAGGCCTCGGCGCGCCAGTTGTAGATGTCGTAGATCTGATGGATCGGGCGCGCGGATTCCATGATCGAGCGGCGGTCCGAACTGTCGATGTAGACCGGGCTAGCGGCGGCATCGGGGTTCACCTCGCTGAAGGACGCGACCTGATCGTAGAGACGGGCCTTGCGGTCCATCTTCTGATACATGCCCTCGAACTTGAGCCAGTCGGTCGGCTGCACGATGGCGGAGATGCGGCCGCTCTTGGTGCGCTGGAACGGATCGCGCGCCGAAGTGATCGGGCGGACGCGGTCGGCCTCGTTCTCGTCCCAGACACCGGCGACGCGGATGGCGGCGATGCCCTCGATGATCGGCAGGTTGAAGCCGCCCTTGAAGTTGATCGTGCCGATGTCATTGGCGGTCATGTCGGTGAAGCCGCCCACCGAGTAGAGGTCGGGCTTCTTGGCGCCGATGGTGATCGAGCCCGAAGGTGCGGCACGTCCGCGCAGCGTACCCTGCGGCCCGCGCTGCACTTCGATCTGGCCGATGTCGTACATCTGCTGCAGGATCACGCCTGCGGTGATCGGCGCGTCGTTGAAGTAGAATTCCACCGTGGGATTGGTGCCGCTGGCCGAGACGTCGAAGTTGACGCCGCGCAGACGACCGCCGCCGCCGACGCCGTTGGCCTCGGTCGTCAGCTGGAGCCCGGGGACGAGGGTGGAGACTTCCTTGAAGTCACGGATGTTGAGCTTGGCCACGTCGTCCGCCGTCACCGTGTCGATGACTGCCGGAACATCCTGCACCGCCTCATCACGGCGGCGGGCCTGGACGATGATGACATTGCCCGCGACTGCTTCCTCGGCGGACGTGTCCGCATCCTGCGCAAGGGCGGGGGTCGAAAGACCTGCCAGGCTGGCGGAACACAGAAGTACAGACGAAAACAGCCTCATCACATCATCCCCATCATTGGTCTTACCGTTCGACCGCCCCCTGCTGCGACCCGGAGACCGCGTGATGCTGGAAACGTCCGTCGATCGCCCCGTCCTGCTGGCGGAGCCTTCTTCGGCGGCCCCCGTCGACGCGGGAACCTGTCCGTCCAATTGCGAGGCCCAAAGCTTCGTAATCAGCCGCCGGACCATACGAGCGGGTGGCGCGGTAATGAAGCAGCGACGGCCAACATCTTCCCGGCGATGATGCTCACGCGCGCATTCGCTGTGGCGATTTGTCGGGGCAAGTCCTCCTGAAGGCAGGATAAGTGCCGCAAATGACACTTTTCCGAAGTATTCCGCCGCAATTCGCGATGCTCCTACTTCATTCCGGCAATGCTTTCTCCAACCGGCGCGCAAGTCGGTCTTACCAATTCAAGGCTATGCTTCATTGCGCGTGCATCGGGGCAACTGGCGTGAAAGGTTCGCCGATCGTAGCGAATCGCGGAGAGGACAAGAATCTCGCCTGTGACACTTTGCCCCCGGTAAAGTGTCATTGCTGACAAAGCGAAAGGTAGCCCGGAAAGGGGATTCTCTCGATTCCGTTTATGTGCTCTATTTTGCCTCGCTATGTTCCATCACAAGCCTCTATCCCCGCATCGCGGGCGGGCCAGCGACATGGCGGATCTCCTCGACCGCGTGGCACAGGCCAGTTCGCGCCCCCGCTACGCTTTCATGGTCCTCAGCCTCATCGCCGAAATCGCGCGGCCGGACGGCAGTGCCGGGCCTTTCATTCTGCGCGAAGGTCGCACGACCCTGCTCCGGGACTGGCTGTGCGATGCACTCGCGCCCATGGGCGCGCGTGATCCCAGGCGTCTGATGCTGGCGGAGAAAGTGCGCGTCGAACTGCTCGCCTCCGGCAATGCCCCGGCGGAACCGCAAGCGGCCGAGGCGGTGATCGCCGCCGAAGTGCATGAGCGTATCCGCAAGTCCGGCAAGACCAACCTGAGCCGCGCCGTATCGGAACTGGTCCACGCCGGACTGATCCGGCGCCACTACCAGGGTTTTCGCGTCGATCACCAGAACCGGGGCGCCGGACGCCATGCCGTCTATACGCTGGTTGGTGGCGCGCGGTGCCTGATGGGGCGATCGGGTCCAACGGCGCAGCCTCCCCGGAGTGAAGCACTCCAGGGCGAGCTCAGGCTCAACTGAACGGGCTCAATCGCCCGCCGAAGCGCCGTCAGAAACCGACAGACCTCCGCCAAGAGCCTTCACGAACGCCACACTGGCCTGCATCCTCTGGGTCTGCACGGAGATGTACGCACGCTGGGCATCGAGCGCATCGGTCTGCGCCGTCACGACATCGAGATAGCCCGCCGCCCCGTCGCGATAGCGCGACATCGCAATGTCGCGCGTCCGCTGCGCTGCGTCGGCCGCTTCCTTCTGCGCGACGGCCGCCGAGGAGAGATGGTGCATCGCTGCGATGGCATCCTCGACCTGGCGGAAGGCGGTCAGCACCGTCTCGCGGTAATCCGCCGCCGCTTCCTCATAGTCCGCACGGGAAATCTTCACCTGCGCCGCGCGGCGCCCGCCGTCGAAGATCGTCAGCAGGCTGGTCAGCGGGCCGAGCGACCAGAACGTGTTCGGCGTCGTCAGCAACTGACCGTTGGTGGTCTCCCACCCGCCAGCCGCGCCGAGCGTCAGCGACGGGAAGAACGCCGCCCTGGCTACGCCGATGCGGGCATTGGCCGCGAAGACCCGGCGCTCGGCAGCGGCGATGTCGGGGCGGCGCTGCAGCAGATCGGACGGTGTCGCCGCCGGAGGCGCAGGCGGAGCCAGATCGGCCGCCGCCATCGGCAGGCTGAAACCGGACGCGACTTCGCCGACGAGCGCTGCGATCTCATGCTCGGTCGCGGCGCGCTGGTTGGCGATCGTCGCCACTTGCGCACGCGCGTTGCCAAGGACCGTGCGCGCCCGATTGACGTCGATCCCGGAGGCCACGCCGCCCGAGTGCCGCTTGTCCGTCAGGTCATAGGCGCGGGCGAAAGCCTCGACCGACTGGTCCAGCACTTGCGCCTGGGCATCGAGGCCGCGCAGCCGGAAATAGGCGTCGGCCACCGCCGCCTGCAGGCTGAGCTGCGCGGAAGCGAGATCGGCGCGGCTCGCATCCGATTCCGCCGTCGCCGCCTTCACCTGGTTGCGGATGCGCCCCCAGAGGTCCAGCTCGTAATCGATCGAGCCGCCCACGGTATAGTCGTTGTACTTGCGCGCCGTGCCGGTGCTGAGCGGCCGGTTCTCCGACAGACGCTCCCGCGAGGCCTGACCGCTCACGCCCGCTTGCGGCAACAGGTCCGACTGCTCGACCCGCGCCGCCGCACGTGCGGCGTCATAGCGCGCGAGTGCTGCGGCAAGCGTCGGGCTGGCCTTCGCCGCGCGCGCTTCGAGATCTGCCAGCGTGGGATCGGCATAAGCATCCCACCACGGCCCCCTGCTCTCACCGTCACGCGGAGTCGCGGCGGTCCAGCCGGCGACTTCCTTGAACTGCGCGGGAGCGGCGGTCTGCGGCGGCTGATAATCGGGAGCCATCGAGCAGGCGCCCAATGCGAGAGCGACCGGCAGGGCCAGCAGCTTCGCGGTCGATATGCCCCTGTCAACCATGGCGTCAGCCATTGCCGCCGGCCCCCTTCGCGCCCTTCCCGTCCGGCGCGGCGATCCGCACGCGGTCGCCGGTGCGGATCGAATCCGGCGGCGAATCGATGACCTTGTCGCCACGCTTCAGGCCGACCGAGACCAGCACCGTCTTGCCCTCGTCACGCGCGATGGTGACCCGGCGCAGCGTGACCTTGCCGTCATTGCCGACGATCGCGACGCTTGGGCCGTCCTCTGCGGCAAGGATCGTGCTGCCGGGCAGGCGAAGGCCCCCGCCGACCCCGTCGATGGCAAAGCGCACATGGGCGAAGGCGCCGGGCTTGAGCGCGCCGTCGGAATTGTCCGCCTGCAATTCGACCAGCATCGCGCCCGACTGGGCATCGACCGAGTTGGCGCTGCGCGTCAGCGACGCCTCGAAGTCCCGGCCAGCGAACTCAGGAAGGGTAAGGCTGGCCTTCATGCCCGCATGGATCTGCGAGGAATAGACCTGCGGGACGCGCACGTAGATGCGCATGCGATGCACGTCGGAAACGGTGAAGAGCGGCTGCGATGCCGCGTTGCCCGCCACCACCAGCGCGCCGACTTGCGCCGAGCGGCTGGTCACGACGCCGCTGAACGGCGCCGACAACTGGGTGAAGCCGTGCTTCGCGTTCAGTTCGCGCACGCTGGCGAGCGCCGCGTTGGCCAGCGCGGTCTTGGCGGCGAGATCCCCCGCCTTCTCGTCCGCTTCCTGCTGCGAGACGGCGTCCTGCGCCAGCATCGACTGCCAGCGCTTAGAGGTCGTCGCGGCGAGGCGCTGGTTGGCCAGCGCGGTCTGGTAATCGGCCCTGGCCTGCGCGAGCTGCTGGTCGATCTCGGGCGCGTCGAGGATCGCGAGCGTCTGCCCTGCCCTCACATGATCGCCGATGTCGGCCAGCCAGCGACGGACATAGCCGTTGGTGCGCGCGTTGATCGCCGCGCTGTTGTAGGCCTGGATCGTGCCCGGCAGGACGAGCCCGTCGCCTCCCTCTGCGGTAGCGGGAGAGACGACGCTGACGGTGGGGACCGCCGCATCGGCAGCCACCGCCTCGAGGTCGTTGGTGGCGCTGATCCGGCTCGCGACGCCGAAGGCAACGACGGCGAGCGCAACGACGGCGGCACCGATGCCGACCTTCTTGAGCGTGCCGCTGGACGGGCCGGATTCAGGGCCGGATTCAGGGGCGGTGGTTTCAGTGGTTGCGGGTTCAAGCATGGCTGGGCTGCATTTCCATCGAAGGGGTCTGCTCGTCGCCATGGCTGCGGCGGCGGTGGACGAAGCTGAACACGGTTGGGACGAAGAAGAGAGTGGCGATCGTAGCGCAGATCAGGCCGCCGATCACGGCGCGGCCGAGCGGCGCGTTCTGCTCGCCGCCCTCGCCCAGGCCGAGCGCCATCGGCGCCATGCCGATGATCATCGCGAGCGCGGTCATCAGCACCGGGCGGAAGCGCACGAGCCCCGCCTCGACCGCCGCCTTGGTGGCGTCGCCCAGTTCGGCAAGCTTTTCCCGCGCGAAGCTGACGACGAGGATCGAGTTCGCCGTCGCCACGCCCATGCACATGATCGCGCCGGTTAGGGCTGGCACCGAAAGCGTGGTCCCCGTCGCGAAGAGCATCCACACGATACCGGCGAGAGCGGCCGGAAGCGCGGTGATGATCACGAAGGGATCGACCCAGCTCTGGAAGTTAACGACGATCAGCAGGTAGATCAGGAAGATCGCCCCCAGCAGGCCGAAGCCGAGGCCGGAGAACGCGGTGTTCATGGTCTGGTACTGCCCGCGAATGGTGACGCTGGCGCCCTTGGGTAGTTCCTTGGCCAGCGAATCGATCGCCGACTGCACGGCCCCCGCAACGCTGCCGAGGTCACGCCCTTGCGTGGTCGCGTAGATGTCGATCACCGGCTGGATGTTGTAGTGCGAGACCACCGGCGTCGTGCTCGACCGCGTGAGCGAGGCGAGCGCGCCGAGCGGCTGCGTCGGAATGCCCGCCGCGCCCGAGATCGGAATGTCCGACAGCGCGTTCATCGAGCCGACCTGGTACTCCGGCGCCTGCGCCACGACCGGATAGGACACGCCGTTCTCCGGGTTCACGAAGAAGACCGGAGCGGTCTGCGCCGTGCCCGCCAGCGAGTTGGCAAGGCTGGTCGTCACGTCGCGCTCGCTGAGGCCGTACTGGCCGATGCGCGAACGATCGACCTCCACGTCGAGCTGCGGCGAGCGTGCGGGCTGCTGCAGGCGCATGTCGGCGATACCGGGAATGCGCGCCAGCTTGGCCATCAGCTTGTGCGCGTAGACACGCGCCGCGTCCTGGTCCTTGCCCGAAACCTGGATGTCGATCGGAGAAGGCGAGCCGAAGTTCAGGATCTGGCTGGTGATGTCGGCGGGCAGGAACGCGAAAGTCGCGCCGGGGAACCGGCGGGGCAGTTCGACGCGCAACCGGTCGACGAACTGCTCGGTCGGCTCGTGGCCTTCCTTCAGCGTGACCAGCACGTCGCCGTCCTGCGGACCGATCGTGCCGCTGTTCGAATAGATGGTGTTGAGCGCGCTGACCGGCAGGCCGATGTTGTCGGTGACGGTGCTCAGTTCCTCAGCCGGAATGATCCGGCGGATTTCACTCGTGATCTCCTCGAACCGCGAGGCCGAGGTCTCGATGCGGGTGCCTGCGGGAAGCCGCACGTGCATGGCGATCTGGCCCGAGTCCACGGCCGGGAAGAAGTTGCTGCCCAGGAACGGCATCAGGCCGAACGAGACGACGACGATAGCCAGGAACCCGATCATGAACGGCTTGCTGGAGCCCAGCGCCCGGCGCAGCAGGCCGATGTAGACCGCCCTCACCTTCTCGAAGCGCGCCTCGAACCCGCGCTGGAAGCGGACGAACACGTTTCGCGAACCGGGCTCGCCGGCGTTGTGGTGGTTCTCGCCGTGGGGCGCGTGCGGCTTCAGAAGGTACATCGCCATGGTCGGCACCAGGGTGCGCGACAGGATGAACGAGGCGATCATCGCGAAGACCACCGACAGCGCCATCGGCACGAAGAGGTAGCCCGCGACGCCCGGCAGGAAGAACATCGGCACGAAGACGATGCAGATGCACAGCAGCGAGACGAACGCCGGCGTCACGATCTGCGCTGCGCCGTCGAGAATGGATTCGACGACGCCCTTGCCCTGCTCGAGGTGCCAGTTGATGTTCTCGATCGTCACCGTCGCATCGTCGACGAGGATGCCGACCGCGAGCGCGAGACCGCCCAGCGTCATGACGTTGAGGGTCTGCCCGAACATCGCCAGCGCCATGATCGCCGCCAGCACCGCCAGCGGGATCGATAGCGCGATGATCACCGTCGAGCGCCAGGAGCCGAGGAACAGCAGGATCATCAGCGAGGTCAGCGCGGCTGCGATCGCGCCTTCGTGAATGACGCCGCTCACCGCCGCCTTCACGAACAGCGACTGGTCGCCTACGATCAGGACCTTGAGCGTCTCTGGCAGCGTCTGCTGGATCGAAGGCATGGTCTCCTTCACCCCGTTGACGATGGCCAGGGTCGAGGCCGCGCCGTTCTTGAGCACGGTCAGCAGCGCCGAACGGCTGCCGTCGACATGCACGATGTTCTGCTGCTGGGCGCTGCCGTCGCGCACGTAGGCGACGTCGCGCATATATATGGTGGCGCCGTTGACGACCTTCACCGGAATGTCGTTGAGCGCGTCGATCGTGCTGGGCGAGTTGTTGAGGCGCACGCTGTACTGCGTCGCGCCGATCTTGACAAAGCCAGCCGGGTTGATCTGGTTCTGCGCGGCGATGGCATTGCCGACGTCCTGCGCCGAAAGGCCCCTCGCCTGCAGCGCCTGCGGATCGAGGTCGATCTGTACCTGGCGCTGCTTGCCGCCCGAGGGAAACGGCATGGCAAGGCCCGGCACGGTGACGAGGCGCGGACGGATCTGGTTCTGGCCAAGGTCGAAGAGCTGCTGCTCCGACAGGCCCTTGCCCGACAGCGCAAGCTGCAGGATCGGCACGGTGGAAGCGGAATAGTTGACGATCAGCGGCGGCGTCGCGCCGGGGGGGAGCTGCTTGAGGATCGTCTGGGAAACCGAGGTTACCTGCCGTCGCGGTGCGGATGTCGACGCCCGGCTGGAAGTAGATCTTGACGATGCCGATGCCCTGGTAGGACTGGCTCTCGACATGCTCGATGTCGTTGACGGTGGTCGTCAGCACGCGCTCGTAAGGCGTGATCATGCGGTCGCCCACGTCCTGCGGCGGCAGACCGGCATACTGCCAGGCGACGGCGATCACCGGCACCTTGATTTCCGGAAAGATGTCGACCGGCGTCCTGAGCGCGGCGAGGATCCCGCCGACGGCAATCAGGATGGCCATGACGATGAACGTCAGCGGGCGGTTCAGGGCGACTTTGACGATACCGATCATCGACTTCTCCATGCGCCGCGCGGACACGGTCGATCCGCGCCTCGCGGCCCCTTCAATGCCATCCTCGTCGCAAGCCGGGTGCGCCGTCCTGCCCTGCCGCGGCTGAAGCGCATGACAAGGGCCAGGCCGGCAACTCCGGCGTCAGGAAACGGATCGGTCACCCGCCTTGTTGTTCGGGAGCGGTGTTGGCCGGCCGCATCGTGAGAGGAACCCCTCACGAAACCGCCGATGCGCGCTTGGATCTTTTCTGTCCAATATATATGGAGGCACGATCAATATCGAAAACCTCTCAATCGGAGCGTGACCTTTGGAGCTTAGGCACTTGCGCTACTTCGTCTGCGTGGCCGAAGAACTCCACTTCGGGGCAGCCGCGCAGCGTCTGGGCATATCCCAGCCTCCTCTCAGCCAGCAGATCCGCGCGCTGGAGGACGAACTCGACGTGCGCCTGTTCGACCGCACCAGCAGAAGCGTCAAGCTGACGCGCGCCGGGCTGCAGTTCCTGCCCCAGGCGCGCGAGACGCTGGCACAGGCGGACCGGGCGGCACGCATCGCCAAGCTGGCGGATTCGGGTGAAGTCGGCCGCCTCAGTCTGGGCTTTTCGCCTTCGGTGCCGTTCACGTCCTATGTCGTCGACGCGCTCGCGCGGTTTCGGGCGAAGTTCCCGGAAGTGCATGTCGAACTGAGCGAGCTCCCGCGGGAGGAACAGATCAGCGGCGTCGAGCGCGGCACCCTCGACATCGGTATCCTGCGTGCCTTTTCACCGCTGACGCTGCTGCCGCAGATGCAGGTGCTCCCACTCCAGTGCGAAGGCATGATGGTGGCGATGCGGCGCGATCATCCCCTTGCCGGGCACGATCGCCCCCTGTCGCTTGCCGATATCAAAGGCGAGCAGCTGATCCTCTTCGGCTCGATGAACGGCGCGGGCTTCAACGAGATGCTGAGCACCCATTGCGAGGAACTCGGCTTCCGTCCGACGGTGGCGCTGGAAGCTGACAGTTTCGGAACGCTCGTCGGGCTGACCGCGGCGGGCCTCGGCATAACGATCCTGTCCCGGTCGCTGGCCCGCCTAAATGTCGATACGCTGACGTTCCGGCCCATCGACATGCCGTTTTCCAGCCAGCTGGTGCTGTTCCATCTGCGCGATGCCTCGCCAACGACGCGCAACTTCCGCAGCCTCATAGAACCGGTCGGCGACCGCTCCCAGGGATTGACCATAGCGCCGCCCTGACCGTCAAACGGCTCGGACATCATCGGTCACTCGCCTTCGGCCGCTCCCCTGCGCTTGGCATAGCTGACGACGAAGGCATCCCATACGCGCAGCCACTCGGTTTCGCTGCGCTTGCGCGAAATTCCGGGGAAGCCGGCACGGAAGGCATCGGCCATCTGGTCCACCGACCAGGGGTGCCCCTTGTCGAGGCCGATCTTGCGGTATGCCGCCTCTCGCGTGCCGAAGCTCATGCTGCCGTTCGGAAATTCGAGCAGGGCTTCCTCCTCGGCGGCCTCATCCTTGCGGAATTTGCCCTTTGACGCGACCGATGATCTCGGTGCCTCTTTCGCCGCCGGCGCCCCCAGCAGCCGCAGATGCGGCCCGACCAGCTTGCGTTCCAGCGGCGCCGGAGAGGGATAGAGCACGACCTTGCGGCCGGACATGTCGATGTTGGCGTTGGGATAGACGGCCGAGACCAGCTGCATCGTTTCGCGCACGGTCTGGCGGAAACGCTTGCTGTCCGCATCGTTGCCAAGATGGCGCGCCAGCTGGTCCCAGGAAATCGTCTGCCCCTTGTCGGCGGCGATGCGCGGCAGACGATAGGCCAGATAGGTATAGAGGTCGAGGGCGGTAGGCGTGCCCTTCAACTCGCGGATCGCCACTTCGTTGAGCGGCACCGCATGGTCGATGAGATGCGCGTAGAAGCCTTCGGACATCCGGATCTCGCGGGCGAAGGCGCCATTCTTTTCCAGCGATCCCGCATACTCGTTGGAAATCTTGACGTCGCGCACCGCAAAGGCATTGTCGCCGGCCTCAGTCCCGTCCCAGCGAATCTGCCATTCGCAGGCCAGCAACCTGTCGACCTGCTCGCGCATGCGGTTGGCCGTACCGCGCGGTCCGTAAGACACGGTCTGATACCCGAGGCGGCGCATCCACTCTGTAAAGTTGCGCCCCAGGTAAACATCGCGCGACCGCTTCGAGACCGCCTGCGACAGAAGGTAGATGAGCGCGACACGTGGGTAGGCGCCGTAAGGCACGCCAAGACTGCGCAGGACCGGTTTGCCGTCCACCGTCTGCAGGACCGGCCGCGGGTTGATGGCCAGCGCATATTTGCCGTCTTCGCGCAGGATCGGCTGCGTCTCGTCCTTGGGCCGCTTCGTGGGCAGCGACATCGCACAGAGCGCCGAGTGGAGGAACGCGGGCACCGGTTCCTCGTCGTGGACGCGCAGAAACGCATCCAGCGTCAGCTGCGAACCGGCGGCTCGGGCAAGCGAGCGCACCTGCTCCTCGCCGCCATCGAGCATGGCGAGGGCATACTGGTGTCCAATCGGCTTGCTGCTATCCGAGTTCATATCGCCCTGCTTTGCCCGACTCATCGGGTTGTCATCTGCCGCTTAGACAACAGGTTTCGCCCGGATTGGCAAGGAGCTTGGCAGTTTCGGCAGGAATTAGCGGTTCAAACCTACAACCTTACCGATGATCTCGGTGCGTTCTTGGAGCTGAACCCAAATATCCCTGCTTTTCAAATCGAACCGATTCGCGAATCGGATTTTGATTAGGGATTCTTGTATAGGTTTGCGCTCCGAGATCATCGGTCCAAACGGCTCCGAGATCATCGCCCTGACGCACCGTCATCATCGCTGTGCACCGAGATCATCGGTGGCGGGGGAAAACGGCGATTTCGGAACGGTCGAAACGCGAATCACTCGGCGGGGCAGGGGCATTTTGCAGCAGCGGATTCGCCAACGGCACCGAGATCATCGGTCATTCGAGTCGCGCATTCGCTTTGTGCGACTCGGAAAGGGACAAAAAGCACGGAGATCATCGGTGGTTTTGTAACACTGATGGACGGGTCGTTGCTCGAAACTTCCAACGCGGGTAGGGTCGGGCCTCAAACTCACAAGACGGGTATCTATGGCGACGACCCCTGCTCCTTCTGAAATCAGCGGCGACGAACTGCTGGAAGATAGCCTTGGCCTGCTTCATCGCAAGGCTCTCACCATTCTCAAGCGTATCCGCGACGGCGCGCTCGATCCGGAGACGGGCCATAAGGTCGGCCCTTCCTTCCCGATCTCCAAGGCAGCCTCGCTGGTCGGCCGCACTGCGTCCGCCATTCGTGAGGCCGAGCGCGATGGACGCCTGCCCGAGCGAGATCGCACGGCGTCGGGTCACCGCGTGCAATATACGCTGGAGGAACTCGATCACATGCGCGCCGTCTTCGGCACGCGGCCCTGGCGTGCGCCGGGCGATACCCCGGCGATCCTCTCGGTATCGAACTTCAAGGGCGGCGTCGGCAAGTCCACCCTCGCCCTGCACATGGCGCAGCACTTCGCGATCCGCGGCTACCGCGTGCTGTTCATCGACTGCGATAGCCAGGCCAGTTCGACCATGATGTTCGGCTATCGTCCCGACGTGGACCTGGGAGAGGACGACACTCTCTATGGGCACTTCCATAATCCGGAACTGCTTGGCGTCCGCTCGATCATCCGCAAGACGCACTTCTTCGGACTCGACCTGATCCCGGCCAATCTGAAGCTCTATAATCTGGAGTACGAGATCGCCGGCTACCTGGCCCAGAACCAGAGCTTCGACGTCATCGACATCATTGCCCAGGCCATCGACGAAGTCGTCGACGATTACGACATCGTCGTGATGGACCCGCCGCCGGCGCTCGGCATGGTATCGATGGCGGTGCTCCAGGCCGCCAATGCGATGGTCATTCCGGCGCCGCCGAGCGTCATCGATTTCGCTTCGACCGTCTCGTTCATCGACATGGCCCGGACCACCATGAAGCAGCTGGAGCAACTGGGCGGGCGAGTGCGCCCTGCTTACAATTTCATCCGCCTTGTCGCGAGCCGCGTGGATGACAGCAAGTCCATGCACCGCGAGATCCTGAGTATGATGCGACAGGTATTCGGCGGTTCGATGATCAACTCCGTGCTCAAGGTCAGCGCGGAAATCGACAACGCCAGCTCGCGCATGAAGACGGTCTTCGAACTCGATCGCCCGGTCACCTCGCACGAGGTGCACAACCGCTGCGTTCGCTTCCTCAACGATGTCTGCCACGACATCGAACAGGACGTCCTGCGCACCTGGGCAAGCCGGGCGGGCCGGGTGGATTGAGCAGTTGCCACGTGGCAACGAATAGGAAAATCGCCTTAATTCAAGGCGGTGTGAGTTTCGGTCCGGCTGTTGTCTGCATCCGGTTCGAGAGTAAAAACGGGAATGTGTGTCGGTGTTGCCACGTGGCAACCGACACTGGAACAGGCGCTGCGGCGGACGGGAAGTGACTATGGCAAAGGGCAATCGCGGATTTGGGAGCAGCCTCACCGATGGGCTGGATGACGCGGATCTGGATAACTCGGCGCCCTCGGAAAGCATCATGGCCAGCCGGAGCCAGACCCTCGCACGGCTGGCTTCGGGCAAGGTCGTCACTGACCGGACCGAGTGGGTGGACCCGGCACGGTGCCGTCCCTGGCGGCTCCACAACCGCGACCTCGACCACCTCGACGAGGAGAGCTGCCGCGACCTGATCGATGCGTTCCTCTCGGCGAAGAAGCAGCGCATCCCGGCGATCGTCCGCAGGCTGACGAACGACCCTGACTACGACTACGAGATCATCGCCGGCGTGCGTCGCTGGTGGACGGTCCAGTGGCTGCGGGCGCACCACCATCCCGAGTACGAATACCTCGTCACCATCCAGCATGTATCGGACGAAGAGGCGTTCCGCGTCTCCGACATCGAGAACCGGTCGCGCAAGGACATCTCCGACTGGGAGCGCGCCAACGAATATCTTCGCGCGCTCGATGAGTTCTATGACGGCTCGCAGAGCGAGATGGCCGAGCATCTCAAGATCTCGCGCTCGTGGCTCAGCCGCCTGCTCGACGTGGCGCGGCTGCCTGCGGAGATCGTCGAGATCTTCGCCGATACCCATGACCTCACCGTGCGCGTGGCGCGCGACGTCAAGCCGCTGACCGGTGACCCGCGCGCGCTGGCGTTGATGATAGAGGAGGGCAAGGTCGTGCGTGAGGAGCGCGCGGACCTCGGCGTGAAACTGTCGGGTCCGGAAGTCGCCAAGCGGCTTATCGCGGCGACCGTAGCCAAGACAAAGGCCGGTGGTGGTGAACTGGTGGTCAAGGCCGCGAACGGCAAGCCGATGCTCCGCTACGCCCGGTCGACACGCAGTGGACTGACCCTGAAGATCGTTCCGCGCTCAGGCGCATCTACCGACGAACTGATGACCGCCATTCGCGACCTCATCGAAGGTTGACGTATATTCGGGGCTGATGCGGATAGTGTTGGCCTCGAAATTTCGATTTTTGCCCTCAGGGGCTCGTAGAGCGCCGTTGCGGGATTTATGACCTGCGGGCTGTCTTGCGATCGTTATGGCGCTGAAAGGCCCGTTTGCGAGGAGGTCAAAAACGGGGCAATCCGGTTAAATTGACGCCATCTTGCATTGGGAAGGTCTGCGGGCGCCGGTCGGTCAGGTCTAGCCATCGCCGTGTCGCTCGTCATCGTGACGTGCCAGAAGGCGGTCGATAGCCTCCATCGATGCCTCGTAGTCGGCCAGGGCCGACGTCGAGAATACGCGCGCCTCTGGTTTCGGGGATTGTTCCGAGGCTCTTCGCGTGTTTCGCATTTCCAGCAGGTGCGAACCCGAGATCGTCGTTCGGCTGATGGCGCCCATGGCTTCCCAACTTTCGATCATTCCCGCGACGCCGAGGCGCGAGGCGCCGAGTATCGTCTCGATCTGCCGTGAGCGCAGCGGTCCGAAGCCGGCCAGCAATTCCATCAGCAAGGGTGCTCTCGAATTGCCGCGACGGCCCGGTGCCGGAGTATGGGCGAAGCGGGCGAGAGCATCGGCGTTGCGCATCATAGTCAGCATTGGACCGACTGCGTTCTGCATGGATTCGGCGAAGATGAGCCGGCGCTGCAGGACGTCCGCTTCACTTATGGCGTTGGCTCGGGTGAGGCCGGGAAGGGGGAGGGCGGCACGCAGGTTCCGCTGGTCGAACAGGCGCCGCGAAAAGATCAGGTCGATCGCCCAGAGGGGGGCCTTGAGGGAGGGGACCTCGATCTTGAATTGCCGCAGCGGCGTGGCGAGCCGTGCGGTCGTCCGTTCCGGCGGGGCAAAGTCGATGCTGCCGGCGATCGCGTCGTGGAGCGCTGCCAGGTCGGCAAGGGGGGAGGTCTGCGGGGGCGGCAGGGTGCCGATCAGCAGGCGTGCGGCTTCGAAAATGCGATTGGCCTCGGCGTTCGCGTTCTCGTCGTGGCCCTCCAGTGGGGCGAGCAGGGCGGCCTGCAGCTGGCCCGCGGCGGCGGCGAGCGCCGTATCGCCCCAGTTGGCAAGCTCGGTCAGGATCGCATTGCACAAGGCGCGGGCCGGGCGGGCGCTTCTCGGGCTGTCTTCGGAGAGCGTGGTCAGCCCCGCGAACCAGGCATGG
Organism: Novosphingobium sp. FG90; assembly: GCF_057808725.1. Lineage (NCBI taxonomy): Bacteria > Pseudomonadati > Pseudomonadota > Alphaproteobacteria > Sphingomonadales > Sphingomonadaceae > Novosphingobium > Novosphingobium sp. FG90. Next base: position 56,663 of record NZ_JBMDIO010000030.1, read on the forward strand.
AAGCGCATTTCCGTAAAGCCATGCCCCTCCTGCCGAAGCGCTGCAATCAGGGTGTGGCGCAAGGCCTGCCCGGCAAAGATGCGCAGAGTTGCTTCTGGACAGTACGACAAGGCGCCGCACATGTTGCCGAACGCCATGAGAGCGTCGGCTTCGATGGGGGCTGCCTGGTCATCTTCGAGAGCGGAATTCATGCTTGAGCTACTCGATAAGATCGCGATCTAGCGCAAATTTCCGAGTATATAGATACCTATTTGTATTTAACTATGCAATCACTTGGATGGGCAATCCACTCAGGCCCAGTGCGCATTCAACTTGCGCCATGTATCGGCCTCCATGGCCGCGAGATCGTCGAACGTCGATGGTGCCTGCGCCGGCCATGCGTTGCTGGGCCAATGGAGGTGCGGATCGGGGTGGACCGTCGTGGCTGGCTGGATCTGGGCGAGGAAATTGGCGGACGGCTGGCCGCGCCAGTCCTCCAGCGCGGCGATGTCGATCGTGGCGAGGGTGATTCCGGGCGCACCGTCGGCAGGCTGTGCGATGGATGCACCCTTGTAATCGAAGATGGTCGAAGGGGGTGTGTCGGATGGTCCGGCGATGTTCGCGGTGGCGAGATAGACCATGTTCTCGAAAGCGCGCGCCGGCCTGACGTGGAGCGCGCCTGGTCGCTGCAGATAGTCGAGGTGTGGCGCCGCTGCTATGGGGTTAAGGACCACCTGGGTGCCGTTGAGTGCCAGTGAGCGGCACACTTCGGGCCAGTGCAGTTCCGCCCCGATCGTGCCGCCGAGACGGCCGAGCGGCGTGTCGATCACGGGGTGGAAAGCGCGCTCTCCGAAGACCTCGACGAAGCGGTCATGCACGTCGATCGGGCTGGTCCGCAGGGAGAGGGAATAGCCCTTGCGGTGGACGAGGGCGATCCCGTCGTCAGGGCCGACGATGACACAGGAGAGGAAGTGGCGGCCGGGAAAGGCTTCATGGCGCTCGGGCACTTGCACCGCGATCCATGCGCCGGTGCGGCGGGCGGTTTCCGCGATCCGCTCGATCTCGCGGCCGGGCAGGGCGAAAGCGGCGTCGTGCCAGGCCTCGGGGGAAACCATGGCGTAGCCGGTCACGCCGAACTGGGGGAACACGACCAGCCGCGCGCCGTGATCGCCGGCCGCCCGCTCGGTCAGGTCGATGGTCTGCGCGATGTTGTGGTCGATCGCGGCGCGGTCCACGGCGCCGTTCGCGAACACGCACTGCGGCGCGGAGGCGCAGGCGGCGAGCACATAAGGCGGGGGCGTGGCGTGGCGCATCGTGGTCTCCCTCTGTCGGTTCGGCGCGTTCGATAGCGCGATTTCCCGCTGCTCATTCGTGGAGGAAGCGCCGTTTGCCCGCCTGCCGGAGACATTGGCTCGCGAAGTGTGGCGCCATGCGGTGCGGGTATGGCTCATTGCAATCTACTGATTGGAGCCGCGCCGTGCTCCCCGTCATCATCGGCGTTTCAGCACAGGGGATCATGGATGAGCGACAGGGATCGGGCCGAGCGTAAAGGCAAGCGCCGGGTGGGCAGGATCGTCGGCGGCGTGGTGGCGGCGGTGGCGCTGGTCGCGGCCGGAACGCTGGGCACGATGCGGCTTGGCTGGTGGAATCCCAGCTACGATCAGGTCGTGGCCGAGCAGGCGACCGGGCCGTCGAAGTTCGAGATGGTCGGCGACGTCAAGCTGCATGTCCGCGACGAAGGGCAGGGGCCGGTTATCCTGATGCTCCACAGTTCGATGTCGAACCTGCGGATCTGGGACGGCTGGGCCGACCAGCTCAAGGGCTCCTACCGCGTGATCCGCTTCGACTGGCCGCCTTACGGGCTGTCGGTCGATCCCCGTGCCTCGCAGGGGATGCCGAGCGTCGTCGAACTGATCGAGCGTTTCGTGAAGCAGAAGGGCCTCGGCAAGTTCGTCATCGTCGCCAGTTCCAGCGGGGCGACGATCGCGACGATGTACACCGCGCGCCACCCCGATCAGGTGCGGGCGCTGGCGGTCTCCACCCTGCCGCTGAAGGCGCCGCCTCCGACCGAGACTTCGGCTCTCGTTTCATCGGTCCTGTGGGTGCACACGAACCTCGTGCCCAACTACATGCCCGAGTTCTTCTATCGCTATTCGCTGACCGAACTCTACGGCCGGCCCGAGCGGCTGAAGCCCGAGACGGTGCACTGGTACTACATGACCAACAACATTCCCGGCGGTTTCGCGCGGGTGAAGACCTACTACGAGGCGAACACCAAGGCTGTCTGGAAGTCCGGCGCGGGCGATGCTGCGGCGGCGGTGAAGGTGCCGGTGCTGCTGCAGTGGGGCGACCGCGACATCGTCATCCCCAAGTGTCACGCGACAAAGTTTCCAACATCGGGTGTAAACTATTGAATTAAAGTCATAT